>JBDTPH010000070.1:0-6539 GCA_039932795.1 Chloroflexota bacterium
GGCCGGCATCTCCGGTACCACCGCACGCCGTATCCTGGATGAGTTCGCCCATTTATCCCCGCACCGTTCGGGCGATACGGTGGCACTCACCTCGCGCGAGGTGGAGGTGCTTCGCGAACTGGTGAACGGCGCCTCCAATCAGGTGATCGCGGAGCGATTGGTAATCAGTGAAAACACTGTGAAGAACCATGTGAGAAACATACTGGTCAAGCTTCATTTCCACAGTCGCCGTGAGGCAGCCGAATATGCCCGGCGCCATGGGATCGCATCCACCCCAGCATCCAATCACTAGGGCGGTACAATAATCTGTCATAAGCTGACGAAATATAGTTTTAGTCCGTAATCTCACTTTTCACTTCCTGCAACTGCGTACATAAAAATAACTAGTCTTGCTGCGGAATATGACTAGTTATTTTTCCAATTAAAGATAGCCCTTTTTTAGCCCCGAATTATTATAGATTTTGTTGACCTTAATACTACAATATTTGTGATTAATTTCGCTCTAATGATTCATATCTGACAATAGCCATGGAGGTGGTTTGCATGAGGATTTTGCATAAGTGTGCACCATTTGCCTTGGGAATCATATTGAGCGGCTGTGGCACATCCCCCTCGTTTCTGAATCCTGCCTCCTCGATTGCCGAACACGAAGCGAAACTATATAACAATATTCTGATCATGGCATTGGTAGTTTTCGTCTTCGTTGAAATCTGCCTGATCTGGGTGTTAATCCGGGACCGCAAGCTCAAAGGGGATGACACACTACCCCAACAAATCTATGGAAACACCAAGTTAGAGATCACCTGGACGGCAATCCCGGTTTTGGTGGCCGTTGTATTATTCGCCATGACTGTTCAAACAATGAAAAGTGTTGCGGCGCCTGCGGCATCTGCAACTGACATTAACCTGCACGTGATCGGACACCGCTGGTGGTGGGAATTTGATTACACTGACCTGCGGATCAAAACCGCAAATGAATTACACATTCCTGTGGGGGCGACTGTTCAAATCACTCTTGATTCCGTGGATGTCATCCATAGCTTCTGGGTGCCGCAGCTTTCCGGAAAAACCGATGTGGTTCCCGGTCAGACCAACCGTATGTGGCTGACTGCCGATCAGACAGGTAACTTCTTTGGTCAGTGTGCCGAGTTTTGCGGAACGGAACATGCGATGATGCGAATTAACGTGGTCGTCGATTCGCAGGATCGCTTCGATGCCTGGGTTGCCAATCAACAGAAGCCGGTCCCTCAACCCCAGACCGAAGACGAACAGGCTGGTTACAAGTTAGTATCGACATTATGCGCTTCCTGCCATTCCTTAAATCCGGGCGAAACAGAGACGAAGGTTGGACCCAATATAGCGCACCTATTCTCGCGTTCTACGTTCGCGGGAGCAACCTACGATCTGAACGAAGAGAACCTGCGAAGTTGGCTCCATGATACGCAGCCAATGAAGCCCGAAAATGACATGAATCTTAAATTGACTCCGCAAGAAATCGATGAACTTGTCGCATATCTGCTCCTGCTGAAATAGACTAAACGAGGCGAAAGAATGACAGCTCAAACAGACATTGTTGTAAAAAGGCGGGCGCCGGTCGTAGGTGGCTTGATTTCATGGCTTTTGACGGTGGATCATAAACGCATCGGCATCCTGTATCTGTTGAGTGCGTCGTTATTCTTCCTGGTGGGAGGGTTGGAGGCGTTATTGATCCGTATCCAATTGGCCCGACCGGAAAACACATTCCTCAGCCCAGACACATATAACCAGGTCTTCACCATGCATGGCACCACCATGATTTTCCTGGTCGTGATGCCTCTGGCAGCTGGTTTTGGCAATTATATGGTCCCTTTGATGATCGGTGCGCGGGACATGGCCTTTCCGAAATTAAACGCCCTGAGTTTTTGGACATTCCTTTTTGGCGGTCTTTTCATGTACAGCAGCTTCGTCTTCGGGGGCGCGCCCAATTTTGGTTGGTTTAGTTATGCTCCAGGCACAGAGAAACTTTATTCACCAACCCACGGTATGGACTTTTGGATTCTGGGAATTCTGATGCTTGGCTTGGCTACAACCATTGGTTCCCTCAATTTCATTGTGACCATCATTCAGCTGCGGGCACCCGGCCTTTCCCTAACCCGACTGCCCTTATTCGTATGGACGATGACCGTCACCTCGTTCCTGGCAGTCTTCTCCCTGCCCTCCCTGACGACAGCCGTTCTTTTGCTTTTCCTGGACCGTCAGTTGGGCGCGCATTTCTACAATGTGGTGCAGGGTGGAAGCGCTCTTCTCTGGCAACACCTCTTCTGGTTCTTTGGTCATCCCGAGGTCTATATCCTGATTCTGCCAGCGATGGGCATCGTTTCAGAAGTAATCCCTGTCTTTTCGGGAAAACCCCTGTTTGGCTACCCGGCTGTTGTCTTTTCCGCGATCGCGATTGGGTTCCTCGGTTTCACCGTCTGGGCGCACCATATGTTCGCCACCGGGATGCCATCCACCACATTGCTCTTCTTTGCAGCCGATAGTTTCCTGATTGGTGTCCCCACCGGAGTTAAAATATTTGCGTGGCTTGCGACGATGTGGAAAGGCAAGCTTCGATTTGCCACACCCATGTTGTTTGCCATTGGGTTCGTGGCTATGTTTTTGATCGGGGGGCTTGACGGAATCCACCTTGCCGTCGTCCCTGTGGACTGGCAGCTCACTGACACTTACTATGTTGTTTCCCATCTTCATTATGTGTTGTTTGGAGGGGCCCTCTTCGGCATCTTCTCTGGGGTCTATTACTGGTTCCCAAAGATGACAGGTCGCCGTTTGCAGGAAGGGTTGGGTAAATGGCATTTCTGGTTGATGTTCATCGGCATGAACCTGGTCTTTATGCCCATGCATATTCTTGGCCTGCAAGGCATGCCGCGCCGTATTTATACCTATGGGGCAGGCCGCGGTTGGGAGGTCTGGAACTTTGTCGAGACGATTGGGGCATTCATCATCGCCACCAGCATAATGATTTTCATCGTCAACTTTTTCGCTTCGCTCCGTATGGCGGCGACCAACGAAGAAGATCCCTGGGATGGATTCACATTGGAATGGAAGACGGCATCTCCGCCGCCTGTCTACAACTTTGCAGAGATCCCTAGTGTGCGCAGCCGTCGTCCCCTTTGGGATGAGAAACATCCTGAGCTGGCGGATTGGAGAGTCGAGGAATGAATATTTTGATGCAGCCTCGTTCCATAAACCGCTTAAGCACTGGCAGTCTGGCACTCTTCATAATCCTGGCATCGGAGTCCATATTTTTTGCAACGATGCTGGTTGCTTATATTTCGTTGCGGGACCAAGCGATTTTGCCGGTAGAACACACGCTCAGACGTTTAATCATTCCCCTCGCAAACACACTGATCCTGTTCGTCAGTACATTCTTTGCCTGGCGCGCGACTAGCAGCATCCGGCGCGGAAAAACATCGACCCTGAAAAGTTACCTGCTGTTCACGGTCCTGCTTGGATTCATTTTTATCGCCGGACAGATCTATGAATTCAGTCGCGGCGGCATGCACATAAATGATCAGTCCTATGGCGGGATTTTTTTCACCTTGCTAGGTTTCCATGGATTGCACGTTCTCGCAGGTCTCGTCTTCCTGATCATTAATCTTCTACGGGCGCAACTGGGCGACTTTTCGGTGACCCATCATGATGCAATCGTACTCGGCACATGGTTTTGGTATTATGTTGTGGCTGTCTGGCTTGTCCTGTTTGGCGCCCTCTATTTGATATGAAGGAACTTATGCAGATAGGCTGGACTTGGTATCCCAGTGTGGTTGTGGGATTTAGCATTTGGACAGTTTGTTACTGCCTGGCGATTGGTCCATTGCGCCGTCATTTTTCATGGGGCGAGGCGCCCAGGCTGATTCAGCAGATGGCGTTCCATGGCGGTACACTGATCGGGCTGCTTGCCCTGGTTTCTCCACTGGATAGACTCGGTGATGAATACCTGTTCAGCGCACACATGGTTCAGCATTTGTTGCTGATGTTCTTTACCTCTCCTTTATGGTTGGCAGGCATGCCAGGCTGGCTGGTAGATCAGATTCTCACAAAATTGCCCCAGATTCTGGCTGGAAAGATCACAGCGCTTCCTGTTGCTTTCTTTAGCTTTGTGGGGGTCATGTGGCTTTGGCATATTCCTGCATTCTTTAATCTGGCACAGAGCGATGAAGGAATCCATATCTTTGAGCATCTGACTTTCATTGGCGGTGCACTGATTGGCTGGTGGCCCATTGCCGGTCCGTCCTCAACAATACTCTCCAAACCATCCGCCCCGCTCCGGATGATTTACATATTTTTTGTGACCATGGCGTGCACCGGTCTCGCGGCGCTTATCACTTTTTCTACTTCGCCTCTGTATGCTTTTTATAGGCAAGCCCCCAGAATTCTTGGATTGAGTCCGCTGGAAGACCAGCACCTGGGTGGGCTGTTGATGTGGCTTCCTTCTCACATGATCCTGTTACTGGCGCTTGGCATTACATTTCTTATTTGGTTCCAGAGAGATAAAAACCATCCTGCGGACAAATTGGCATCAAATCCGCGTTTTAGGAGTGAGTCGCGATGAAAGAAAATCATGATATTCATGTTCCGGGTCCCAGCATCTGGCCAATCGTATTGGCAGGTAGTTTTGTGCTGATTGCGATTGGCTTTGTTTCCAGCGTTACTTTCAGCATTGTAGGAATTCTCGTTTTACTGGTGGCCATCGGCGGATGGGCAATGGAAAACCGTGCCGAAGAGGAGATCGATCATGAGTGAATCATCAAAGTTCATGCCCGTACCGCAGAGCCAAAACACCAAGCTGGGAATGTGGGTTTTCCTGGGCGGTGAAGTGGTCTTCTTTACTTCCCTGATCCTGATTTTCGCTCTCACCCGACTTGTGAATTCCAACTACGATGCCGAGTTCCGGTCCCTTCTAAGCATACCGGTTATTGCCATCAACACATTCGTTCTGGTGGCAAGCAGCTATTTTGTGGTGCGTGGTTTGGAAGCGATTGAGCTTGGCAATCAGGAAGGCATGCGCAACAATCTTATCGTAGTCATTCTCCTGGCTGTGCTGTTCCTGGCAGGGCAGGCATTCGAATGGATATCCCTTTTCCGCGACGGATTGACCTTTTCCAGCACGTTCGGGATGCCATTCTTTACGGTAACGGGTATTCATGGAACACACGTTTTTATCGGTGTGCTCTGGGTGTTCTACCTGCTGGCAGGTCACCGGCGTCGACCTTATACAAAGGAAAGCCACCTCGGTATAGAAAACTTCGGTTTGTATTGGCATTTCGTGGACATTGTTTGGATCGTCCTGTTCACCCTGATTTACCTGATCTAAGGAGGCAAAATGGCACACGCAACGACCGGAAGACGGCCAAATTATCTCGGCATTTTTCTTCTGCTGGCAGGATTCACACTGGTGGAAACGATGGTCAGTTATGTGCAACAGGAGGCCATCAAAATACCTGTATTGATAGTGCTGTCGCTGGTAAAAGCAATCCTTGTCCTCCTGTACTTCATGCACCTAAAGTTCGATTCTCGTATCTTTACCTATCTTTTCGTTGCCGGTATTGTGCTCTCCATACCGCTGATTCTGATCATGATGATCGTGATGCCCATTGTCGCAAGTTATTGAAAGGAAGGTGACTGTCGCAATATTCGCTACTGCGCTGATGTTAGTGACCGTTCGGAGAATGCCTAAATCCAAATCCTGTATAGATTCTCAAAAAGGAGAGAGAAAATGAAAACTCGCAAGTCAATGCAATTGCTTATGATCATTGTCATGCTTGCTGTTACCACCCTCACAAGCTGCAGCAGCGGCCCCAGCAAGGTGGACGTTACCCTTACTACCTATAAAATCGCACTGTCAACAGACTCCGTCAAAGCTGGCGATGTCGTCTTCCACGTTACTAACCAAGCGACTGACTTGGTTCACGAGTTTGTAATATTCAAAACCGACCTGCCCGAAGATCAATTGCCGCTCACGGCTGAAAATATTGTGGACGAAGAGGGCACCGGGATCACATTTATCAACGAGGTCGAGGACGTGGAGCAGGGTACCTCCAAAGACCTGACTGTGACTTTGGACCCGGGAAGGTACGTGCTGATTTGTAATACCGCCGAGAACACTCATTACACGCGCGGCATGCATATGGTTTTTACTGTAAAGTAACTTCAGCACCTTCTATTTAATCAAGATAAATGCGCTCCTTAAAAACTGGGAGCGCATTTATCTTTTTTGAGTCGTTGAACCGTACCTGCCGTATAAGGAATCGATACGGAAAAGTGTATGGCTTTTTGTCCATAACATCCTTCTTGTTGGGAGTCCCGGCGCCGGAAAGACGTTGCTGGCTCGGGCGATGCCCAGCATTCTGCCCGAGATGAGCATTGACGAATCACTGGATGTCACACGCATATACTCTGTAGCAGACCAGCTTCCTGCGGGCGCGCCCTTGATCCGTCATCGGCCATTCCGGGCGCCGCATCACACCATATCACACGCGGGGCTGGTGGGCGGTGGGAAT
>JBDTPH010000071.1:0-3720 GCA_039932795.1 Chloroflexota bacterium
CACATCAACGCGCCGGTCAACATTTGCAGCGGAAGGAGTACATTTAGAATGCCAAAGTATGTCATCTTCTGGATCGGGTTCATGCGGCTGTCGGGTCGCTTTTCGAACGGATGAGGCTGGTTTTTGAAAATCCCCGCCATGTAATACTTTGCCTGCACAATGGCATCATCAAAGAAACCATAGGGATGTGGGATATATTCCCGCACCCGCTCGGTTGCGACATGATAGAAAACCGCGAGCAGCGCGTTCGCCACCAGGATGACCGCGATCACGTTATGAACCGTGACAACGCCGCGAAATGAGAATGCGCCGAAGATATCGGGTCTGTGGATGATCAAGCCTGTGAACAACAGGATGACGATGGATGTGGTCTGCAGCCAGTGCCAAAAGCGGCGATAGGATTCGTACATGTAGACTCGCTCAGTTATGACTGGACCCCTGACCTGTTTCCGTGACGAGAAATATCTCAACGTCCCATGGCCTATCACACCGAGAAGCGTGCCTGCGAACAACAGCGCGCCAAGCCAGTCGATCCAATTGACGCGGCTGGAGCCAAAGACGTACATCCTGTCATTGGCAGGGACGGGGTTGTAGTACACCGCGCCATCCCCGCCTTGAATGGTTTCGCCGGAAGCCTTGACGTTGTTGGCTGTGTCAAAGACGGGCAGGACTCCATTCGGAGAGTAATTCGCCAGTTTGATCGGCTGCGACACGCGTGAGTCAGCGCTGTGACAGGTGGTGCAGTCGTTGACCGCGTTCTCGCCGCGCGTCACATTGTGGTTGATGCTGTACGGCTGGGTTAAGCCTTCGATGCGCGGATTGTTGATTCCCAGTGAAACAAGTTTTATTTTGACAGACTCTTCTTTTGCAGAAGAGTCTATAACGAGTTCATCATTGGAAATTGAGCCGTTGCTATCTGTGTCGAATGCAGAGACAATATCCGCCGCGTAGTTGCTGTTTTCGAAGAAGGCAGTTTCAAGGTCCAGGAGGCGAACCGGGCGCTTGTTCCCATTGGCGTCATCATAGACCCAGTAGTAGGTGGTGATCAGGTTGTATGGCGCGAGCAGTTTTTGTCCATCGGTATTGGTGCGGTTCAATAAAACAGGTTTGTATCCCGTGACAAGCGAGGTGACTGCATTCGGGTCGCCCTCCACGCCACGATAGACTTTGACAGGTTGCCTGTCGGGTGTGAGGACTGTCCAATCGTAGGATTGGATGGCAGGCGCGTACATCTGCGGGATATGGCAGGTTTCGCAGGCCACTGCCGCCATGTGTGCGTCAATATAGGGAAGCCAGTCGGCATGACCCTTGCTGGCATCATGGCAGTTCTCGCAGCGGCGCATGGTTCCCTTTTGTTCGGGGGCAACATTGAATTGAGCGCTCTCGCCGCGTGCAAGGTTATGATTCGGTCTTTGCAGGTATTCACCAATATCCAAGACACGCGGATCGTAGAGAAGATGATCGGGCTCGGCCTTTTGAGCTTCATCCGAGTGAGCAGGGTTGTTCAATGCATAATGACAATCAGTGCATTGCAGTTGTCGTTCGGCGTGAATGTCCCAGGAGCGGCTGAGATCTTCCTTGCCGCTACTGTTCAAACCTGAATCAGAGATCTTTTGTGCCGAGATGACCTGCCCTGTTGTCGCTGTTTGTGGATTGCTTAAGTCGTAGGACGGGATGGTAAGGGGCTCACCTATATTCGTGTGAACTTCGCCATGACATGCGGCGCAATTCGCGTTGGTTGGGTCTTGAATTTTGATGAAATCAGATTTGATTTCGCCATTTTCATCGAATGCTTCCGTGTTCCAATTTAATCCGCCATCTTGAGCGGACCGGATCACAATTCCAGTGCCATCGAGTGTTGCCATGCTGGCATCTCCAAAGCCGCCAACGCTGATGTAATCCTTGCGGGTTTGCAGGTTCGGATTTTCGAGATGGCAAAGGAAACAATTCATCTCCATGGTGCCTGATGATTCCCAGTCCCATAGTGCGGTCGAGCCATTCTTGTTAAGGATTGTCTTTTCGGGATTGTTTTTTCCACCCCCGATTTCGGTCAGGGGTTTGCCAGCGCGTGATGTTTCAGCAGGTCCGCCGCCGACGATCCGGTCACCGTATAGCATGAGCCACTCGGGAGTGCCCATGTCAAGCCGTCCATCTCCCTGTTGGGAAAGGAAGCGATAGGTGAGTGGATCCCATTTGCCGAAGGTGCCTGTGCTGGCGTTATATCCGCCATTTTCCTTGTAGTCACTCAGCCCCAGGTCGGAATGGAAGGCATGACTCTGGATGAATTCGGTGTCATGACATTGACCGCAGGTCTGCATGGTGGAGACCACGTCAGCGGAGGTCAAAACATTTTCACCGTTTTGGTCGAGCATGGCGAAGGTTGGGTGAAGGGGAGATGCCTGTTCAACGGGAGCAGGCGCTGGCTTGGCAAGCGCGGAACGGATCCCGATGGCGGCGATTGCGATGAGCAATCCAAAAAAGATGAGCAGGTTGCGAGTAGTTGTTTTCATGTCCTTCATTGATCCCTTCCGCCCCATTCGATGGGATCGCCGGGGTAACCGAGGGCTGACCAATCGAGCCGTCCTTCTTCACCATGACACGAGTCGCATTGCAGCGCGTTTTCGGAAGGCTGCACCATGTGAGTCGTGGGCCAGTACATGTGGGTTTCCACAAAAGCATATTGACCGCTGTATTCCAGGCCGGTGATGGGTGCTGCGATCTCAAATGAATTGTTCCAGTCAAAGTTTGTCCAGAAACCGTCTTTACCGGACGTGACAGGCTGGAGCAAATACTTGTTCACAACATCATAAGGTTGTTTGGCGATGTGCAGCTTGAATGGGAATATCTTTGCATTGGCGTCCTTGATGTTGCCGGCAGGCTTATTGATATAGGTGATTCCCTCGGGATCAACCTTGTCGCCCAGGATGTAGCGATACTCATTGTTGCCGTTGAACCAGAGATAGGTGGGCGCAAAGTTTTTATCGTAGACGAATTCACCTTTGATCTTGAGATAAGTGAAATGATCGTCCACGCGGCCCTCCTGGCCCGCTTGTGACCAGTCCCAATAGATCTTGGTCGGGTCTTCGAGAGCCAGTGCAGGGACGTGGCAGGTCTGGCATGCAACAGCAGAGAGATGTGTGTTGATGCGTTCATCCTCATGCTGTTGATTGACATGGCACTGTTCGCACGAGACTTGTTCCTTCGGGTCGATTGTGTAATTGTCCGCCAGCATGCGTCCAAGGACTTGATGGTCGTCTGTCCAGTGACAGTCTGTGCATTCCATATTCGAATTGCCGCCCATATGAACATCGTTGTTTTCAGAGGGGAAGTACAGGCTCTCATCGAGATCGCCGTGCTTGACGCCGTTCCCGCCACCGCCATCGAAGTGACACTTGCCGCAGTTCTCGCGTGTTGGCGCACGGACCGAGCGTGCCGCGGCCAGCAGGTCAACGCCTTCGGCCGGATTGCCAAACAGGCCCTTGCCATACGCGCCGGTATCTGCGTGGCAGGCCAGACAATCCACGTTTTCCTGATTCGCCAGGGCATTTTCCTTTCCCTCTTCCCAACCATAGCCTGCATGGCAGGACATACACTTGTTTTCGTTGCCCTGTGAGCCAATGCAGAAGTTATTGATCTGGTTGATCTTCCCGATGGTTACGGGAGTGTCGCGCCAGGGGACATCGAACGCTTTTGATTCCCATGTCCAGTGGGTGGTCTTCA
>JBDTPH010000072.1:0-30575 GCA_039932795.1 Chloroflexota bacterium
CCATGCGTGCCATCGCCTCATACACTGCCGAGTCACCATGCGGGTGATATTTACCGAGTACTTCGCCGACGATACGTGCAGATTTCTTGTACGTGGAGTCTGCACGTATACCCATGTCATACATCGCATACAGAATACGGCGCTGCACAGGCTTGAGCCCGTCGCGTGCATCGGGCAATGCGCGCGCCACGATCACGCTCATGGCGTAATCGAGATAGGACTGCTGCATTTCATGATCGATGTCTATTTTTTTGATTAAACCAAGTTCCATGTGAAATCCTTTTTTTCCACCAAAGAAATCAGGTTCGCGAAGACTAAAAGTTAAAGTCAATCGCCCCAAGCGTAAAAAGAGAATCTTCGCGGCAAAGCTTCGTTGTGTGAATGTATGTTCTATAAACTGGATAATCTTACGGGGAAAGGGTTAACACGTCAAGTGAAAAAAGAAAGGGCAGGCTAATTGCCTGCCCTTTTACGTTAGGGGGTAAATGTGATGACCTGGGTCACGCACGTGCCATTCTGACCGGTATTGGAGCACAATGTAACCGTGGCACGGAGCTTGTGTCCGTCTGGATCATAGGTGAAGGCAGGCGAGCTGACCGTCCGCGATGCGCCGGGATTCAGATTATCTCTTGTTGTTGAGTCGAGACAGCCATCGTTATCGGTGAAGCCGTCCGTGTAGAGGGACAGGCTGACATCTGTATCTGTGTCTCGTACTGTGAGCGCAACGGACTTGAACGTAATGCCACCGCTGTTATACAGGTCAAGGTCCACCCACCAGCCGACGCACGTATCCCTGCCGCCGTAGTCGGCTTCGAAGTTGGGCATTGGTGTGGGCGTGGGTGGAGGAGTATAAACCGGCAGTGCGGCGGTGTTCCCAGCCAGGCTGGCATATTCTCCCCACAGCCAGCAAAATTCCGTGTTGCGGGTCGGGTTGCGGATGTACCAGTAATTGCCCGTATTATTACGGCCATAGACTTCGGCGACCTCGCCCACCAACAGAGCGCCCACACGGTCATACACTTTACCCGGTCCCACGCGGCAGTTGGTGGCTACCGAAACACTGATCAATGGAATGACAGGCGTTGGAGTGAACACGGGTGTTGGTGTCCATGTCACAGTGGGGGTTAGTGTTGGCAGCTCAGGTGTCATGCTGGATGCAGGTGTTTCTGATGCCATAACGATAGGCGCGACAGATGGGATAGCGGACTGTGTGAGGGCTACAACCACTGTTTGTGCCACAAAAGTCGCCATGACTGCGACTTCTGTATTGGGGTCGCCAGTGGCGGGCACAGCACTCGGTGCGGCACAAGCGAGTGACGCAATCAACAATAAGGTTACCGATAAAAGGATTGGGTTGGATTTGAACATGTTTACATCCTTTCAGCTATAACGACTACAACAATACCAAAGACAGGTAATCATCCCCTTACGCTCTGGACGATTAATTTATGGAATTAGTTCCAAACTCTAATCTTGTTTCCAGATCAGGTACCCCCGGGTCAGCCATTTGCGTTGGGATGCAATTGGATAGCCGCGCTCTGCCATTCGTTCGGCTGCTGCAATGAACCATTGTCTTGGACCAAAGGTTTTCATGGCAGATGTCTCCACAGTGGATGCCTTCCATGCTTCGAAGAAATCATAAATGAGCTCGCCTTTGACAACGTGGTGGATTAAATTTTTGGGCAGGATCGTTTGAAATTCCCCAACATCAAACCCCAGATGAAAGTTTGTACTGAAGACCAGCGCCTCCATGTCCCACTGTCCATTTTCCAGCCTGCGTGCCAGGTTCGCGGCCCAGATCTGACCGTAGGGCGTGGACGTCCCCTCGATCATTAATCCGCCCGTCAGCACATACTGTGCCATTCTTTCATAGGCGGGAGCGAAATCCTCTTCTTCATACTGGCGTAGAACATTAAAAGCACGGATGAGCCGAACATGTTCCCCTTCCTTCAACGGCAGGTTGAATCCGCCCAGGCGGAAGAAGGTTTTTTCGTCGCCAAAAGGACGCGCATTATCCACACGCTCCTTGTCTATCTCAACGCCAAGGATTTTCAGGTCAGGATTCAGGCGTCTGAAGCGTGACGCGCTTTCGAGCGTGGTACGCGCCTCAAAGCCGTAGCCCAGGTCAACGAACATCGAATCGGCGAACAGGCCATCGGTCCGCGTGAGAAGCGAGGGCTCGTACAGCAGGATGAAGTTATCGACGCGGCGCAGTCGGTTGGATGCAGTCTTCCCGCGCGTGACCTGTCCCTGTGGCTTTTTCGATGCGAAACGCGGAGGAGGCATGCGTCCATTTTACTGCCACTTGAACAATACCCTTTAAATCAAAAGGGCGACCGTTTCCGGTCGCCCTGATTGACTAGTCGTCTGCTGCAGTGGGGTCTGAGATTTCAGGCCACTGGGTTGAGGCGTTTTCGCCTACATCCATGTTGCCGTTGTCATTAAAACGACCTTGTACGAAGCCTGTGCCTGCCGGGATCAGCTTGCCGATGATCACGTTCTCCTTCAAGCCGAAGAGCGGATCCGTCGTGGAACCGATTGCGGCGCCCGCCAGCACCTTGATGGTGTGCTGGAAGGAGGAAGCTGAAAGGAACGAGTCAGTGCTGAGCGAAGCTTTTGTAACTCCGAGCAGAATTTCACCAGACTTTGCGGGCTGTTTGCCTTCTGCAAGCAATTGTTCATTGATTTTCCGCAGTTGGAGGCGGTCCAGTGTGTCACCCGGCAGGAACTTGGTATCGCCTGGTCGTGTGACCTGCACCTTGCTCAACATCTTGCGGATGATGACTTCAAAGTGCTTGTCGTGGATGTTTTGACCCTGTGAGCGGTACACTTTCTGCACTTCGGTCATCAGGTACATCTGGCATGCATCACGTCCCTGGATTTTCAGAACGCGATGGGGGTTGAGTGAGCCTTCAGTGAGAGGCTGCCCGGCTTCGATCTTATCGTTGTCCTTGATGAGCAGGCGTGACGTGGTTGGCACATCGTAGGTTGTCTCTTCACGCTGATCGTAGGAGACAATGACCTTGCGTTCCTTCTTCTCAATGCGGACGCGCCCGCCATGCTGGGCAACGATCTTTGCGTCGTCCAGGGTTGCCAGCACTTCACCGGCTTTCACCTCAGCCTCTTCCTTGACTGAGAATTTCCAGTCTTCGGGAAGGCTGTATTCATCGCTGACCAGCTCGCTGTGCTCAATGATCACTTCACGCAGGTCTGCATACTTTTCAGATTGCTTAATATGCACGGTTCCGCTGATCTCTGCGACGAGGGCTTCACCCTTCGGCATCTTGCGTGCCTCGAAAATTTCCTCCACGCGTGGGAGACCCGTTGTGATGTCTGCGCCGGTTGCGGCAACACCACCGGTATGGAAGGTACGCAGGGTCAACTGCGTGCCAGGCTCACCGATGGACTGCGCTGCAACGATACCGACTGCAGAGCCGAGTTCGACCATGGCGCCGCGTCCCAGATCGAGACCGTAGCACTTGGAACAAATACCGTGCTGCAGTTCGCAGGTCATCGCGGAGCGGACCTTGACTTCACTAATACCGGAAGCAGCTATCTTGCGGGCCATTTCCTGGTTAATAACGTTATTGTATTGACCAAGGACTTCACCCGTCTTCGGGTCAATGACATTCTCAGCAAGCAGACGGCTGTAAAGACGACTGCTCATGGTCTGGCCGGCAACATCATCCTTGCGGCGAACATACACGCCATCGTGCGTTCCACAGTCATGTTCGTTGATGATGATGTCCTGGGCAATATCCACGAGACGGCGGGTCAGATAACCGGCATCTGCTGTACGGAGAGCCGTATCTGCAAGACCCTTGCGGGCGCCGTGCGTGGAGATGAAGTATTCCTGGGCTGTGAGCCCTTCACGGAAGTTCGAACGGATTGGCATCGGGATGATGCGCCCGGATGGGTCAGCCATCAAACCACGCATACCAGCCAGCTGTGAAATGGTGGAGAAACCACCTTTCGTGGCGCCAGACGAAGCCATCGTGGAGAGGTTGCCGTCCGGATCCATATGTCGCTTTACAGCATCGGCCACTTTATCAGTTGTAGCCTGCCAGATCTCGATCTCGCGTTCGTTCTTTTCCTGCTCTGTGAGGAGACCACGCCGAAAGTCACGTTGTACCAATTCCACGGCCGTGAGTGCCTTCTCAATGATTTCCTTGCGCTCCGGTGGGATGGAGATATCGGCAACCGCGAGTGTGGTGCCCGATCTCATCGCATATTCAAAGCCAAGCGATTTAATGTTATCTGCCACTTCAGTGGTCTGTTCCTGGCCGCAGACTTCGTAGACTTCTGCAATCAAATCCTTCACACCGCCCTTATCCAGCTTTTCGTTGACGAACTGGACTTCCGGGGGCAGGATGCGGTTGAAAAGCACGCGTCCGACTGTCGTGTCGATGATGCGCGTGACAGGTTCGTCCAGGCGGTCACCATTGTCGGCATACCAGGATGAAGCGAGGAGTTTGATTTCCGAATGGACTTCCACCTGGCCAAGCGTGTATACCATTTCGACTTCGTCCATGCTGGCAAAGGCGCGTCCATCACCTTTGTGATTGGCCTTCTGCTTCATGGTCAGGTAGTACACACCCAGTACCATATCCTTCGACGGCGAGATGATCGGTTCGCCGTCTGCTGGCTTAAGCAGATTTTTGGAAGCAAGCATGAGTTCGCGCGCTTCCTTGACTGCCTTTTGCGAAAGCGGAACATGGACAGCCATTTGATCGCCGTCAAAGTCGGCGTTGAAAGCTGTGGTAACAAGCGGATGAAGCTGGATCGCGGAGCCTTCGATCAGAAGCGGTTCAAATGCCTGGATACCCAAACGGTGCAGGGTAGGCGCACGATTCAATAAGACAGGGCGCTCGCCAATGACACCTTCCAGTGCTTCCCAAACTTCAGGACGGTTGCGCTCGATCAAGCGACGCGCTCCCTTTACGTTGGCGGCATAATTGTTCTGCACAAGCCGCGCGATCACGAACGGTCGATACAGTTCAAGAGCCATGCTCTTGGGAAGGCCGCACTGATACAGTTTCAACTGTGGGCCGACCACGATCACGGAACGACCGGAATAGTCCACGCGCTTGCCGAGCAGGTTGCGACGGAAACGTCCCTTCTTGCCTTTGAGCATATCGCTCAGGGATTTTAGCTCGCGGCGGCCACGGCGCGAAAGAGCCTTGCCGCGCTGTGAGTTGTCAATGAGACTATCCACCGCCTCCTGTAACATGCGCTTCTCATTGCGGATAATGACATCCGGGGCGCCAAGTTCGAGCAGTCTCTTGAGACGATTGTTACGGTTGATCACACGACGATACAGATCGTTAAGATCAGATGTTGCAAAGCGTCCACCATCCAACTGCACCATGGGGCGCAGATCGGGCGGGATGACAGGGAGAACTGTCAGGATCATCCACTCGGGACGATTCCCTGAGCGGCGGAAGGCTTCCACTACTTTGAGGCGGGTTGTGGCCTTTTTGCGCTTCTGCTTGGACTTGGTATTGCGTACCTCGTGCCACAGCTCTTCTGAGAGTTTGTCGAGGTCAAGGCGCTCAAGAATGTCATAGAAGGCTTCGGCACCCATATCGGCACGGAAGACCTGACCCCAGCGCTGCTTAAGTTCACGGTAGCGGATTTCACTAATAAAGGTGAAGGGGCGCAATTCCATGAGCTCATCACGCATGCGGGATGATTGATTCGATGAAGCAGATGACTGGTCTTCCAACTGCGAGCGGAGCGCTTCCATCTGCATGTCAGCGTCTGCTTTGACGCGGCCCATCTCCATCTTGAGTTCTTCGATTTCCCTGGCGCGCTGGTCTTTTAATTCGTTTTCAACTGTTTCGATGTTCTTCTGAACGATCTTCTGCACCTGTGTCAGGTGCTTGGCATTGACCTTGTCACCGGCGTCCAGGATCTTTTCATTGGTCAATTCAAAGAGCACTGCCTTTTTGGCAGCTTCGCCCATTTGACCTTGCAGGAGTTTCTCGAGTTTCTGGCCTTCCTTGATGACCGGGTCAAGTTTCTCGCCAATGACTTCATCATAGCCCTGTTCAAGGCTTGATGTCTTTTGCTTAATGTCATTCAAGGTGTGATCGCGTTTGGTCTTGATTTCGGCGATCTTCGAATTGATGGATGTTGCCTGTTCACGCTCTGAGACGGAGATTTCATCTTCAATGCGCTTGAGCGCTTTATTGCGGGCTTCCTCGTCCACATAGGTAACAATATACTGGGCAAAGTACAATACACGGTCGAGGTTGCGACGCGAAATATCGAGCAGCATTCCCAAATAGGACGGAATACGGCGCGTGTACCAGATGTGTGCGACCGGAGTGGCAAGCGCAATGTGCCCCATGCGTTCGCGGCGTACCGCAGCGCGGGTGACTTCCACGCCACACTTATCGCAGACAATGCCTTTGTAACGGGGGTTCTTATATTTGCCGCAGTAACACTGCCAGTCACGTTGCGGACCAAAAATGGCTTCACAGAACAGACCATCTTTTTCCGGCCGCAGGCGGCGGTAGTTGATGGTTTCGGGTTTCAGCACCTCACCATACGACCATGATAGAATCGTTCCAGGTGAGGCTAGGCTAATACGGAGTGCGGTCAGTCCCTTGGTTTCCAATGGGTCATCTCCTCAAGATTAAAAATCGCTACGTTCGAGCCTGTATCCACATACTAGTACAATCAGCTAGTATAAGAGACAAACAAAGGCAAGCGCTTCGAGAGGTTTTCTCAAGCGCTTGCAATATTTCTGCTCGTTTTTTTGTGTCCAACAGAATAATTATACGCAAAATGGGGATAGAGTCAAGCCGTTTAAATGAAACTAGGCTAATAAACCTCTCGCAAAAGCCAGGAAACCCTGAATATCCCTGAAATTTGTGACCATTCCGACTGAAATCCGGACAGCTCCAGAGGACTTTCCGTCTATGCAGTGGCGGAAGTCATCCACTGTGAAGCGGTCTTCGTGGCCGGGCTGGGTAAAACAAACATCCAGTTCGACCCGCGAGATACCCAGCGCGATCTCACCTGCGCCTGGGTTGCAGAAGCATCCTGTCCGCAGGGAAATGCCGGCTTCATTTGCCTGCTCTTCGATAAAGCGATGATCCAGGGCTTTGTTCTCCCTGTCGTAAAAGTTGACGGTCACTGCCCCGCCGCGCTCCATCATCCCAGTGGGACCGTAGACTCGCACTAACGGAACTCCATTACTGTGTTTCATCCCCGCCAGGTTTTCCAGCAACCAGCCGGTGAGTGAGTGTACACGCTCGTGGATAATGTCGTAACCAATCGACTCGATATGCTTGAGGCCGATCTCGATGGCGGGGATGTTGAGATAGTCGATCGTTCCATCTTCGAAAGCGGACGCGCCATCCGCCATATAATATTTATCACCCTGTACAGATGCAACTGTGATCGTGCCACCCGCGAACCAGGGACGATGTAATTTTGCCAGCGCCTCTTTGCGCGCGATCAACGCCCCCAGACCGGTGGGATACCCGAACATTTTGTAAAAGGACACAGGGACAAAATCAGGCTTGATGATGCTCAAGTCCAGTTTGCTGGTGGGAACAAACGCCGCAGCATCCAGCAGAACATCCCAGCCGTGCTGGTGGGCCTGCTCGATCCATTCCAATGGATGTAGAACGGACGAGAAGTTCGACTGCGCCGGATATGCAAAAAGATTGTGTCCGCTTTTCGAAGGCTGACCCAGCTCACGGCTGAGCTGCGCAGCATCCACCCGCATATCGGGCAGCCCAATCGGGACGTACTTCACATCCGCACCGCGTGCATGAGCGAATTCCCGAATCCCATTTACAGAGTTGTGATTGTCGAATGTTAAAAGATAACGTCCATTGGGAAATGGATAGGACTCGCCGACGAGTTTTAACGCACCACTTGCATTGGGTGTAAAGACCGCAAGATACTCATCGGGATCGGCATTGAAGAACTTTAACACATACTCGCGCGTATGATCCACAAGCTGTGTGGCGGCCTGCGATGTTGGATTACTGGAATGCGGGTTGCCGAAGACCTGCTCGGCAAGCAGTTTGTTATGGCGTCGCAATTGCGATTCGGCATACAGCCCACCGCCTGTGTAATCGAGATAAATATGTCCCCCGATATCGAGACGCGCATAGTCAGTGGCGCGCAATTCGTCTATCAGGTGTGTGGACGGATATGTGGGATAGGCTTTGAGAAAGGCTACAAAATCAGGATCGGGGTTTGCCATAACTTCCTCCATTCCAATTTAACCATAGAATCGATTGATAGTCATTGCGAGTAAATCGAAGCAATCTCCCGTTGATCCAGTTAAGTTCATCGAATAATGGCATTCCCTTCCGGGGAGATTGCTCTGCCGCTGTTGCTCCTCGCAAGGACATACGTAAGTATAATTACCGTATGCCTCGTATTTGCATCGTGCCCCGCGTGGAAGGAATGGGCGGAGTCACCTCCTTTCGACTCAAATTTGAAAGTGGACTGCGCGCCCGTGGTGTGGATGTGACCCATGATCCCGCGCAGAAAGCGGATTGTATTCTCGTTCTCGCGGGAACCCGACGCCTGCTGCCGTTATGGAAGGCGCGTCGGCGCGGCATACGTATCGTGCAGCGACTCGACGGCATTAACTGGGTACATCGCGCTCGATGGGCAGGACTACGCTACACCGTGCGCGCGGTTTATGGAAATGCAAACCTCTCATTTATTCGTAGAAGACTGGCAGATCATGTGATCTATCAGAGCGAGTTCATCAAACGCTGGTGGGAGGATTGGTATAAGCCAGCCCGCGTTCCCTCTTCGGTGATCATTAATGGCGTTGACCTGACCCGTTATACCCCGCATGGTTTGCATGAACGACCCTCGATGCATTACCGCTTACTGGTTGTGGAAGGCAGCCTGGCAGGTGGACTAAACCATGGATTATTCAATGCAGCAAATCTGGCCACTGCACTCTCCAAAAAATTTAAAATTGAATTGATGGTCGTCGGACGCGTGGATGGACGTACCAGGAACAAATTGAATGATCAAACTGCTTTTCGTCTCAAATTCATGGATACGATTCCACGCGATCATATCCCGTGGTTAATGCGTTCATCCCATGCATTGTTTTCTGCCGAGGTGAATCCACCCTGCCCCAACTCGGTTATTGAAGCATTGGCATGCGGACTGCCTGTGATCGGTTTTGATACTGGTTCCCTCTCCGAGATCGTGCAGGGAGATGCAGGCAGGCTTGTTCCCTATGGCGCGAACCAATGGAAACTGGAAAACCCCGATATTCCCAGGCTGGCAAACGCGGCGATGGAGGTTTTTGATAACCAGGATCGCTTCAGGGGTTCTGCACGTCAACGAGTAGAGACTATCTTTGATGTTGAAAAAATGGTGGACGAATATCTCAAGGTGTTACTGGCCTAGCTCAAGCTGCTATTGCTAGATGTGAATTTCCACCGCCGAGGATGACGATGGGATCGAAAGAGACATTATGACAAATGAAGAAATCATCGCGTTCCTGAAAGTTCATCTTCAATCCATTCAGGAGAATGACACACAGATCTATAACGAAACAACTTCTGAAGACCTGACGCTCTATGAATGGTGGATCACGCCACACCGTATTGACGGGCTTCCGTTCCATGAATTCATGATGGGTTCCAATGCAGAACGCGGCACAGTATTCGGTGCGGAGGGCAGCGCCGAATCGAGGACGCGCTTGGACCTGTCAAATGTACACGTTCAAAATTATGGTGATACAGCTATTGTCAGCTACACATTGCTTATCAGCACGGCATCTCCGGAAGGCGTGAAGGTCGCTTCACACAATGAAAGCCGCGTGATCGTGAGACTCAACGGTGCGTGGAAGGTTGTCCACGTGCATAAATCACCCGCCTGGCAGGCTCCGCACATCCCTTCATGAATCAAAATTCGTCGCGTAGTTATGATTTCTTGTGGCTGAGCCTGGCATTATTGTTTCTTTTGCCGATTGCGTTCTTTCTGGCCATTACGCCGCATGATTACTGGTTCTATGTGCGGGTCGGGAGAGATATTGCTGAATCAGGCGTGATTCCAACTGTTGATACCTTCAGTTACACCTACGCGGGCAGGCCGATCTTTTATCAACCCTGGCTTTCATCCATTATCTTCTGGTTCGCTCATTCGCTTGGTGGGGCAACACTGACTTTTCTGTTGCGGGGAATTTGCATAGCTCTTGCATATGCCACAATATGGACACTCATGCGTGCAGCCGGGACAGGTACAAAAATTGCGACACTCCTGACAATCATGCTTGGATTATCCAGCAGCATGAACTGGTCCATGCGCCCGCAGATGTTTGCATATCCGCTCTTTGCAGTTGTTTTATGGTTGCTGTGGAATTGGCAGAATGGCCGCACAAAGTGGACATGGATTCTTCCTCTTGTGAGTCTATTGTGGGCAAACCTGCACGGTTCGTTCATATTGGCTTTTGTCTTGATGGCGTCGGCTCTCATCTTCGGCGTGGGGGACCGCAGAAAGCTTGCCTTTTGGTTCAGCTTGTCATTGCTTGCTACATTCATCAATCCACGTGGAATATTCGTCTGGCAGTTCGTATCTGATATGATCAGTTCTCCATCTGACCAATTGTTTGCCACCGAGTGGCGTCCGCCTGTTAACGTGGGCTGGCAGATGAATATCTTTTTTGCATGGCTCCTTCTATTCATTCCACTAGCCGTATTCTCTCCACGGCGTTTATCCGTGCTTGAATGGGTGTGGTTTCTCGGCTTCGGCTGGCTTGCCCTTTCAGGGCTGCGTTATGTCATCTGGTTCATGTTTATCATGGCAGTATCGAGCGGAGCATTGCTGAGTGAATTGTTGAAATCCTTCAAGCGTGATGCTATTGTTGGAAGTTCCAATTCTCGATTCAATTTTGTGCTCGGTGGCTTGTTGCTTGGCATGCCATTGATGCTGCTGCCTGGCATTCGAGAGGGTTGGTGGGATGATAGTCCTCCCGCATATCACGAAGCGACCACGCCTATCGCAGCCACAGAATGGCTTGTGGCACGCCCTGATCTTGTGGGCCCCTTATTTGCAGAGTACACCTTTGGAAGTTATCTCACGTTTGCGCTGCCTTCCCGTCTCTTGTGGATCGATAACCGTTTCAATGCCTATCCGCCTGAACATTGGGAAAACTATCAAACGATCTCGTCCGCGAAATATCAATGGGACGATCTATTGGATAAGGATAGGATCAATTTATTGATGTTATCGCTGAATTCACAAAAAACGCTGGTAGCCGCAGTGGAAGACTCTGATATGTGGTGTGAACAATACCGCGATAAAACTGCGGTCATCTTTTCGAGGTGTGAGCCCATTCAATGAACCATTTTTTTGGCAGGCTTGCCGTTCAACAACGCGTACTTCCCGGTTACCGGGCGGCATTCTTTGACCTGCTTGCTTCGGCATGCGATGGGAGGATGAGTCTGTTCACGGGTATGCCGCGTCCAGGTGAAGGCATCACTACTTCGAACCAATTACAAATTGCGAATTACCAGCCAGGGAAAAATATCCACCTCTTCAACGGCTCTCGCTATCTTTGTTATCAACGCGGTCTGATTGGCTGGTTGAAAAATTGGAACCCCAATGCCCTGATCATGGAGGCAAATGCGCGTTATCTTTCGACCTCCTTTGCGATCCGCTGGATGCATGGACGCGGCCGGCCGGTCATTGGCTGGGGTTTGGGGTCACCGTCTGTTTCCGGGCCTTTGGCTGGATTCCGTCAAATACGCCGTCTCTCATTCCTTGGGCAGTTCGACGCGCTGATCGCCTACAGTCGGCGCGGCGCGGAAGAATACGCGACACTGGGATTTCCAAAAGAAAAAATTTTTGTTGCGCATAATTCGGTTTCAGCACCGCCAGCTTTCCCCCTCCCATCCCGGCCTTTGACCTTTGACCCTCGGCCGAATATCCTCTTCGTTGGCAGGCTCCAGGCCCGTAAGCGAATTGATTTGTTATTACGCGCCTGTGCCCAGTTGGGATCAAACCCACGGCTGGTCATCGTTGGCGATGGACCGGAACGCGATGTGCTTGAATCGCTCGCCAGGGAAATCTATCCGAGCGCGGAGTTTATCGGAGCCAGGCATGGGGCTGAGCTAAGCCCCTTTTTCACGGAAGCAGACCTCTTCGTCCTGCCTGGAACCGGCGGACTCGCCGTTCAGGAGGCAATGAGTTATGGACTTCCCGTGATCGTCGCTCAGGGCGATGGCACGCAGGATGACCTCGTTCGGAAAAAAAATGGCTGGCAGATCCCGCCTGATGATTTCGATGCTCTTCTCTCCACAATGAAAGACGCGCTATCTGATGTAGCGCGTCTCCGAAGGATGGGCGAAGAGTCGTATCGAATCGTGAAGGAAGAGATCAATATCGAAAAAATGGTCGGGACATTTGTGAGGGCGTTGAATAAGCTACCCCGCAAATGAATTTACCGCCTCGTCCATATCATTGTAAATGAGAATGTTCTGCAAGAAGCCGGCGATATTCAACACATAATAGATTTGCGGATTTGGGCAGACCATTTTGAAATAAGGGGATTTATAAGGTTCCTCCCCATGTTGATGGATGATCTCTTTATCGTGCTGTGGTGTAAATAATTTGAGTGTGTTTTGAATGGCACGCAGCCCGGCGCTGGTCAGCATGTGACAATCGCTCAGGTCAATCAAAAGATGATTTGCGCCATCCTCATGCGCCTGGCGTACTGAATCAAGCAGTTGAGTCTCAGTGCTCCCATCGAGCTGACCGCTCAGATGCAAAATGGTCACAGGCGTGTCACCCTGTACCTGCGATTTATTGATGATCAGGTTGCTCATAATCTCTCCTCGGTTGTACTACTATACAATGCCCGGAATGGAAAAGCAAGCACCTACTTGCGTTCCACGGTCACCCACATTTGTCTGCCGTCTGATGTGATCTCTATCCAGCCGTTCTGGTCGGTGCGCAGGAGATCATAATCCTTCACGGACTCCAGCACCTCGCCATCGGGCATGCCGTTTTCGTCCGCTGCGTCCACGCTCAACACCACCAGTTCCGGGTTCAGATTTATGATCCATTCCGGTGGGTTGGATGCCGCGTACCCCGCATCCGCGAGCGATAACACGCTTACAGGGCCTACTTCTGCCCCGCTGCGCAGCTCATCAAGCGCTTCAAAACTCATGCCGACCGGCAGCAAGGCGCGGAAGCTTTCCCATTCGACCAGCAACACCGCGCCGCGTGGACCTGTTGTCAGCACGCGCAAGGTTGCACCGTCACCCAGCTCCAGGACCTGTTCAGGCTCAGCGTTTATTACTTCAACATCCTGCACCGATAAATATTCATTCAACACACGCGATGAGAACGATGCCTGTGTATTCCCGCTCCACAATACTGCATCAGGAGGGTAACGCTCGATGACGCGTGGCAGCGCGGCAACATCCTCCTCTTCTGTTCCCGCGATCAACAGCCAATCCAGTCTACGGTTGAACGTGGGCAGCCGCCGTCCAAGTTCATCTGAAAGTGTAGTGACGCTGGGTCCACCATTGACCAGCACATATTTCCCTGTGGGTGTTTTGATGAGAACGGCCTCGGCAGAGCCAACGTTCAGAAATGTGATATGCAGGAGACGATCTGGGACTGCGACCGCGGCGCGCCACACCAGCAACAAACCCAGTATCAGGATGAGAATCGCGCTCCCAACGCCGACTGGGCTTGTGCGCCCTTTAAGGGATTGGGCCGCCTCTTTTAATCGGGACCCGCCAAAGGTCACAGTAAGAAGCGCTGCGTAAAAGAGGATCACGAACCAGAGGGATAAATCTCCGAGGAAGATGGTCCCATGCGGCACGCGATCAAACAACTCCACCATGCGAATCGTGTACACGACAAACGGCCACGCCACCCAGGCCGCGATCTGACCCAACGGAAGCCAGATGAGACTCAGCAACACCGCCAGCCCGCCCAGGATCATCACCGCAGGCTGCACAGGCAGGATGAATGGGTTGGCAATAAACGAGACAAGAGAAATTTGTTTGAAGTGATACGCCATAATTGGAATGGTTGTAAGCTGAGCAGCAAGTGTGAGCAACACAAACTCTGAAAAGAGTTGGGCAAATTTTTCAGCGGTGGATGTCGGAAAATACCTTGTGACGATTCTATTCGCAAATTGAGAAAATGGTTCTGCATAAAGGATGAGGCCCAGTGTTGCGAAGAACGAAAGCTGGAAGCCGACGTCCCAAATATACAACGGATTCCACAAACACATCAACAGCGCAACCGCGAGCAAAGTGTTCAGCGCGAACTGCCTGCGACCGACCTGTCTTGCAAAGAGGGCAAGGCTGCCCATGATCGCGGCGCGCACAACCGCCGCTCCACCACCAACCAGCATTGTATAAAGTATGATACCAAGGATCGCCAGCGCCGCACCACGTCGCGGGCCAAGAAACCTGCTAAAGAACGTCACGAACATGGCCGCGATAATACTCATGTTGAATCCGGAAATCGCGATGATGTGCGCGGTGCCCGTGCTTTTGAATGCCTGTTGCAACCTCTGCGTGAGACCTGTATCCACGCCGAGCAAAATCCCTGCCAGCAGGGATGACTCGGGATCGGGGAACATGCGATAAATGTTATTCAGCGATCTATCCTTGAGTGCATACAACGCCCTCGAAAATGAATTTCCGCCTTTGAGGGGCAGGATCGTCACAATTGCACTGGACATATAGGAATGGATATGTTGCCCGGCCAGGTAATCACGATACGAAAAATCCTCATTTTCCGGCGGGGTCTTCAATTTGCCGCGCAGGCGTATGACATCCCCATAATGAAAAACTTGATTCTTGGAGGCGCGCACCAGCAGCAATCCGCTGACGGGCAGGTCGCCATCTCCAGTATCCACACTGCTGACTTTCATCCGCAGGTTGGTGTAGTTATCGCGGTAATCGGGAGGCTCGGCAATTGTGCCTGTTATCAGAAGGTCGTACTCACGGTCGTTGTAGAAAGCGATATGAAACGCGTTAAACCGAGGAACTGAGCTTTGATAACGGGCTGCGCCGAGGAAAAGGGCGAAGAGAAGAATGAAGGATAATGGATGAAGGATGAAGGAAAAAAGCGGAAAGCGGTACGCGGATGGTTGAAGCCGAAGAGAGAAAAAGCGCGAAAGAATTGCGAGAACAATCGCAAAGACCGCAAGCGAGATCCAAACCCAGATTGAAAAGGAAGCGAGACTGGCTAGAACAATCCCCGTCAGGAATGCAAGCGAGAACCACATCAGCGGAAGTCGTGTGGTCAGTTGCTCCTGTATACGACCGGACGTGGGAGGATTCGCCGCCTGCATAGATGCCTTTCATCATAGCATAGAATTGGGAGGGTAGGATACAATTTCCTCCGTACTCTGCTGGTTGAGTAGCCCGTGTTTGTCGGGGCATATCGAAACCAGCGATAAGAAGTAAACATGAAACGGGTGTTTTCGATACATCCTTCACAAAGAACGCTCAGGATTACTTAACCACCGAGAAAACTTGAACTTCTATGCCCAACTCCAAACTTATTCTCGTCACTGGTGCTACTGGATACGTCGGCGGACGGCTCGTGCCTCGTCTGCTTGAAGCGGGATACCGCGTCCGCTGCCTGGTGCGCGATGCGAACCGCCTGCAGGGACGTCCGTGGCTGGAGCGCGTCGAAGTTGTCAGCGGCGATGCCCTGGAGTCAGGCACATTGAGCCAAGCCATGAAGGATGTTTCGGTCGCGTATTACCTCATCCATGGCAAGCAGGGTGGACGGAGCAATGCCAACCGTGATCTGGAAGTGGCGCGCAACTTCGCCCATGCCGCCGGGGAAGCGAACATTGACCGCATCATTTACCTTGGCGAA
Organism: Chloroflexota bacterium; assembly: GCA_039932795.1. Lineage (GTDB taxonomy): Bacteria > Chloroflexota > Anaerolineae > Anaerolineales > Villigracilaceae > Defluviilinea. Next base: position 15,859 of record JBDTPH010000072.1, read on the forward strand.
CTGGTTGACCCTACAACGAATCTTTCCCCCTATCTGCGTGCCCGCCATGAAACGGGTTCCATCCTTCGCCATAGCAGTGTGCCTGTAACCGAATTCCGCGCAGGTATGATCGTTGGCTCGGGTTCCGCGCTGTTTGAGATGATCCGTTATCTTGCTGAGCGTGAACCCTTGTTGGTCTGTCCCGCCTGGTTCTTCTCAGAAGCACAACCGATCGCGATCCGCGATGTGTTGTCATATCTCATCGAGGCCATTAAGACTCCTGAAAGCATTGGCAGGATGATCGAGATCGGCGGCCCGACCCGCCTAACCTATGCCGACATGTTGATTGGCTACGCAAAGGAACGTGGACTCAAACGCAAGCTGATCCGCACCCCTGTGAATGCGCCGCGTCTTTCAGCCTACTGGGTGCACATGGTCACGCCCATCCATTGGCGCATCGTGCTGCCGTTGATCGAAGGACTGCGCGCCAGGCTCATCGTCCGTGATGAAGCGGCGAAGAAATTATTCCCGCACATCAAGCCGATAGACTTCCAAACTGCCACACATCTCGCGTTGGGCCGCATCCAGAGAGACAATGTGGAAACCAGCTGGGCGGACGCGCTGGTCACTGTGGCAGGCGATGTCAAGCCCTATCAGTTCATTGTGGAAGAAGGCATGTACGTTGAAAAGCGGCAGCTCCTCCTCGAACTTTCTCCCGAAGCTGTATTTCGGTCCTTTGCCGGCATTGGCGGCGAACGCGGCTGGCTCTATATGGACTGGTCATGGGCGATGCGCGGCTGGATGGACAAGGCAGTGGGCGGCGTAGGCTTGCGACGCGGCCGTCGTCATCCCGATGAAATTCGGGCAGGCGAGTCGCTTGATTTCTGGCGTGTGGAAGACGTGGAAAAGAATCGCCTCCTGCGTTTGCGAGCTGAGATGAAACTACCCGGCAAGGCCTGGCTGCAATTCGAGTCTCAACCACAGGATGGAAAAACGCTTCTCACGGTGACTGCATACTTTGCCCCGCACGGGCTTTTTGGCTTCCTTTATTGGTACGCGATGTGGCCGTTCCACAAATTTATTTTTGATGGGCTCACGCGGCAGATCGCTTCGCGGGCGCGCGTGTTAGCTCATTCCTATGCATAAACTGATTCTTGTGACAGGCGCAACGGGATATATCGCCAGCCGATTGATCCCCAGGTTATTGGATTCAGACTACCGCGTGCGCTGCCTTGCGCGCGACCCGCTTCGCCTCAAAGGCCGAAGCTGGTTCCGCCATGTCGAAGTGATCCAGGGCGACGTCACCGTTCCGTTAACTCTTCATGCCTCGCTGCAAGGTGTTCAGACTGCCTATTATCTGATCCACAACATGTCGCATGGGCGTGGATACACATCCCTCGAACTGGACAGTGCCCGTGCATTCGCGTCGGCTGCAGAGCAGGCAGGCGTGGAACACATCATCTATCTCGGCGGGCTGGCTGACCCCGAACAGCACATTGCCCCGCATATGCGTTCGCGCATTGAAACGGGACGTGTTCTGCGGGAAGGAAAAATTCCTGTGACGGAGTTTCGTGCCGGCGTGATCACAGGCTCAGGCAGCATCTCCTTTGAGATGATCCGTTTTATGACCGAGTTGTTCCCGGTGGTGCCGGGTCCGTTATGGATGAGGAACAAATCCCAGCCGATCGCCATCCAAAACGTGATCGACTATCTCTTCGCCGCGTTGACCAACCCCAACGGCCGCGGGCAGGTCTTCGAGATCGGTGGCCCCAACGTAGAAACGTATGGCAACCTCATGCTGCGCTATGCCCGCATCCGTGGACTTAAACGGAGGATGTTCCTGCTGCCCGGCATTCCCATCGGTTTCATGGCGTTCGGTGTGGGACTGATAACGCCTGTGCCCTATCCCATTGCATATGCCTTGATCGGTGGTCTCTCGGCTGATAGCATTGTCAAGCATCCCGCAGCTCTGGAAGTGTTTCCCGAAGTCAAACTTATCGACTTTGATGCCGCGACACAAGACGCGCTTCAAAAGACACGCCCATCTGAAATCGAACGTGTGTGGGACGACGGCAGACCAGGCCTGAAATTCATCAAACACGAAGGTTGTTTTATCTATCATCGGGAAGCTGCGGTCAACATCACGCCTGCAGAAATTCTTCCTGCCATAAGAGAATTCGTCAGCGCATCAGGCAGGCTCGTAGTACATCAAACGCAGGACCACATGCTTGTGCATGAAAAGAACCTGGTTGCCGGAGAATGTTGGATCGAGTGGCGTGCGGGTCAAATTGAAAATTTATCGACCATTTCTCAAACCATCTTCTTCCGTCCACATGGATTAATTGGGTTCCTGTACTGGTATCTTCTCCACCCATGCCATGTGCTGCGCTTTAGCAGTTTACTTCGCACAATTGCCAGACAACGAACAACCAATGAAGCGTAACATCAACTTTCTTCCCCATTGGGGACCCTATCTTTCCCTCTTCCTGCTCGTGGTTATCCTGTTTGCGATCGCGGTATACGTTCCCATTCCACTCGATCCCTATCTCGACTTCCAGACACTCCACCGCGCGGACCGTGGCATATTGAACGGCATTGCGCTCTACGACCAGGCAGGTCAGGCGCAGAGAGTTGCTGATGAACTTGGCGTATCAGTAGACAAGGTTTTAGTGCTGCCGTTCCCGTATCCGCCCTGGTATGCGGTATTCACCCTGCCTCTTGCATTGCTTTCCATTGATATCGCTGTGCGCATGTGGTTTATGCTCAACATCGCAATGTTGCTCGCATCCGCCTGGTTGTTGACTGATGGATGGGAGCCGCGCAAACGACTTTATTCATTCATCGCTGTAATTTTGTTCCTGCCCGTTTTCGGAGCGTTGATGGTGGGGCAATATGTCTTCCCGACCCTGCTTGGCATGTCATTGATCGTGTACGCGTTGAAGCATCAACATATGGGGCTCATGGCATTGGGCATGGCACTGGTCACGTTCAAGCCGCACATCGGGATTTACGTTTTGCTGGCGGTGCTTGTCCATCTACTTTTGCGTCGCGATGAATTTGGCCGCCGCGCCTGTGGGGCGGCTGCGTCCACAGGAGTGTTTCTTTTCATGATCGGCTTCCTCGCAGATAGAGCATGGCCCATTACATATTTCCAATCACTGTTAAATTTCAAGAATGTTTCGGAATGTGAGATCTGCGTGAGCCTGCCATTGTCCCTTGGGCGCATGATCGGGCTGGGCTTCGATCAGTCCCTGCCGATTGCCGTACTCCTGCTTGCGGGGCTGGTTGCTTTGTTTATCGGGAGCGGGCATCGGCTGGGTGATGAATCATCCATAGCATTTTTTGTATGTGTTCCATTACTGGTAAATCCATATTTATTGAACTACGATTTTTCATTTGCACTCATCCCGTTGTTCCATCTGGCAGGCAGTACCCAATCCAAAATGGACTGGTCCTGGATCGCGTTGATCTTCATCCTGCCAGGCATTGGACTCATCCTGTTCGAACGTGCGGGGAATTCCGTTTTGCTTGTCTGCGTGCTTGCCATGATTTCCATCATCTTGACTCGACTGTATAAAAAGCATACAATGCCTTCATAATTCAATATGGCCAGTCAGCGGCGAAGTCGGTGGAATTCCGACACTGTCGCGCAACTGTGAGTTTAGTCAGCTAGCAGACTAAATAAGTCAGGTCGCCCGCTCTGGTCAGTTCACCACTCTCTCGCGGAAAGGAGGTGGATGACGGCGACACTCGGATTGCCTCTCCAACCTCCCCAGCATTGTCTGGGGATTTTGATTCCCTACTTTGAAATGGAGAAAAGATGTTACGAAAAATAGTACTGCTAACCTTGCTCACCTCGTTGATGGCTGCCTGCCTGCCTCAAGCCACAGCGACAACTGCTCCCGTTGCAACTGAAGTTCCCGCCACTGAAGCGCCAGCTCTTGCTTTACCGACCCAGGATGCCCAGGTTTCCACGTTCGTGGATGGGCTTGGACGGGAAGTAAATCTCAGCGGTTTTGCACAACGGGTTGTCTCACTTGCTCCATCAAACACCGAAATATTATTCGCCATCGGCGCAGGAGATCAGGTGGTTGGGCGCGATGAATTTGCTGACTACCCTGAAGAAGCCAAATCCATAGAAAGTGTTGGCGGCTCATTCGGGGAATATAGCTCGGAAGCCATTATTGCCTTGAAACCCGATCTTGTCCTCGCAGCGGAGATTAATCCTCCTGAACTTATAAAGCAACTGGAGGATTTGGGACTTACCGTTTTCTATTTGAAGAATCCCCTGACCCTCGAGGAAATGTACGGCAACCTTCAGCAGGTGGCTACACTGACCGGTCACGAATCGGAGACGGAAGCTTTGGTCGAATCCCTGCAAGCCCGCGTCGCTGCTGTCGATGAGAAGATCGCTCCAATCTCCGCCCGTCCCACCGTCTTCTACGAAATTGATGCATCGGATGCATCCAAGCCGTATACGTATGGCCCCGGCACATTCGGTGATCTGTTAATAACTCGTGCAGGCGGCGCAAATCTTGCCGCGCTGGTGGGCATCACAGATCCATATCCACAGATCAGCCTGGAACAGATCGTGGCGACAAATCCCAACATGATCATTTTAGGTGACTCGATGTGGGGCGTAACACCGCAAGCCGTGCAAGCCCGCGCGGGTTGGGAAAACATCACTGCTGTCCAGGAGGGGAAGGTCTTCCCCTTCGATGATAATCTTGTCAGCCGCCCAGGTCCCCGTCTCGTGGATGGGCTCGAGCAGCTGGCAAAGTTGTTACATCCGGGGTTGTTTGAATAGAGATACACAAGGAAACAGGTAAACAAGTCTATCAAACCTGTTTACCTGTATACCTGTCTACTCATTGATATCCAGCATGCGTCGCGCACCTGTTCTTTCCTCTTTCATCCTTCTCTTCTTTGCTTTGCTCCTCAGCCTGGCGATCGGTTCTGTGTTCCTTTCTCCTCAGGAACTCTGGCAGACCCTCATGGGCCGCGGCACCGAAATTTCCACGTCCATTCTCTGGAGAATTCGTCTGCCGCGCACGGTCCTGATCGCGCTGACAGGCGCGGCCCTCGGAGGCAGTGGGGCAACATATCAAGGCTTGTTCCGCAATCCGCTCGCAGATCCATTCCTGATCGGTGTGGCATCTGGCGCGGGGCTGGGCGCAGTCATTGCCATGTCTGTTCGGTGGCCTTATTCATTCTGGGGTCTGATGGCGATCCCGATGGCGGCATTCATCGCTGCGTTGCTCACGGTCTTCATCGTGTACACACTGGCGCGCGTGGGCCAGACTGTGCCAACCACGAATCTCATTCTGGCGGGTGTTGCGTTCTCGTCGTTTGCCACGTCGCTCACTTCGTTCCTGATGATCCGTTCTACAAGCGAGGTCCGCCGTGCGCTTGGCTGGCTGCTCGGCGGTGCAAGCCAGAGCGGCTGGACAGCCATTATTGCCATTATGCCGTATGTCATCATTGGGCTGGGCATTTTGCTCCTAAGCGGACATGCACTGAATCTTTTGCAGTTCGGCGATGACCAGGCTCAGCAACTCGGGCTCAACGTGCCGCGCACCAAACGGATCCTTTTGATCGCTTCCTCTCTGGCGACTGCCGCGGCTGTGGCATTTTCCGGCATCATCGGGTTTATCGGACTCATTGTCCCGCATCTTATACGGCTTTGGTTTGGCCCCGATTACAGGCGTTTACTGCCCTTATCCATTCTCGGCGGCGCAGCTGCACTGCTCATTTCTGATGTGATCGCGCGCATTGTCATTGCCCCGCAGGAGATCCCTGTGGGGATCGTTACATCCCTTGCCGGCGCGCCGTTCTTCCTATGGGTGCTGCGTCGTTCAAAAAATCAAGGATATTGGTAACGTATGGAAATCATAATTCGAAAAATGGACCAGCAAGATTCACATCAGACAAAATCATTCTCGCGCAAGTCCATGGTGAATTCACGGCTTGTGCTGGGTATCGAGAACGAAAAGCTGGTGTATACCGTCACTCCTGTTGAACCCTACGAAAGGGAGGTTCATGCGGAGGATATGGATTACGGATTTGATGACTCCGGTCCCACAATCTTTTTTGCAGAGGTCGATGAAAACCTTGCCGGTAGGATCAAAATGCTCAGATGGTGGAATCAATTTGCCTATGTGGATGATATTGTCGTGAACCCGGAATATCGCGGCAGGGGGATCGGGCGTACACTACTTGAGCGTGGCATTCAGTGGGCACATGAAAGTAATTTTCCCGGCGTGATGCTCGAAACGCAGGATGACAACGTACCCGCCTGCACACTCTACCAAAGTTGTGGATTTGTCTTGAGCGGCTTCGACCGTAATGTCTATAAAGCCATCAACCCACATACCAAGGAAACTGCCTTGTATTGGTATTTGATATTTTAAAGAAAATCCCGCGTGCTTTTCGCGGGATGTATCGAGACCCAGCAGTAAACAAGAAGGTTGAATTTTGAATCAAACGGTTGGTCTCGATATGCCTTTCGCAAAGAACGCTCAAGGCTACTCGACCACCGATATAAAAACAATATGCTAAAAATCCAATCTCTCTCCGTCTCCTATGGATCCCGCCGCATCCTGCACGACATCTCGCTCGAAGTGCAAAGCGGTGAAGTCCTTGCGTTGATCGGACCGAACGGCGCGGGCAAGTCAACTCTCATCCGCGCTGCGAGCGGAGTCATCCCATATGCAGGCCACGTCCGCACGAACGGAGATGACTTCGCTTCGCTGTCGATACTTCAACGGGCAAAATATATCGCCACGGTTCCCCAGGCTGTCTCATTACCTCCGGCATACAGTGTTTGGGAAACCGTTCTGCTCGGACGGACGCCCTATCTGGGGTTTCTCGGCCAGCCATCCGATAAGGATGAGGAAATCGCGCGCCGATCACTTGCACGCGTGAGCGCGCTGCCATTTGCGGACCGCCGCGTCGGCGAACTCTCTGGCGGTGAACAGCAGCGAGTTTTGCTGGCGCGCGCATTATGCCAGTCCACGCCGGTCCTGTTGCTCGATGAACCTACTGCACATCTGGATCTGCAATACCAGGTCAGTCTATTGGAATTGGTGTCTGAGCTTGCGCATAGAGATAATCTGGCTGTGCTGGTCGCGTTGCACGATTTGAATCTCGCTGCTCATTACGCAGACCGCATTGCGCTGATGGTCGCTGGTATTATCAAAGCCATGGGGAAGCCAAAGGATGTACTCCTGCCAGAATTAATTCAGGAAGCCTATTGCCTGCCTGTGCAGGTGGTCCAGCATCCATTCCTGGATTTGCCTTTGGTGCTGCCAGAAACAAGGAAATGAACGAGAGACACAAAAAAACTTCCGAGGCCAAAATCTCGGAAGTTTGTCATTTACCAATGTACCAATTACTAGACTACCCCCATCTCCACTGGGTGCCCTCTTTACTATCCTCAATCGTGACACCGAGTTCCTTTAATTGGTCGCGTATCAGATCAGACATTGCCCATAATTTTTGCTTGCGGGCTTCGTTACGTTCTTCAATCAACGCATTGACTTGCGCATCGGCATCACTGGAGCCTTGTTTTTCCTGCAAGCGCAAACCGAATACGCCAGTTAATTCACGCAGGGTTGCCTGTGCTGACTGGAGCTGTTCATCAGTGGCGTTGTTGTCGCGAGCCGTGTTGATGGCTTTGACAAGTTCATGCAGTGCGGCAATTGCAAGCGGCGTATTGAAGTCATCATCCATGGCGTTGGTGAAGGACTGTTTCGTGGCATCTGCCTGGGATGCGAGCGTGGCGACGGCCTCAGCGGAAAGTCCCTTTGCGGAAGCGGGAGCAGGCCGAAAGGCGGATTTGAGGCGCTCGAGGGATTTTTCCGCGGCGTTCTGTGTCTCTTCGTTGAAGATCAGCGGGGCACGGTAATATCCCGTCAACACGAGCATCCGCATGACATCTGCGTCGCGCTTCGAGAGAAAGTCCTTGATGCTGACGATGTTGCCCAGCGACTTGGACATCTTCTCCCCGCCAAGTTGCAGCATGCCATTATGCACCCAGTAGCGGGCAAATTGCCTGCCTGTGTAGGATTCGGTCTGCGCGATCTCATTTTCATGGTGCGGGAATATAAGGTCGTTGCCGCCGCCATGGATGTCGATCTGTTCGCCAAGTTCCGCAAGATTCATTGCTGAGCATTCGATGTGCCAGCCAGGGCGGCCTTTGCCCCACGGGCTATCCCATGAAATTTCGCCGGGCTTCGCGGCTTTCCAGAGTGCGAAATCCATCGGGTGATCCTTGGCTTCCTCCACTTCGACGCGTGAACCCGCCTGCATGTCGTCGAGCTTGCGGCCGGAAAGTTTGCCATAATCATCATCGCTGATCACGCTGAAATAGACATCGCCATTGGGCGCGGCGTATGCGGCTTCCTTTCGGATCAAGCCCTGGATGAACTCGATGATGAGCGGCATGGTCTTGCTCACCTGCGGGTTGGATGTGGCCGGCAGCACATTCAGATCCTTGAGATCGTTTGCATAATCTTCGATGTATCGCTGTGAAAGCTTGAGCGGGTCTTCGTTAAGCTGTTTGGCGCGGTTGATGATCTTGTCATCCACATCGGTGTAGTTCATGACATGTTTGACCTGGTACCCGCGGTATTCCAGATAGCGACGCATAATGTCGAACACGATCGCGGACATGGCATGGCCGACATGCGCGTCGTTATAAACAGTGACGCCGCAGACGTAGAGTTTCACCACGTCCGGCTCGAGGGTTTGAAAATCTTCTTTTTTGCGGGTGAGGGTATTGTAAAGGCGGATCATGTCCCATTTTTACCACGACACCTGTACCTATACTAGGTGTACGTACACAGGAAGACGAAAAATTAAAAACAGGACATGCCGCTTCGCCTGGCGCGAATGACATGTTCTGTTTAAAGTCCACCTGTTAACTTGATTGCTTTTTTCTCTTGGCGGTCTCTTCTTCCACGCGGGCGAAGATCATGCGTCCGGCAGCAGTCTGCAGGACTTTTGTGACGACCACATCCTTGTACTCGCCAATGTAATCGTGACCATTCTCCACAACGACCATCGTGCCATCGTCCATGTAACCCACACCCTGACCGAACTCCTTGCCCTCCTGGAAGATATTCAATGTCATGCGTTCACTCGGCAGGACAACGGATTTAACTGCGTTAGCCAGTTCGTTGATATTCAAAATCGTCACACCCTGCAGTTCCGCTACGCGGTTCAGGTTGTAATCATTCGTCAGAATCGGACACTTCAACTGCCGCGCAAGGACAACGAGTTTATCATCCACTTCGCGGACACCCTCTGCATTGATATCACTGATGCGGACGAGGATGTTTGGAAGTTTCTGTAATTCAGCAAGTACTTCCATGCCGCGGCGTCCGCGTTGGCGGCGCAAGCCGTCAGGTGAATCGGCAATGTATTGGAGTTCGTTCAACACGAAGCGTGGGATGAGAAGCGTGCCGGGCAGAAATCCTGTTTTGGCAATATCAGCGACGCGTCCATCAATAATGACGCTGGTATCCAGTAGGATAGTACGGTTGAGATTTGTCCATGAGGTGGATGCACCGCTTTCGCCGCCACGCCCGCTAATGGTGCTGACGAGTCCCATAATGTCACCTTGACGCATGACAAAAAGGGAAATTCCCAGGTATGCGAATATGAGCACTCCCACAAATGGGAGTATCTGTCCGAGCGGCGGGGGAAGCAACGAGATTGGGAACGCAAGCAATGCAGCGGTGAGCAAGCCAATGACCAGACCTGTCAGACCTGCAAAGAGGGTCTCTGCGGCAAGTCTGCCCAGTTTGTTCCTGATCGCACGCGCTGGACGCGTGGTGAGATAAGGAGTCAATACCAGCCCGGCAAGTACACCGATGAGACCAAATACCGATCTAAAAAGTAATTCTTGTCCAGGATTTGCAGGCTGAATTGCGGCAGCCCAGCCACCAAATACCCACCCCAGGTACCCTACAATAAACATGCCGATAATACGAAAAATAAATTCTGTGCTCATAATAAATAACTCCTTAAGTCGAAAAATAAAAGAATAATGGTCAGTATGATAGCATGCCTGAAAAGGCAAGTCAATCGTCTCAACAGGCTCTCATACAAACTTGTTATAATTAAATGATGTGAATAGTACCTTTTGAATGTACTATTCACCCTCCATACGAGCTTTTGATTAGAATTATATGAGCTGCGAAGACCCCATGACTCTGATAGATACTCTTAACCGTCCCTTGCATGACCTGCGAATTTCTGTCACCGATAGATGCAATTTTCGATGTGTCTATTGCATGCCCAAGGAAATCTTCGGGCCGGACCATCAATTCCTGCACCGCGACCAGATTCTGAGCTTCGAGGAAATTGTGCGGCTGGCCCGCATTTTCGTCACGCACGGAGTCCGCAAGATCCGTCTTACAGGGGGTGAGCCTCTGGTGCGCCGTGATCTGCATCTGCTGGTTGGCATGCTCTCTGAAATTCCCGATCTCGAGCTCACTCTAACGACAAATGGAACCTTGCTGGTAAAACAGGCGCGTGCCCTGAAAGATGCCGGCTTGAAACGCGTCACCGTGAGTTTGGACTCGCTCGACGATGAAACATTTAAAGCAATGAACGATGTGGATTTTCCGGTGCAGAAAGTACTGGACGGAATGGACGCCGCGGCTGCAGCTGGCCTGGGCCCCGTCAAAGTGAATATGGTGGTGAAGCGCGGCCTGAATGAGACGAGCATCCTGCCCATGGCCCGCTTCTTCCGTGAGAAGGGCTATATTCTGCGTTTCATCGAGTATATGGATGTGGGTCATTCAAATGGCTGGCGAATGGATGATATTGTTCCAGCCGCGGAAATCATAAAAATTATCAATTCTGAAATGCCTGTGCAGCCGCTTGATCCGAACTACCGCGGTGAAGTTGCGGAGCGCTGGCGATACAGGGATGGGAGTGGTGAGATCGGGGTGATCGCATCCGTGACGCAGGCATTTTGCGGTACATGTACACGGGCCCGGCTTTCCGCTGAAGGCGCGCTGTACACATGCCTGTTTTCGATCAAGGGACATGATTTTCGTAGTCTGCTGCGCGGTGGCGCGACAGATGATGAGATTTCCCAAATGATTGCCCGTGTATGGAGGAAACGCGCAGACCGTTATTCGGAAATACGGTCGGATAATACGATCGCGTTACCAAAGGTGGAGATGTCGCACATCGGAGGATAAGGGAAACCGATCGCACATAAAGAACAGGTAACCGTCGATTTCGCATTGGATGAGTATCTCTCCCTTCAGCGTGCAGTCTAGCAGGTTGCCGAAGCGAACCGTAGATGCGGAACGTATCTATGTTCTCTCATTGGGAAGCCAGCAGGGGAACCGCCATGTCCATTGGCATATCGCTCCCTTGCCGCACGGTGTCCCGTTCAAGCAGCAACAGCTGGAAGCGCTGAACGTGGAAAATGGGATTCTTGAAATTTCCTATGAAGAGATGGAAGAGCTTGCAGGGCGGATTCGCCAAAATATGGCGATTTATCCTGCTTGAGAAAGCCACTTATTCAACAATGCCTGCATTGTGCAGGAGGCGGTTCTTCATCTCTAGTATAATCCCGTCCATGAGTATAAAAACCCAACTGAACGAGTCGATGAAGGACGCCATGAGGAGCGGAGATGACGTGCGCAAGCGCACGGTGCGCATGGCCCTGGCCGCGGTCAAGCAGGTGGAGGTGGATAGGCGTATTGAACTTGACGATGTTGCAGTAATAAACCTCATCCAAAAAGAGGTGAAGAACCGCCGCGAATCGCTGGAGGAGGCCAAGAAGGCGAACCGTGCCGACCTTGTGGAAGCCAACGAAGCCGAGATCAAAGTGCTTGAAGTTTTCCTGCCGAAAGCCATGCCCGCCGAGGAACTGGGAGCCATCGTTCAGGCTGCCATCGCTGAAACCGGCGCATCCTCCCCGGCAGATATGGGGAAGATTATGAAGATCGTCATGGCAAAAGTCGCGGGCCGCGCGCCCAATGACATGGTCAGCGCGACTGTGCGGGAGCTGCTCCAGAAATAAGATGGGGACTCCCACCACGCGCAATCGTTCCATCCCCGCGCGTATCCGCACGCTTCAATTCATCCTGCTTGTTCTTGTAAGCATCATTTCCTATGGAGCCCTGGTACTGCCGCAGACACTTCGTCCTGCGACAGCTGCGCTTAATGCAGGGGAGGTTTCTCCAAGCGACTTCCAGGCCCCCGAAACCCGAGGCTATATCAGCCAGGTACGAACGGAGGATGCGCGACTCGCCGCAGAAAACTCCGTTGCATCCATTTATGGCTCACCCGACCCGTCAACTGCCCGCCGCCAAATTGAGCGTCTGCGCGCTGCATTGCAGTACATCACGCTCATCCGTTTGGACACAAACTCCTCACTCGATCAAAAGACTACAGATATTTCCGCGCTCAGTGATATCTCGCTGCCACCGCAAACTGTGAAAAGGATCCTCGAGTTGACGCCCGCGCGTTGGGATCCCATCCAGCAGGAATCATTGAGTGTGCTCGAACAGATCATGCGCCGCAGTATCCGCGATCAGGATATGGACTCTGTGCTTCGCACGATCCCATCTCTGGTGAGTCTTTCGTTGGATGAAGCACAGGCTATGATCGTATCTGAACTTGTGGCGGCGTTTGTCACGCCCAACAGTATGTATAGTGCGGACTTAACGGAGTCAGCCAGAAAGTCCGCGCGCGATGCGGTGGAGCCGGTCACCGAGGAATACAAGGCGGGAGAGATCATCGTCCTGCGCGGCCAGATCGTGACCGCGGCGCAACTCGAAGCTCTGCACGAATTTGGCTTGATCGAAGAAACCAGCCCGTGGCAGGAGTACGCCGGGGCAGGCGCATTGGTGGTTATGCTTGCTGGTTTGGTCTGGTTGTATTTTTCCCGCAGGCGTTTGCAGTTCCTGTACCATGCACGCAGCCTGGTTGTTGTGGCATTGCTTGTTATTATTTTTATTGTGGGTGCACGGCTGACGATCCCCGACCGCACGATATTGCCATATGCATTTCCACTTTCCGCGCTGGGGCTGTTGCTTGCCACATTGTTTGGCGTCGAAACAGGGATTGTTTTCTCGATCGTGATTTCCTTTCTTGCACCGTATAACCTGCCCAACACTCTTGATCTCACTCCTTATTATCTGCTGTCGTCATTGACCGGTGTTCTGGTGCTTGGGGCTGCGCGGCGTGTATGGACCTTCTTCCGCGCTGGCATGGCGGTGGCAGCTGCAGGCATGGCAATGTTGCTTGCATTCCGCATTCCGTTTACAACGATGGATGCAGTGGCGCTGCTGCAACTTGCCGGCGCCGCGATCTTTAGTGGACTGGCAGCCTCAAGCATTGCCTTGTTACTACAGTATTTCCTGGCCCAGACTCTGGGTCTTACCACGGCGTTGCAGTTGATCGAAATCTCACGTCCTGATTTTCCATTGCTTCAATTCTTTTTGCGCAATGCGCCCGGCACCTATCAACATAGTCTGCAGGTGGCGAACCTGGCCGAGCAGGCAGCCGAGCTCATCGGGGCCGATGCGCTTCTCACGCGTGTTGGCGCTCTCTTCCATGATATTGGCAAGGCCATGAATCCCACGTTCTTCATTGAGAACCAGCCTCAGGGAGAAATGAATACTCATGAAGACCTTGACCCGGCCGAAGCTGCTGCAGTGATCATTGCGCATGTGCCTGATGGAGTGGTGCTGGCGCGCAAATACCGCCTGCCGCGCCGCATTGACGATTTCATCCTCGAACATCATGGCACCATGCTGACGCGCTATCAATACAGCCAGGCCCTGGAAGCAGCCGGCGGTGACAAAAGCAAAGTGGATGAAAAAAAATTCCACTACCCCGGCCCGAGCCCGCTTTCACGCGAGACTGCCCTGCTCATGCTTGCGGATGGTTCCGAGGCCCGCGCCCGCGCCGAGCGCCCCCAGGACGAGGAATCGATGCGCCGCATTGTGCTTTCCACGATCGAGCAGGCGCAGAAGCAGGGTCAGTTCGATAACACGCAACTCACCCTGCGGGACCTCCGCATCATTACCGATGCATTCGTCAACATTTTGCGCGGTACACACCATCCACGCATTGCCTATCCCAAGGAAGCGCCTGCAACCATGGATGTCAGCACGGAACCCGTTAAAAATGGTAAACCTTGAGTTAAACTTTCCGTTCCCTGAGAACCTGCTTGAACGCGCCGCTCTTACCGCGCTCGAACACGAATCCGAATCTTTGGATCACGACCTGTCCATCGTTTTAACGGATGACGCCCGTCTGCAGGAATTGAACCGGGACTATCTGGGAATCGATGCAGCCACAGATGTGCTTTCCTTCCCCGCCTCAGAAACGGACCCGGAAACCGGGGCGCGTTATATTGGCGATATCCTCATCTCGATGCCTCGCGCCCAAACCCAGGCCGATGCTGCAGGTCACCCTGTCGAATCAGAAGTTCAACTTCTGGTAGTGCATGGTGTGCTGCATTTACTGGGTCATGACCATGCTGACCCGAACGAGAAAACGCGCATGTGGAAAGCGCAGGCTGAGATATTGGATACGCTGGGTTTGGGTGACATTCAAATCCGTGAGGAGTAAATAACGCTGCGGAGGTGGCAAAACATCCGCAACGTTTTGACAGCATGACCTTCAAAAGCTTCATCACTTCCAGAATCCATGCATTTGGACATGCCTTCCGAGGCTGGGGTCATGTGCTCAAGACCCAG
>JBDTPH010000073.1:0-9460 GCA_039932795.1 Chloroflexota bacterium
ATTCCCACCGCCCACCAGCCCCGCGTGTGATATGGTGTGATGCGGCGCCCGGAATCGACGATGCCTGATCAATGGCGTGCCCGCGGGAAGCTGGTCTGCTACAGAGTATATGCGTGTCACATCCAGCGATTCGTCAATGCTCATCTCGGGCAGAATACTAGGCATGGCACGGGCTAATAGCGTCTTACCTGCTCCAGGACTTCCCACAAGCAGTATGTTATGGACAAAAAACCGTCACATTCCACATCAATTTGGGATCTGAGATATTGCAAAACTCTAGATACGAGATGCTTACACTTTACAGCTTAGAGCATTTACGCCTTGCTAATGAGGCATTTGGACGGTCTAACGGATAATAATATAGCAAAATCGGGAGAGGCAAACACCTTTACCAAGGTTGTTACACAATTCGTCCAGTTTATGGCTGATAACCGAGCTGCTGATACCCTAAGTGAAGAGGCCAACGTAATCGAAGAAGAGGATCTTGAGCCAACCGACACTTCTTGATCAGGACTACAAAATGGTGTAATCTGGCGGGTTTTCAGTCGGACAATTTACAAATCTAATATAACCCATAGGGCTACAAGGATCTATTTGTGGCCCTGTGCCTATTTCTATACAGTGATATGCTAAAAGATGCTGCCATGAATCTTTGGGGATGGGGGTGTACACAATCGGACAATACTTGAATGCTATTTGACGAGAAGTCGAATTATCGCGAAAATTCTGTACAGCAAATCATTAACATTGTCTGTATCGAATCAATACAGTTCTATTCGATCAAAGCGAAAATAACCATTACCCTCCTACTGAAATGGCTTCTGTTTTTAAATCTATTTTTTTCAGGAAACAATCTGCAGTTGGATGGACCCTGCTCTGATATAAATGTTGCCACATTGAACGAGCGAGATCCATATCCAAAGATATCAACGCCATCCAAATCATATAATCTTCATGACAATGAGCACATTTAAAGATGATGATTAGTACTAGAATTTAAGTGAGAATTCCACCTTAATTAAGCTGCACAATTTTGTTGGGATTCCATAAAGACCAGCCTCTCACGGTTAAAGCGATGGACGATATTTTTTTGGTCCCTGTTATACATAAATATTTACTCTATTCCCCATTGCATCATTTTGTGGCCTTGGTGGACAGGCATGCTGCGCAATTGATTCGCGCTGGTTTGAATACTCAAGATAGCGTGCCAGAGGTTCTTAAGACGATTGCCGAGCAGTTACACTCTGTTGAAATAAATCCGCCTACCGTCCGCACCGGCATGTTGGATGATCCTCTCTTCCTGGGGATGATCCCAACGCGTAACTGCAACCTGGGCTGCCGGTATTGTGATTTTGCGGCTCCCAAGCTCGATGGACCGGTGATGAGCTTGGACACGGCGCGCCAAACCATTGATGCTTATCTAAATCTCTTAAAGGCTGCTGGCAGGGATTATGGGGAAGTCCATCTTTTCGGCGGTGAACCATTTTTCGCCATGGAAGTTGTTCAATTTATCGTGGAATATGCCACTCTGGGTGCTTCTGAACTAAAATTGAACATTCACTTCGAAGCGATAACGAACGGTATCTATAATTCTAAAAGTTGTAGATGGATCGCGGATTATTTCGATACCATCATATTGTCCCTGGATGGCCCGGCGGAGATTCAGGAACGCCAGCGTCCAGCGCGTAATGGTCATAATCCATTTTCTACGATCATCCGAAACGCAAGAGTTTTTTCAGAGGCCGCCGTTGAGCTCATCATCCGTGTTTGTGTGACCAGCCAGACCGTTGGGCGCATGGCTGAAATTGCGGCCTGGCTTGGGGAGGAATTTCGTCCCAGTACAGTATGCTTTGAAACCCTGACCGAGTCACAATTGTCGCGTGCATCGGGGTTGATGCCTCCCTCTCCCTGGGAGTTTGTCCGGCAGTTTGTGGATGCAACCCGAGTCCTGGACAGGTATGGCATCGAGATTGTTTTATCCACTACCAATATGCAGAACATTCAAACAAGCTTTTGTCCGGTTGGGAAAGACGCTTTAATTGTGTCTCCGGATGGCACACTTCATGCATGTTATTTGCTGCCGGAGGATTGGAGCCGCAATAACCTGGACTTGCGTTTCGGACGGGTTGCCGAGGGCCGGTTCGAGATCGACGATCAGGCGCTGCAGCGTATTCGAAGCTTGTCCGTGTATGACAAAGCCCTCTGTTCCAATTGCCTGTGCCGGTATCATTGTGCAGGGGGATGCCATGTAAACCACCATCTCGCAGGGGCCAAGCATTACGACGATCTCTGTATACAGACCCGTCTGATCACAATCGCGAAACTTCTTCTGCAAATGAAACAGGATGAGCTGGTGGATGAGTGGTTGACAAACCGGCCGGCAATGGAGGCATCTGTAATGCAGCCAACGGACCGACTGTTTCGCCTGGAGCCAATTCCGTGAGTGGGAACCAATCCTACGAAGTACTGATCAACCCTCATCCGCTTTATTGGGTCAGGGATCGGGAGCAAATTTTAATTGTAGATGAACAGAGCCAAGAAATTTATGCCTTGCAACATGTCGAAGCTGCCGTGTGGACCTGGCTTGCGTTAGCATATTCGTATGCGAAGATCGTTGAATTGTCCACAGCAATGCTAGGAGTACCTTCTGCTGAAGCGGAGCAGCGCCTACAAGTTATCTTCCAAAATTGGCAGAATACAGGGATTCTGGCTATAGAGGCTCGTTAGTCAATATGGCAAATCTGGTCGTTACCGATGTATGCAATATGAAATGCAGCTTTTGCTTCGCTCATGATTACTTGCGGAAGTCTAGTTTTATATCTCTTGAAGCCTTTGAGCAGCGATTAGACTTTATCGAGCGGTCTGATATTAATGAGATTCGTTTAATCGGTGGTGAACCCTCCTTACATCCTCGCTTTCCCGAGTTGATTGCACTCGCGCAACAGAGGGGAAAGCACATTGTTGTATTCTCGCACGGTCTGCTTTCAGAACGGGCCTTGGCGTGTCTGGAGTCTCTGCCAGTCGAGGAATGCACTATCCTTATTAACATGAATGCAACGCGTACACCCGGACAGAGGAATACTCAGGAACAACATCAGCGATGGATGACATTGCGTCGTCTGGGACAGCGCGCTTTGCTTGGTTTCAATATCTTTGAAGCCAACCCTCAATTTGATTTTATATTGCCGCTAATTCTGGAAGCAAACTGTCGCAGGGTCATCCGTCTGGGCTTGGCACATCCCATACTGGATGGTCAGAATGAATACCTTCACCCCAAACAATATCCAATGGTTGGGCATAAGATCTCCCAGTTCGCCAAAACAGCTGCAGAGCTCGGTGTGAAATTGGAACTTGATTGTGGATTTGTCCGCTGTATGTTTTCGAATGACGATATGGAAACACTCCACCAGGCGCAAGCCGACATCGGTTGGCGCTGTAACCCCATTCTGGATGTTGATTTGACTGAACAGGTATTTCACTGCTTCCCCCTCTCAGGGAAAGTACACAGGCCCTTTTTCCCGGATGCTGACGCAAGGAACTTAAGAGCGCTGCTCGTCGAGCAAACTCGCCACTATCGTATGGCAGGTATCTATAAAGAATGTTCCACCTGTTCGTTCAGACAAAGAGACGAATGCATGGGCGGCTGCCTCGCAAACACGATGAAACGCTTCCAGCCGGCTGCCCTTCGCTTGCGGGTGCCGGACGACGTGGTAGCTGATTGGCCCAGAGCGATGGCTTAAACAATTCCAAAACAGAAAGGAGAAGTATACGACGGCCCAATCGCTCAGCGGCTGCCGTATCCACAAAAAAATGGACGACAATAAAAGCCCCAAGCAGCAATCTGATCAAGATACAACTCCCGAAGAAACTCCCCAGGTGTTTGCTGTGAGTAAAGAAGCAAATGCGATTAAGTTCTCCCGCCGCGATTTTCTACAGGTTGCGACGGCCGCCGCAGCTGCCTCCGTTGTCTTGGCTGGGTGTGGCCCCGAAAGCGTGCCGCCCACCAACACACCTCCTCCAACACAGACAAAAGAACCAACAGCCACGGCAACCAAAACGGCAACCCCAACCAGCACGCCAACTCGGACTCCTACAGCCACTCCATTGCCACATGCCATCGTAAAAAGCAGTGCGAATGTACGCTTCGGCCCCGGTGCAGACACCCGGATTATTGGAGCTCTGGCTGCCAGAGAGGAAGTGATCGTGCTTGGGCGCAATGAAGATGGCTCCTGGCTACGGATTCAGCAGGAAGGTGGTGTTGATGGATGGATCAAAGCAACTCTGGTCGATTTCACAGCGATCCCGGTCAGCGATCTGCCATTCGTTACGCCGATGCCAACCCCTACACCATTGCCTGGGCAACCTGGCAAAACAGGGCGTGGGCAAACCGGCATCGATTACACATTTACCGATGAATATGGGACCACCTACACATACACGATGCCTTGTGGTTCTCCGCTTCCTCCGGGTGCGAAGTGCGTGTGTGACTGTGTGACAGTGCCTGCCTGCAGCTGCGATGCATACGTAGCGCCTCAGCACTGCAGTTGTGACACCGTCTGTACTTGTGACAAGCAAGGCGGACATTACTGGTATCCAAACTAAACCGGTGCCGAACCATGGAGATGTATACGATTCGAGTCAGAGACAGTGACGGACCCGACAAATATCTTATCTATCGACCGCTTGTGGGCCTGGCGTTCGTTGGAAATAAAGCAATGGCTGATTTGACCAGGTCGTTGCTTAGAACTGGCACCGAAATAGATAATCAGGATCAGTCCTTAGATTTTCTGCGGCGCATTGGCTTTCTTGAGCCTGACCCATCGCCGCCTCCCCCAGTGGGGAAAGAATTCAGCCCGACAACTGCCGTTCTTTTGCTTACCAACCAATGCCAGTTAAGATGTACTTACTGCTATGCAGCTGCAGGCGAGTCGGCCTGGCAAGAGTTATCATTTGATCTGGCGAAAGCGGCAATTGATTATGTATGTGAGAATGCACAAAAGACGGGCAAAGACAATTTTGAGCTCAATTTTCATGGCGGCGGCGAGCCGACCCTGGTCTGGAAGACAATAGAAGCCTGTGTGACGTATGCCCGTCAAAAACCCCTGCCGGCCGAAATCACATTGCAATCCAATGGTATCTGGTCTGCCAAGAAGCGTGCCTGGCTACTCAATAACCTGGATAGTCTCAGCCTGTCAATGGATGGTAGTCCCGAGACACAAAATCACCAGCGTCCTAACATCTCGGGTCGTGGATCGTTCAACCAGGTCATGCAGACCATCGAAGAGCTGGATCGACATAAATTTTCATATGGCATCCGCATGACAGCAACCGCGCCATGGGAAAATTTCCCCATGGATGTACGCTTCTTATGTGAATCAACGCAGTGCCAGAGTATGCAAGTCGAACCTGCTTTTAACACCCAACGCGGTGGGCATAAATCTCCAGGTCTTGACGAGGTGCGCGGCTTTGCCGAGGCCTTTGTGGAGGCTTCGGAAATTGCAGCGCGGGCCGGACGGAGCCTGGTTTATTCAGGAGCAAGATTGGGCCAGGTCACCTCGGCGTTTTGCAGGGCCCCCTATGACGCATTGATTGTTACTCCCCATGGCACCATCGTCACGTGTTATGAGGTGACCAGCGATGCTCACAGCTTGTCTTGTCTTTCCACCATTGGCCGGATCGATCAAGGCGGAATACAAATGGACGCCGGGGCCCGCAATTTCCTGCACACGAAAATGGCTGAACGCCGCGCCTTATGCAAAAGCTGCTTCTGTTATTGGTCATGTGCAGGCGATTGCTATGCACGCACCTTCAAATTGGGAGAGGAGGGTCATTTGCAATACGGTGCCCGTTGTGAAGCAAATCGATTCATTACGGAGAAATTACTTCTTGGAGCGATCGCAGCAGGCAATGGAGTATGGAGTGCTCCCAATGGGCGTTTGGCCCTGGCAGCGCAATGATCTTCCACCCGAAGCTTTACTATGGTCCTGTGAGCAAGCATATCCATGTCTAATACTTCTGGTTATCCCTTTGAGAATGTTCCCTATGGAAGATTGCCTATGAAGGTGAGCCGCGGAAAATTGTTTCCCGCGCTCTTAACCGAATTGGGAGCCTTTAGCAACAGGGCAAATGGCGGCGTGGTGCGAAAGCTGGAAGATTTGGGAACTTGTCCCGATGAACAACTGGCGCTCATCACGCCGGCTATCGCGACTGGCTGCAAAATCATCGTCGAGGGCCGTGGAGTATATGCACAGCTCCCATCTGTCTCCCAGGCATTCGAAATATTCCCACTCGATACGCCTGCCGAAATGATTTTTGATCTTTTCGATGGGATGACAACATTAGATGAAATGAGCGATTATTTAGCCCGTCAAACGAACTGGGAGGTTTCGCGGGCATTCGCTTATACACGAGGCTTCTTCCTTTGGCTTGTTCTGGCAGGCGTATGTCTGCCAAAAGGCTATTGAAGTTCTGAAGATTCGGAGCCCTGGTTGCCTGAAAATCAAGTCTGGTAATGATCGTGGTCCCGCTGCATGCACGACTTCACTTCGTTGATCATGTTCCCGGCAAACCATGTTCCATTCGATGTCAGTTCGAATCCGCCACTTTCTTCCGGCCGCACGAGAGAATGGGAAAGCCAGTGTTCCATCAGGGAACACCCCAAAACGTTAAGTTCATTGAAGTCCGGTACTAGATGGGGCGGAATATGACTGGATAATATGGCTGTTGTAAGCGGCTGCAATTGAATCTCAAGCGCATTTCTTCGCAGCCCACCTTCCAGTCCTGGAGTTTGGGGGTTGTTGATTGCCATATACTCCGCGTAGCGCGGATGGCGGTAATGATAGTCTCCAAATACTCCGTCTGCGATTGTGCCAATGGCGAGACAGTCCTCTTCTCGTGTTGGAAACGTAAAATATATATTTTTATCGTGCTCGTCTGCCCAATGATTAAAAAGATTCTTGCGAAGGCCATTGGCTTCCAGCAGATTTGCCCCGGCCTGCATCATAAAGTAATTGGAGAGATGACTGCGGTTTGTCAGACCCTGACGAATCGACCAGTGATAGTTTTGTGAACGGATGAGCAGTTCATACAAAGAAAAACCATTGACTCCACTTTCCCTAAGGCTCGTTATACCGCTCATAAAGCCTTCCAATGTTTGACCGGGCAAGCCACAAATCAGATCCACACTGGTAATCCACCCTATTTCGTGCACGGTTTCAATGACCCTTCTTGCCTCCGCAGACGAGCAGCGGCGACCAATGATTTTACGCACTGTATCCTGCATGCTCTGTATACCCAGGTGTAGACGACGAAAACCCAGTCCATGCAGCGTATCGATTGTTGAGGATGTCAATGATTCGACCGTTGTTTCAAGCGCCCATTCGGTTTCCGCAGAAACCGCAAATTTTTCGCGACAACACTCGATCAAACGGCGCAGGGCTGATTCACCCAGAAAAGCCGGCGTTCCTCCCCCGAGGTGGACAGTCGAAACCGGCCGTTGACGCAAGTTTCCCTGCGCGCTCCATAAACAGAGTTCTTCACACAAATGCTCTACATAACGCTTGATATGGTCACTCCTATGATTGCCTAACTTGAATGAATAGGAATCACAAAAATCACATTTGCTCGAACAGAAAGGTATATGCAGATAAATGCAAAGGGGCCTCTGGGAATGGATATTCGCCAAGTCCTCTTTCACGATTTGCCAGGCGCGAGGACCAGGGTCATTATAGGAGCGCTGCGCCCAAAGAGGCAGGGGTAACTGCCAGCTTTCCACATCATAATCATCCTGCAGCGAGGACCACTCCTGATAAATGGCAGCAATATTCACAGAAGAGGGTGATTGGTGAAAGAAATCTTCAAACGAGTCAGGGAACATGAATTGGGTACCCCGGGTAAATCCTTTATTCTGAACTTCCTTGTTAGGACAGTCTTTGCCTTCTCATGGATCGATGAGCAGAAGTATCACATTCTTTATCGATTCGCTAAAGGCACGCTGGTATTATCCCGATGATCGGACGCTGGACACTTGTATTCATACACAGTGCATCGGCTGTTTCTTGAATGAGTGTATCGGCCAGCATAGATTGCACTTGGCAACGGAATCCAGCGACTTCTGTGCGGGATCTTAACATACAAACATCCGGGCATTGGCGGACACAATGATAACGATTGAAGCATAGCGCACAATCTTCGTTTTCAGTCTCAATTTTCTGACAAAGATCCTGAATCTGGTTCACCCTTAACTCAAAGCGTCCGACAAGTGGATTCCAGTGACCCAGATCAAAGCCCTGCTGGTGAACAGATTCTCCATCAGACAACTTGAAACACAGCGTCGCTACTCCTTCAGGCGTCAGGTTCAAGACACGCCGCCAGATATGGCAGTACGTACTGTGGATTTCGGCGGGACGGCTGCTCGAGGCAAGCCAGGGGATTCCATATTCTCGTGCAGCCTGGCGGGCCTGGAGAAATGCTTCCATATAGCTTTCGGCTTGGGTGGGTTGAAACCTGCTTTTTGTTTCATCCCCCTCCACGGTATAAACAGGCTCGACATGGATTTCCTGCGGTGTTAATGTTTGGCAAATATATTCAGCAATCTCAGCCTGCCGGTCGATTGTCTCCGGTGTGATGGTCACACGCACATGCAAAGGTTTTTTTGCCAAATGAACGATGTGCGCTGTTCGTTCCACGAACCATGAGCTTGTATGCTTGCTGTCTTTTTGTAACGGACGCTGGAAATTTTGAATCCCGGGGAGGCCGTCACAGGATAACCCGATGAGGTCAAAACGGCTTGCCAGGCCGCAAGCTCGCGCGACTGACAAAACGCCATTCGTGGCAATATAACGAAATAAATCCAGGTTGTAATCAGTAGCCATTCCCTCAAGCGCATCCAGGGCCTGCTCAATCAGAGCATAGTTCAATGTAGGCTCGCCCCCGCCGTGGAAGACAACAGTCATTGGCTTTTGATCTGCACTGCAATTTTGCGCGACAATTTCTGCGGCTGCTCGGATCGCCTCCAGAGAGAGAGGCTCTCGTCGACTGCGTGAAGATCGCGAGAAACAATACACACAATTCAAATTACAGGTATTGTTGAGATAGAGTGTAAGGCAGAGAGGGGTAAAGGCAGCTGTTCGCAAGCCTTCCCATGTTTCTTGTGCTTCCACGGCTCGGCGTCTCAATTCAACTGCTTCAGGCCAATCGGCCCTTGCAGAGTCTTTTATCGTAGCCTGAAAATCGGATGCCATCCCAGACGGAACGATCACCAGCCAGCCGGGAGCGTAGAAGAGTGAGCGGTTTAACTGATCCTGACGATAGATTGGATGTATAGCGTTGTCAAAAATTGGCTGCCAGATAGAGATCACACTCCTGCTCCTTTGACATACATCGACCAGCTTTTAGCTATAAAACCTAACACTACAACGACGTTTCGCGTTACTACGACGTTTTGAATATTACTACGACA
>JBDTPH010000074.1:0-16739 GCA_039932795.1 Chloroflexota bacterium
GCTCGCGGCACGAACGGTGTGAGCGAGCGCTCGCTGCGAACGAAGGGTCTCGGTTATTGGAAAGGAGATTCTTCGCGGAGTTTATCCTGAGCGAAGCCGAAGGGCTCAGAATGACATAACTTGTCATTGCCATAGAGAAAATGTGCTTTTCCCAAAGGTCTCTGCCGTCTCGCACCGACGTGCATGCTCGCGGCACGAACGGTGTGCTCTGTGGCTGAATTTTTACCCTTCCAACAAAAATAATGCCGGGTCTTCGATCAATTCCTTTATACGCACCAGGAACCGAACAGCCTCACTCCCATCCACAATGCGGTGATCGTAGCTGAGCGCGGTATACATCATCGGGCGGATGACCACCTGCCCATTCATCGCTATCGGCCGATCTTCGATCTTATGCAGACCGAGAATGCCGACCTGCGGCGGGTTTAGGATCGGTGTGCTTAACATCGAACCGAAGATGCCGCCATTTGTGATGGTAAATGTCCCACCCCGCAGATCATCGATCGAAAGTTTGCCGCTCTGTGACTTGATGACCAGTTCCTTGATATATTTCTCGATCTCGGCAAACGAAAGCCGGTCGGCATCACGGATGACCGGCACGACCAGCCCCTCCTCCGCACCGATCGCCATGCCGATGTCATAATAATTCTTGAGCACAATTTCATCGTTCTGGATCTCGGCGTTCAAGTGCGGGAAATCCTTCAATGCACTAATGGCTGCTTTGACAAAGAACGAAACAATCCCAAGCTTGATTCCGTGCCGCACAATGAATTGTTCATGCGTCCGCTTGCGCAGGCTCATCACGCCTGTCATGTCCACTTCGTTGAACGTTGTCAGCATCGCCGTGGAGTTCTTCGCCTCCATCAACCTCTGCGCAATGGTGCGACGCCTGCGTGACATGCGGATGCGCTGCTCGTTACGCGCTCCCGATGGGGGCACTGCGGAGACTTCATTTTGCGCATCAGCCAACGGCGCAGGCTGACCTGCAGTTCGATCCGGTTGATCCTGCTTCTGGAGATACTGTTCCACATCCGCCTTGGTGACGCGTCCCTCCGAGCCTGTGCCGCGGATGGTGCTCAGGTCTACTTCCTTGTCACGCGCGATCCGTGAAGCGACAGGCGTTGCCACGGGCGCTTCCCTCTCGCGGGCACCGCGCCCATCTTCACGTGTGGATTGCTGCTTCTCTTCCTGCGGCGCGGCTTCCTGCTTTTCTTCGACCTTCTTCTCTGCAGCCTGTGGCTCCACCTTTGCGGGCGCGGCCTGGGGCGTGGCCGGGGAAGCGGCCTGGGGTTGTTCGGCTTTTTCATCTATCATCGCAAGCACGTCCCCAACTTTCACATCCCCGCCCTGCTGCACTTTGACTTGTTGCAGGACACCCGCGCTTTTCGCGCCCACCTCCACGTTGACCTTGTCCGTTTCCAGCTCTACGAGCACATCGCCAACGTTAACAAAATCGCCTTCCTTCTTGAGCCACTGTGAGACAGTCGCTTCCAACACAGACTCTCCCATTTCAGGTACGGTTACTTCTATCGCCATATTAACCTCTCTCCTTTACCACGCTGCGCGTGCGCGCCTGCTCATCAAACTTGAATGCCTGCTCGATCAACGCCTGCTGGTTGACCCGGTATGCCGTGGACGATCCCTCCGCCGGGCTGGAACTCTCCGGCCTGCCGACGTATTGCAAAGGCAACCGCTCATCCGTCAGCTGCCGCAGGCGCGGGCGCAGATAATTCCAGGCGCCCATGTTCAATGGTTCCTCCTGAACCCAGATCAATCGCTCCAGATTGGGATACCCTTTCAGCAAATTCTCCAGCGCATCCCTTGGGAATGGATAGAGTTGCTCCAAACGGACAAGCCCCACATTGAGAGTTTCCTTGCGCAGCCTGCTGCCCACCAGGTCAACATAGATTCGCCCGCTGCACAGCATCAGGGATGTGACGTTTTTCTGTTTATCGGTCATTTCAAGATCGTCCATGACGGGTTGCCACCCGCCCTCTGCCAGTTCACTGGCCGCTGAAGCCGTCAGCGGGTGACGCAGCAATCCCTTTGGCGTAAAGACGATCAACGGCAATGGGTCCGTTTTGAGCAGCATGGCCTGACGACGCAACAAATGAAAATATTGCGCCGCGCTGGACGGATAGGCAATGCGCATGTTGGTCTCTGCAGCCAGTTCAAGGAAGCGTTCGCTGCGTCCGCTGGAGTGATCGGGCCCGGCGCCTTCATTTCCATGTGGCAGCAGCAGCACAAGTGATGGAGTCAGTCCCCACTTGGCGCGGCCCGAAACCAGAAACTCATCGATCACAGATTGGGCGTTATTGATGAAGTCGCCATACTGCGCCTCCCAGATCACAAGCCGCTCGGGCGATTGGACGTTATACCCAATTTCAAAACCGATCGCGCCCATCTCGCTCAATGGGCTGTTCACGACTTCAAAGGATGCCTGCGCCTGCGGAAGGGATTGCAAAGGCGTATGAGGCTTGTTGGTCTGCGCATCGTAAAACACCGCATGGCGCTGGCTGAATGTGCCGCGCACGGTGTCCTGCCCCGTCAGGCGGATTCCGGTCCCATCCTGGAGAATCGAAGCGAAGGCAATATCCTCCGCCGTTGCCCAATCCACTTTATCGGTGGATTTATTGATCGACGCGCGGCGCTTCCCGACTGCCTTTTCCAGTTTCGGGTTGAGATGAAAACCTTGCGGGAACTGCAACAGGGACTGATTCAATTCCTTGACGCGCTTCAGCGGGATCGCGGTCTTGATCTTTTGCGCCGCACCCCGCGGGGGCGACGCTGGGATCGGTTCAACCAGCGATTTTTCCGCGTCGAGCTTCTCATTTACCTGCTGAAATTGATTGAGGAAACCATGCAGCATTTCGTCAGCCCGGCCCTGCGCAATGTGATTTTCCCTTTCCAAGCGGCCCACCCACAACTGCCGGACAGTAGGATGTTTATCAATTTTTTGATACATCACAGGCTGGGTAAAGCGCGGTTCATCGCCTTCGTTATGACCATAACGGCGGTAACCGATCAGGTTGATCACAAAGTCCTTGTGGAATTTATGGCGGTACGCAAATGCCGTCCGCACAGCCTCGATGCACGCGTAGGGGTCATCTGCATTGACATGGATCACAGGCATTTCAAAGCCGACAGCCATATCACTGGCATGCAGGCTGCTTCTCAACTCCGGGTCTATTGCTGTAAAACCCAGTTGATTGTTGGCAATGATATGAAGCGTGCCGCTTGCGGTGTAGCCTGGCAGGCGCGAGAGGTTAAGCGTCTCTGCCACAATGCCCTGGCCCACAAAAGACGCATCCCCGTGAATGAGGATTGGAAGTGATGCATTATGGAAGTAACGCGGTGCTCCCGGCCTATCCACGGCTGTATTGGCGGCACGCGCCATGCCCTGAATGACAGGATCGATCATCTCCAGATGACTGGGATTGGGTGGCATCTGAACGACCAGATCGATCTCTGTGTTCTGTTCAGGCAGGCGGTAACCGCCCATGTGATATTTCACATCGCCGGTCCAACCGAGTTCATCCCAGGTGGTTTCGCGTCCCTTTGGGTCGGTGAACTCGGCAAGGATCTGACCATACGGTTTATGCAATACGTGTGCCAGCACATTCAAACGTCCACGGTGTGCCATGCCGATTAATATCACACAGATCCTGGCGCGCGCAGCGGAAGCGATCACCTCATCAAGCATGGGGATCATCATATCCAGGCCTTCGATGGAGAAGCGCGTCTTGCCGGGATACAAACGGTGGAGGAAAGATTCAAATGCTTCCACCTGTGTCAGACGTTCAAGCAGTTTGATCTCATCGATATCCTGATTCGGTTCATCGTAACGACGCGACTCGGCAGTCTGGTGCAGCCAGTCCCGTTCCTGCGGGGAATGAACATGGGCATAGTCAAACCCGATCGTTCCGCAATATATCTTGCGCAGCGATTCAATTGCCTGATAGGCATTGTCCCCGCTGTGTGCACCTGAAAGGCTGACAACATCCGCAGGAAGATTTCGGAGGTCATCTTCGCCCAGTTTGTGATACGCCAGTGTCAGCGAGGGGTCACCCGTCAGCTTGAATAGAGGGTTGAGATCCGCGGCCAGATATCCCTGGGAACGAATCGACTGGACCAGGTTCGCGGTCGCAATCACAGTCTTTAAATCTGAGACAGGCATGGATCCAGGACCTGATTCGTCCATCTCCAATTGCTGGAAATAATTTCGAGTGGCTTCGTCCAGGGACGCAGGATCCGTCTTATATCTTTCACGGAGTTCCAACATATACGCCAGGTTGGGACCGTGAAATTCGTGTTCAAACTTCATGTACCCACCTTTTGTGCAGCCAGCGCAGTTTTCTCCTCAACCGTTACGTACTTCTCCTCTTTTTTATCCTGTATGGCCTGTTCATATACCTTTAGCATCTTTTTAGCGAGTCGCTGGCTATCGAACGTGCGTGATTTTCTCAACGCGGCAGACTTGAATCTGCTCATTAATGACGGACTCTCAACAAGCTGTATGATGCCGTTTGCCAGACCCTGCGCGTTGTTCTCGACCATGAATCCCTGTTTGCCATTTTCGAGAATATCCCGCGTTCCACTTGCGGACACTGCTACAACAGGAAGCCCTGCCGCCATCGCTTCCAGGGTAACAAGCCCCTGTGTCTCTGTAACGGATGCGAAGGCAAAGAGATCGGCAGCCTTGAGATAGTTCGGAATCTCGCCGAAAGGGACCTTTCCTGTAAACAGGACACGTTCCCCCACCCCAAGTTCCCCGGCAAGTTGACGAAGTGCATCCGCTTGAGGCCCATCCCCTACAAGCACCAGGCGAATATTTGGTTGACTCTTTTGTGCGAGGGCAAATGCCTGTAAAAGTGTGGCCCAATTTTTTTCCTCAGCCAACCGCCCTGCAGAGATGATGATCCTGTCATCGTGCCAGCCCCATTCAGCTCGCAATGCGCTGCCATTGGCGGTTTTGTACGGGGCAATGTCAATTCCTGTGGGGATAACCGTAAAACGGTCAACAAGCCCATACTCATCGACGAGGATCGAACGCATACTTTCAGATGGGATCACAATATGCTGGCACTTGCGCATAAATTCCCTCAGCCAGTTCATGACTGTGTTCTTTAAAAATTCCTGCACCTGTTCCTGCGGGATGGGGATGTAATGAGTGTATTCCTGATACTGGGTGTGGAACGTAAAGACCAATGGCAGGTTGTGGTCGCGTGCTTTGATCGCGGCGGTTTGCCCAAGCAGGAAGGGATGATGTGTGTGGATGACATCCAGTTTCAATTTTGGGAGCAATTGATCTACAAATGAAGAAACAGGTAATGCCGTGTGGATATCACCAGGCAGTGGGAGGCTGGGATAACGGAAGATAAATGGTTCGGTATCTTCATAGTTATCCTCCTGCGCAAACACGAACACGTTGTGTCCCATGGTGCTTAGCGCATCGCGAAACGATTGCACAGAACGTACAACCCCGTTCACCACTGGCAGATAAAAGTTCGTGAAATATGCGATGTGCATGATATTTCCAGTTTATGGTACGGTGTGAATATGTTTCAAAGCGTGTATGTTCGCTTCTTCAAAACAGCGGCACGCATAAATGAACATGCCTGCATTCCATGTAAGCGGCGACTCGGACTTGTACCAGATATTGGTCAAAGGGTTGCCGTTCGGCCCGTATACTTCATGGATCTGTTTATCTCTCACAATGACTGTCGATAGACGCGCCAGTAATTCCTGCGCCTTTGGCAGGTTACCGCTGTGAGTCATGGCGATCACGTGCCATGACCCCAGCCAAAGCCACGCTGCCTCGGTATGATAATTTGCCATGCCCGCCAGCACGTTCTCGATCGCGATCAATTCCCTTGGGTACGGAGTGGATGCAACACGAGTGGGCACAGGGGTAGCCATGCCTGCCAGTTCCATAGTACGGAAAATGCTTTCCGTTTGCTGCGGCGTGGCAAGTCCCCAGGCAATGGCGAGCAGGTTGCCGTCACTACTTAATTGAGAAAGAGTATCACTGGTGATGAAGTAACCCTGCTCATCCCGCCAGAACCGCTGATGAATGGCCTTCCCAACAAGCTGCGCCTTCTCCCTGTAAAAATCTGCATGCGCCGTCATGTCCACGCTCGCGGCAGAATGCGCTATTTCTGAGAGCGCCTTCCAGTAAAGAACGTTTGTGTAGTGGACGTGACCGCGTCGTGCCACAGAATCGGCCCAATCGGCAAAGGACTGTTGATATAACAGTTCATCCGTCGAATGGAGCTTGTGAGTTTCCAGCCAGCGCATGGCAGTGATAAGTGATCCCCAATAGGTTTTGAGGAACTCGGTATTTTTTGTCTTCCGGGCGTAGGTTAGCGCGCTGATCACCAGTATGGCCTGCCCATCCAGAGAGGGCGCTCCGTGTGCGCTGATGTATTTTGGCCTGAGCACACCTTCTGTGGATTGCTCACGCCCCAAAAACGAATGGAAATAGCGCGTTACGAAATCCAGCGAATGCAATTTGACTGGCAGCTGCCCGTCTGGAGTCTGATGCCAGAAGAAGGCTTCCAGCGTCTGCCTGACCGTGTCATATTTCTCGAGTGCAAGCAGGCCATACGATGCAAAACCGAAATCGCGTGCCCAGCTTTCACGAAAATTGCGGTACCCTGCATGAAGAATATCCTTATATTGTCCGCTCTTCAGGCGACGGGTATGGACCCCTGCAAGCAAATTCTCAGAAGCAATAAATAACGCCAGTGCCTCCTGTGTTTCAAAGTCTTCGGGTTTCGAAGGGATTGTCCACGGCATGAGACGGGGCTGCCTCAGAATGCCGCTTAGATACTGATAGGTCAGCAGGGAACCGATCCCCGCTAATGCCCCAAACATGGCCCCGCTCCAAAACCCGGGGCCTTGTGCATTGGTGTGAGTCAGATTTTTCATTCAACGATTACCTTCTTGTTACAACTGTAAATATCTCTCAGCAGCGTTTCATTTTTCAAAACTTCGCAGCTACCTGGCTCCCTATAAAATAATACTCAAACTCACACCCATTTACAAGTAGTATTGGGTGTGAGTTGTCTGGAATGTGATAAGCGGGATGAAATCTATGATGATCCAAAATCCGAACGGAGTTGAAGCCAGCGGACAACATCCTTCCTGCGCAGCAGCCCCACGATCCGGTTATTGAGGATCACAGGGATTTGCCGCAGATCGAGCCTCTGTAAACGATCGAAGGCCTCTGCCACATCCTGATCGGGGGTCACATGGACGAGGTCTGAGACGGGTGTCATAATATCGCCCACCGGTGTGGACTGCCATTCATGCTGCGTTGATTTGGCCACATCATTTCTGGCAACCATGCCGACCACTTCCTCTCCCTCCGTGACAAGCATGGCGTGTTCCTCAGTCTGCGCAAATTGCCTGTTCACCAATTCGTCCACCGATACTTCAGAGGAAACCACAGGGATTTGGGTCTGCATCACACTTCGGACAGGTAGATCCGTCAAAACATCCTGTATCACCGCCTGACGATACCCGCTGGTCGCGGCATTATTCAAAAACCATCCGATGAAAACCAGCCAGACACCGCTGAAGAGACCACTCCCAAAGAATGGGACCTCCACACCAAACATCATGATTGCTCCTGCAATGATCATGGACCATGCAATCCCCTGCCCCAGCCAGGAGGCCCAACGTGTCGCATTGCACACATCATTTGAAACTGCCCAAATCAGCGAGCGAACGATCCTGCCTCCATCCAGTGGAAAAGCAGGTATCAGGTTGAACAATCCCACCATCATATTGACGGAACCCAGCCAGGCCAGAATGGTATTCAACGGCTGGAGCCTGGAAAGGAGCGCAGATGAGTTAACCAATGCATTATCCACTCCCAGGCTGCCAGCCCCGATCACCAGGCCCACCGCTCCCAGGAACAGGCTGGTCAATGGACCGACAATCGTAATCACCATTTCCTCCGCGGGCGAGGCAGGTTCTTTTTCCAGGTTCGATACGCCGCCAAACATAAACAACATGATACTGTGAACAGGCACTCCACGCGCCAATGCAGCGAGTGAATGCGCAAGTTCATGCGCCAGAATTGAAACAAAGAAGAGAAATGCTGCCAGTATCGCCATCCCCCAATGAACTCCATACGACCATTCAGGATGAACCTGTTCAAACGTTGCACTCAAACTCCAACTTACAAGGGCAAGGATCGCAATCCAGCTCCAATCCACATGGATGTTGATCCCGAATAATCTTCCCACACGAAACCCATTCATACTATCCTCCAATCACATACTTTTAAGTTTGTGGTATCAGAAGAAAGTGAAAATCTCCCATCCCTAAACGAAAGCGTCGTGCCATCAATCAATCATCTGAATAAACATGGCATATTCAGAAATGCAGGAGAATAGATAAATAAACGTTTAAGGATATAGATCTGGATATATTTCACTTTTTATTTGTTGAAAAAGCCACTTCCTTCCAGGCGCAAATCCAAATCCACTACTATGGTTTTCTCAATTGAAGGAAATTTTATCTGTAACCCCGGGTATCAAGCGTCAGGAATCTATGACAAATCCGGCATAAATCGAAGATTACCCCTTCATATCTTCGGATGATGTGGCATCCCCAGCCGTCCGATTCAGCTTAATCCTGCGGTCTATGGCAGAGGCAAGATGAGCGCCGAACAGGGCTACAGTTGCCAGCATGTAGACGAGGAACAAAAAAGCGACCAATGCACCCACTGAACCATAAATCACTTCATAGCGTCCGAGTCCGCTGCGCACGTACCATGAGAAGAGCGTCGTGGCAGATTTCCACGCCAGAGAGGCCATCAATGCACCCCACAGTGCGGCGCTGCGTGTTACGTTAACGGTGGGAAGCCAATAGTACAATACGGAAAAAAGCAGGAAGATGATCAGCCAGGAAAAAATATTCGAGAACCATTTCCACAGGAATACGTCCAGGAAGGAAACGAACGGGACGTTGAAGATGTGCAACAGGTTGATGATTGAGTCAAACATAAGCGACAGGAGGAACAATCCACTTAGTCCCGCGGTCATTTGTAAGGCAATTAAGCGCCCCTGAAAAAAATTTCGCTGGGGTGCTTCGAGCCATGCAAGATTGATGTTATATGCCAGGCTCATGAATCCCCCGGATGCCGCCCACGTGAGCGTGATCAGACCGATAATCCCCACTGCACCGCGTTGATCCAAAATGGAACGCAGGTTCTCATCGATCCATTCATACGACGCAGGAATATTTTGTCGAACGAGCTGGGAAACCTTCAGATAGACTTGTTCACTATCCAGAATGAAGCCGCCTGCTGAAATAAGCACCAGCAGCAATGGGAACAGGGAAAAAATGATGAAAAACGCAAGACTGGCGGAGGCCTGGTTGGCACGGGTGACCTTGAATGTCTCAATTGCATCCTTGAGGATGTTGAAACGGTTGCCGCTGATACGGTCGGCACGTTGATACAAGTCCTTGATGCGCTGTGAGATCAAGAAGGCCTCCAGGATGGTTCATGGGCTGACAGGTTTGCTCTCAAGAATGTGGATGAGCTCATTTAAAGATGGGCCATTCAATTCCTGTTCATGAAATTCGAGCCATTTCAGTTTGATTTTACTTCCATCTGTGGCAAGCGCAAGAAAACGAACAGAGGGGTGGCTCGCCATAAAACCATCCACCCAGGCGGGAATGCCGTTATCGAAGGGTAATGAAATGATCACCCATTCGGGGTTGGTCCTATCGATGACAGAAGCCAGTTCCTTCTGATCAGTCACCTCCCGCACAACCTCAAGATTTTCTGATTTGAAAATGATACGTTTAAGCATATCGCGCAGCAGCCGTGATCCATTTGCAAGGACGATGCGTTGTTCGGGCATGGTACCAGCCTTCCTGAAATTATGAGTTTCGAATTCAGGATAACATTGAGCCATTTGAAAGGCTATATACAGGGTTACATGGCTCAGATACAAATCTAGATATATATGGAATTCGGCATTTAACCCATATTTGCCTTAATTCCCCGCTATTTACTTCGTACAGGAGGGGTTATTACGTTGCCTGCAATCAAATATCCACTATCTGTTGATAAAAGCCAGGTAGGTTGCTGCTTCCGCCCTGCTACTCACATTCAATTTCTCCAGAATATTATGCACATGATTCTTAACTGTGCCAACTTCGATCACCAGGTTTTGCGCGATCTGCTGGTTGGTATAACCCTTACTGATCAGTTCCAGGACTTCCATCTCACGCGTCGTCAGGGCTGTGGTATCCGTTAGGTTGTTCTCAAGCCCGGCGAACATCTGTGCCAGGTCTGTGAGCCGCTCCATCATGGCGGCGGCGATCTCTGGCGAGACGAATACCTTTCCCTCCTGCGTGGCACGAACAATCCCGATCAGATCCTCAAGCGAGTCGTCCTTGAGGATATAGCCCGATGCACCCGCCTCCACATAGCGAAGGACACGCTTTTTTTCCTCCGTCAGGCCAAGTGCCAGCACCTTTGTGGATGGCGCAATCTCAGCAATGGCGCTTGTTAGCCGTAAACCACCGTTATCCGGCAGGCGCGTGCTCACGAGAGCCACATCCACATCCATTTCACGGACGAGTTGTATGGCGTCATCATAGGATGTCACGCATGCAACCACGTTAATATCCGACTCATCCTCCAACGCAGCAACAATGACGTTTCCCATTAACCGTATCTCATTTACCAGTAACAGGTTAATGGGACGATCAAATTTATTTTTCATGATCAGTACCCTCGTCAATAAGAAATCTACCCGCTTCTTTGTTGACGGCTGGTTGACCCGTATGTGCCACTTTGCTTCATTCAGGGCTATATTGTTGTGCAGTTGTGTGGAGGACCAAATTGTAACACAGGGTTTTTTTTCATGTGAAACCCACACTTCTGAGGTATCAAGTTTAGAGACGTGGGCTTCCCTCTCTAAAGGTATCATCCTGAAGGAGGGTGGCATCGATCGAGATTTCGAGTCCGTTTCTCAGGAGGTTGGAAACGGGACAAGCCTCATCCGCCAGCAGGATCATCTTCTGGAAGGTATCCTCATCCATCCCTGGCACTTCCGCGCGAACATGAAGTTGCATGCCCGTGATCTCGTCGCCGCCATCATCTTTGGTTGCCAGGATGCAGGTTGCGGTGGTATCGGTCCGCACAGGGTCATATCCATTCTTTGCGAGTGTCTTCGCAATTGACATGCTGAAACAGGCAGCGTGCGCCGCGGCGATCAATTCCTCCGGGTTGGTGCCCGGATCATCTTCAAACCGCATGCGGTAGTTAAATGGGTGTTCAAAAAGTGCCTTGCTCTCCGTGCTGACGATGCCATTGCCGTTCCTCAAATCTCCGGTCCAAAGTACACCTGCTTTTCTGGTTTTTTCCGTCATTGCTTAAATCCTTCCTGTCGTTTGTCTTGTTTTTTCCATCAGGAATTTATAAATCTAGCGGGCGATCAATTCCTCGCTCCTTTCTGTGATGGTCTTGATCAACGAATCATACGGCTGGATGAATTTCTCAATGCCTTCCTTGAGCAGCTCATCAGCAACTGCATCCAGATCAATTCCCAACTCTGCCAGTTGACTTAATTGGGCACGGGCTTCATCGATCTCATTTTCGAGCGTGAGAGCGACCGTGCCATGGTCCATGAACGCTTCCAGAGTCTCAGGCGGAATGGTGTTTATCGTATCCGGCCCGATCAGGTTGTTGACGTACATCACATCGGAATAGTGCGGGTTTTTCGTTCCAGTGCTTCCATACAGGACGCGCTGGGAACGTGCGCCCCTCCCGGCCAAATGTGACCAGCGCGGACTGTTGAATATCTCCTTGAACCGCTGGTAGGCCATCCTGGCATTGGCAATCCCAATTTTGCCCTTGAGGGATTCGGCTTCGGGAGTTTTGTATTCATCCAGGAGCTTATCCACTTTGGTATCCACCCTGCTGACAAAAAATGACGCCACGGATGCAACATGTTTTACATCGTACCCATTTGCCAGGCGCTTTTCCAAACCTGAGATATAGGCCTCTGCCACGCGTTCATATTGAGCCAGTGAGAATATCAACGTGATATTGATGTTGATACCTTCTTCAATTGATTCCTGAATGGCGCGATACCCCTCTTCCGTCGCTGGAATTTTGATCATCATGTTTGGGCGGTTCACAGACTTGAACAACCTCTCCGCCGCGGCCACGCTGCCCTGCGGGTCGTGAGCGAGATGAGGTTCCACTTCCAGACTGAAGAAACCATCATTGCCAGGGGTCCTGTCAAAAACGGGACGAAGGACATCCGCCCCCAGGCGGGCATCCTCCACGGTTAAGGCTTCATAGATCCACTGCGGAGATTTGTCTTCCTTTGCCAGTTGTTCCATCTGGGCATCATATCCACGGCCCTGGCTGATCGCCTGTGCAAAAATCGCCGGATTGGACGTAACTCCCGTGAGACCCTGCTCCACATAATCGAGCAGGTCTCCGGATTGAATCAAGGAACGCTGGATAAAGTCCAGCCAGACAGATTGTCCCAATTCGGATAACTCATGTATTTTTGTTCGTGCCATCCGTGTTTCTCCTTGGCATACGGCAGGAGTAACAGCCGCAGGCCTTGTGCGTTTGTATTAATATATACGAGGTGGATACAGACATAGATACACGAGATGGTTCCTTATGTTCGATATGTACCTCGATGTATATCCTTTTCCGTCTCACTGCCTGGCAAGGTTGACGGAAAACCTGTTTTGCACAAAAATATCCTATAAAGCAGGGTTTTACAGATTGGATGGTGCATATGAAACACTTTATCGGCGGTTTATTCAAAAACCGCGAGCATGCAGTTCTGGCGCGCAAGGCATTACGAGAAGACGGATTTGACGAATCATCACTGAACATGCTGGAATCCACACATCAGAATGAAGCCGTGGTACTGAAGGAGAATCCGTCCATTCAGTCTATTGGCGTTGGAGCACTGGTAGGGGCATTGGTTATCGGCGGCCTTGGCGCCGTCCTCGGGTTGCTTGTGGGTCTGGGAGTCATCCGCATCCCAGGTTTGGAACCGACGGGGGGGCAGACCATACCCTTCCAGATCACTGGTGAATTTATTCTTACCTCGCTGGCAACAGGGTTAATCTTCGGCGTGGTTACAGGAGCTATTCTGGGGGTGGCAGGGCGCCTGCTTATGTCAGGATATAAGAAAGTAGACACATCAAAGGGAATCAATCAAGGCGATTTAATGCTGGCGGTGGAAGCCAGTGACATACGCAAGGAAACACGAGCCAGATTGACCATGAAGGAATACGGTGCGGTCAGGTTTGAGGAATTCAGGGATACATGGGATACGGAGATCTGGTCTGTTTTTGATGAGGAAGCCCCGCAGAGTTAACCCAGCTGTGTGATTAACAGCGATCAGGGAGTGCACAGAATGTATCTGTGCACTCCCTGATTTGCTTTTTAACGCTGACCCTCTCGAGAGGAGCAAATGCCATTCGAAGCCGGGCAGGGTTCAGCGGGACTATCGCGTCTGCATCATGCGCCGCAGGATGAACCAATTCACAAGGTAGAGTACAAGACCGATGGCAGCGAGTCCTGCAATCATTGTCAGGGGAATAGGCAGGCCGCGCAGCATCACGTTATGCATCATATTGATGCCATAGGTGGCAGGCAGCATATAGGAGAAAATTTTCATCGGCTGCCACATCAGGCGCAGGTCGAGAAAAAAGCCGCTGAAGAAAATGCTGGCAAGCAGTAACAGCATGGAAAATTGCACAGCCTGCGTATCGGTTTCTGAAGCGAGTGAAATTAAAAAACCGACTGCCAGAGAGGTGAGCAGGAGTACGATGACCACGATGGAATAATTCACCCAGGTGCCAAGCATGGGGGTTCCGAGCACCCCAACGACAAGCAGCGTGATCGCCGCGGCAACCACTAGACCAAATGTGAAGAAACTGAGGGTTTTGCCGAACAGGATTTCAAACGCAGAGATGGGTGATGTTTTGAATAATTCCATTGCACCCGTGCGTCTTTCCTGTACGATGGACAGAGCGCCAAAGGTAACAAATAGATGCTGTATCAGCAGAACGATGACAGCCGGTGTAAAGAAATCTGTCATCTCAAGTTCAATACCTGTGGCGCTGTCCACTTTGGCCGTGAATGGGCTGGTGGCAACGGCAGGATCCACATTTTGAAAATCAGTTAACTGTGAGTTCAGGTTGGCAATGTTTTGCTCAATTTCAACAGCTTCCTGTTCCTGCCTGGCGAGTTCGTCCGGCGTGGTAGCGGACGCGTTTGAGTTGAGACCCTGTATGACGGAATCAAGATTATTGAGAGCATCGGCGTTCTGATTGGGCTCAGTATCCGTACCGCCGCCAAACGTACTGTTCGTGCCTTCCATAACCGAGAGGCTTGCACCAGCCAAAATGCGCAGCGCAACAAGGTCGTTGTTCAGGTTTTCCCTTTCCGCGGTCGCAGCTGCACCATTGTGTTGAGCCAGCGCTTCACGGTATGCCGTTGCACTTGCCTGTGCAGCTTCGAGTTTTTGCTGCATGTTGCCGGCCTCTTCCTGATTCTCTTCAGTGACCGTGCGCAAAACTCTTTTGTTTAACGAATCCACATAAAGCCTGCCCACCTGCCTCATGTAATCCACCTGGATGGGATCGATCTCATTGTGGTACATCTCCAAAACTGCCTGCTCATTGTTGCGAATCGTCTCAATTGGATTATCCGGTACGATGACAACCATGTCTACAGTGTTTCGCGAGAGTTCGCGCAATGCCTGATCCCTATCAGTAATGATGCCCTGATAAATAATAGCCGGCCCGATTGTCTCGGCAAATTCCTGGACCTGTTCAATAAAGGGGCTGCCTTCTTTGACAACGAACACGGTCCGCAGGGAACGACCCTCCTTTTGAAAGGCAAAGCCGAACAGCAACATGATCAGGAACGGTCCCAGGATTAACGTCAGAATCAGGCGCGGCTGGCGGAAGACGGTCGCCAGTTCCTTACGCAGGAACGTTGTGGAACGGACAATAAAACGTGAAAATCTATGCATTGGTCCTGTGCTTTTCTATTAATTTAACAAACACATCGTCATAAGACGGTAAATAACTCTCAATGGAACTGATTTGCTTGCGGCGGTTATGGAAATGGTCGAGCAGGTATGGCGTCGCTGTTGCTGCGTCATCCACGAGCAATTGCAGTTCATAATCGGTTGCATTCAATACTTTGCTCTTAATGTCAGGCAGATTCCTGATCTCCTCACGGAAGTTGTAATCAATCCGGTCCGTGGAACCCACTCGAATAATGTCCCCGCCATAGGCTTCGCGGCGAAGACCTGCCGGTGTGTTGACCGCTATCAATTGGCCCTCAGACATCACGCCCACAAAATCACAATACTCGGTTTCACCCACGTACTGCGTGGTGACGAATAATGTACGGCCATGTGACTGCATTTCCTTGAAATAATCCCAAAACTTCTTGCGCAGGATCGGGTCGATACCTGCAGTGGGTTCATCGAGAAAGAGCAATTGGGGGTTATGTACAAGTGTGGCAGCAAGGCTCAAACGCCTGCGCATGCCACCTGAAATATTGCGCACCAGTTTATGCCTGTCTTCCTTTAATTCAACAAGTTCAAGGAACTGATTCAAAACTTTTGTACGCCAGAAACTGATACCATACAGCGACGCGGCAAAGTTCATGTTTTCCCAAACTGTCAGTTCGGGATATAAAACAAATAGTTGTGGAAGATAACCGATTTTCTCCCGGTCAGTCCTGGAAAACTCGGAAGGCTTTACTCCCAGCACGCTGATCTCACCGCTATCCGGCGGGTATAAGCCCATCAATAAACGAACAGTGGTGGTCTTGCCGCTCCCACTGGGTCCGATGAACCCAAAGATTGCTCCCTCGGGGACATCCATACTGACCGCGTTGACCGCCACTTCCCCTCCAAAGGCCTTCGTCAGCTCTCGTGCTCTGATAATTTGAGGGCGTTCCGGAACATCTGGAATTTCCTGTTGATGTACTTGCTCTTGTTCAACCATTAAACTTAAACCTCCGCCGAATCTTGATAACATAAATAGTAAAGTAGAAAGGAAGCCTGTCTCTATATCTGAGATATCAGATGGAGATACATACCTACTGTATAACTTAACGAAATAAATTACGAAAACGCACGCTTGAAGGATAATGATGACGTTTCAAAAGCCCCCCACCAGCTTATGGTAGATAAATATACTCTCCTCTATTATTCCGTTTAACCTTAATTGGTTGACTCTTGGTCGTGTCATGCTGAGCGAGGCGAAGCATCTCTACGACTGAAAACCGAGACCCTTCGCTACGCTCAGGGTGACAATCTGTTAGGTAATTTATGTTAACCTGATTAATGCACGAACCAGACTGCGAACTTATTCTGCAATGATCGATGGTGGATAACAATACCCCGGTGTTTTGCAGACCGGGCATGCAATGAAACTCTTAAACGTTCCCTATATTTCCTTCCACCTGTTTACTTCATTCCACTTAATACCCGCGTAATGACGGCGTCGAGCAACGCGCCATCCACCTGCCCATCCAGCTTCGCCAGGACAGCGGATTTGATCCTCTGTTTTAGCTCGGCATCTGAGGTGCTTTGAGGTGGTGTTTCTCTTTGATAGGCCGCGTGGGTGTTCACCGATGGGCTGTACGTCGCTTTCGGTGGCGGAGAATTTTCGACGCGGTTGATCTTCATCTCATACCGCATGGCGCG
>JBDTPH010000075.1:0-3617 GCA_039932795.1 Chloroflexota bacterium
TTGGAAAGCGTGTAACCCACAAAGGTTCGCGGGTTCGAATCCCGCCCTCTCCGCTGAAAAACGTCTCACATCTGTGGGGCGTTTTGTTTTAGGTTCGCGCGTCCCCATTGAGAGGATGATATTCGAATCCCGCCCTCTCCGCTGAAAAACGTCTCACATCTGTGAGGCGTTTTGTTTTGGGTTCGCGCGTCCCCATTGAGAGGATGATATTCCCCTAAAGGGGACGATGTCGAATCCCGCCCTCTCCGCTGATGGACAAACTGACGTTTTGACACAAAAGGGAAGTTTGTCCCCATGGGAGTCCACTCTGACCCGTGGGCTCTCATTTTTTAAAGACAAACTGACAGCCGATATTCGATTTTGGCAGGTATAGCATCGCGCGAATCGCACGTCAACGATTTAGTCGAAAGTGCTAAAAATCAATCCCTCTTTTTCGCTCCAACCAGAGAGCGGTGCAGCAAGACGAAAGATCGGAGCATACTCTGCAGGGGCCTGAACCTGACCATCCGCTTTTTCTCAAAGTCGTAATAGATCGCTTCGGACAGCAGGTGCAGGATCCTGTTCTTTTCATCACGTGTATACTTATCCTTATGGACACACTCACCGGTTCCGTGGAGCGCATCACCTTCTACAATCCAGAAAATGGATACACCGTGTTACGCCTGCGCCCTGAACATCAAACGGGGATGAATGCTGCACCGAAATCCAGCCTGACTTTCGATGGTCTCGCCACAGTTGTCGGGAATTTACCGGAAGTCTCAGCGGGCGAACACCTGCGGCTGCAGGGAACCTGGGACAAGCATCCAAAACACGGTTCACAATTCAAGGCGGAGGTTTGCGAACAGACCCTGCCGGCCACCGTCGCCGGGATCCAGGGTTACCTCGGTTCAGGCATGATCAAAGGGATCGGTCCGCGGCTGGCAGAACGGATCGTGGGGAAGTTCAAGGAAGAGACGTTTACCGTTATCGAGGAGCATCCTGAACGGTTACTCGAAGTTCCCGGCATCGGTATGGATCGAACGGGCAGGATCACGGCTGCCTGGCAGGAACAAAAACAGGTCAAGGAGATCATGGTCTTCCTGCATGGTCACGGAATCAGCACCAATCTGGCCGTCAAGATCTACAAGACCTATGGGGATCAATCTCTGCAAATCGTTCAACAGAATCCCTATCAACTGGAGCGTGATATTTACGGAGTGGGCTTCAAAACGGCAGACCGCATCGCGCGTGCTCTTGGATTGCCCGTCGATCATCCTTCGCGCATCGAAGCTGGGATCGTATTCGCACTGAACGAAATGATCAATGAAGGACATGTATATGTCCCAAAAGAGATGCTCGGAGAACGGGCCATCGAATTACTGGAGGTCGCTCCAGATTTGATCTCCCC
This sequence comes from Chloroflexota bacterium, assembly GCA_039932795.1. Lineage (GTDB taxonomy): Bacteria > Chloroflexota > Anaerolineae > Anaerolineales > Villigracilaceae > Defluviilinea. The sequence continues at coordinate 1,388 of JBDTPH010000075.1, forward strand.
TGCACTGGACCGCCTTGCCCAGGATGATCGCATTCGTCCGGATGTTGTTCCGTTGAACAGCCAGAACCATGGAAAAGAAAGCCAGGCGGTCAGTGAATCGGCTGGAGTCTACGGCTCACCCGTGATCTATTTGACCCCGCTCTATTTTGGTGAGAAGGGAGTGGCAGCGCGTTTGAGAAAACTTGCTGGATCTGCAGTTCCTGCAAGGCCGATGAACCATGTTCTGTTTCCAGATGGGGACTTGTCCGAGGAGCAACAGGCGGCCATCGACATGGCGTTGACCCAGCCACTCAGCATCCTGACCGGGGGTCCCGGAACTGGCAAGACCACCTGTCTCAAGGCCTTGATCCGCACATTGGAAGATCAGGGAAAAAAGTACGCACTGACTTCCCCGACCGGACGGGCTGCCAAACGACTCTCGGAGGCGACCGGAAGATCGGCCAGCACCATTCATCGCCTCCTGGAATTCTCGCCGATGGAGGGCTTCCAACGTAACGACGACAATCCGCTCCATCTGGACTTTCTGGTGGTGGATGAAGCATCCATGCTCGATCTGCTTTTGATGAACAACCTGCTCAAGGCGGTGAGTCCAGGAACCAGCGTTCTGTTTGTCGGGGATGTGGATCAGCTCCCCTCGGTCGGAGCCGGGGATGTACTTCGCAACCTGATCAGCAGCGGCATTGCACCGGTCGCCCGGTTGGGCACGATCTTCCGTCAGGCAGCCGATTCAAAGATCATCACTAATGCTCATTTGATCAACCAGGGGAAATTTCCTGAATTCTCGCAGGGCAGCGGTGACTTCTTCTTCTTTCCCGCCGAAGATGCAATGACCGCTGCAGACTGGATCATCGAGATCGTCACCGAACGGATCCCGCAGAAATTCGGCTTCGATGCCATCCATGATATCCAGGTGCTGGCACCCATCTATCGCGGACCGGCGGGCGTGATCGCTTTGAACGATCGCCTGCAGGAAAAACTCAATCCAGCAGCGAAGGACAAACCGGAACGCAGGCTTTTCGGCACGACCTTCCGTTTGGGCGATAAGGTGATGCAGACTCAGAACAACTACGACAAGGATGTCTATAACGGGGACATTGGATTCATCCAGTCAATGGATATGATCGAACAAACAATAACGGTCGACTTCGAAGGGCGCTTTGCCACGTTCGAATGGAGTGAAGCCGACCAGCTCACGCTTGCTTATGTGGTGTCCGTTCACAAGGCCCAGGGTTCTGAATTCCCGGTCGTGGTGATGCCGGTTGTGACCCAGCATTACACCATGCTGCAGCGCAACCTGCTGTACACATCCATCACGCGTGCACGAAAATTATGTGTGCTGGCGGGCAGCCGACGTGCCATTAGCATGGCCGTGCGAAACAACAAGGTGGCACAGCGCTTCACCGCCCTGGAATGGCGTCTGGCAAAATGAAAGAATATTGGTCAAAAGAAAACAACATATATGGAAGCTGCATTCTGAAAAGCTAAAATATTGGGGAAAGACAAGAATTTTCGCCAATATTTTTTATTGCAACAACTTGCCACATATGGCATAATAATCGCATGAAATTCGAGAGGCTACTAACCCTGGTTGGAGAGCAACCCTTATTTGAAACGGGGTTGCTGCTTGCTGGAGATGTGGATCCTGCTCATGTGCAGCGCCAATTGTCCCGTTGGGTGCGAAGTGGACGTGTTCGTCAACTCCGACGCGGGCTATATACCCTCGCCCCTCCTTATCAAAACATCATCCCGCATCCATTCCTGATCGCAAATGCCTTAATGCCAGGCTCCTATGTCAGCGCACAATCTGCACTGGCGTTTTATGGGTTGATCCCCGAGTACACGCCGCGAACATTGAGCATGACCATGCTTCGTCCATCACAATGGGAAGGTGGATTTCACTTCCAGCATCTTGCCTCTCACTTCTTTTTTGGATATCAACTCGTGGAGCTCTCTCAGGGACAACAAGCGTTCGTTGCCGCGCCCGAAAAGGCTCTGCTCGATCTGGCGCATCTCACGCCCAAGGCTGACTCTCCCAATTACCTCAGCCAGCTCCGTTTGCAAAACATGGAGCGTTTGGATCTCGCGCGCTTGAATGAATTCGCAGAGCGAGCTGCGAAACCGAAATGGCGGCGTGTTGCCGCTCAAATTGAAAAGCTTGCCTTACAGGAAACGGATGAATACGAGGACTTGCCATGAAAGAATATCTAAAGACACTGATCCAATCTTCATC
>JBDTPH010000076.1:0-28066 GCA_039932795.1 Chloroflexota bacterium
GATGCCGAAGCCACGGCAGGGACCGCGCCACTGTCTCATCGATCAACTCGCCATCAGCAATGATGATATTGCGCGTCGTGCGCGAGGTCAGTGACGGGTCATGTGTCACCATGACAACCGTCTTGCCGCGGCGTGCCAGCTCCTCGAACAGGTCAATGATCGTGTTGGCTGACTTTGTATCGAGGTTGCCTGTTGGCTCATCAGCAACCAGCAGCGGAGGGTCACATGCCAGGGCACGCGCGATCGCTGCCAGTTGTTGCTGTCCTGTCGACACCAGCACCGGTAATTTATTTGCAAACCTTTCCAGGCCCACCATCTTGAGCATTTCCAGGGCTCGCGCAGGACGTTCGTCAAAATCATACATTTCGGCAAAATCCATGGAAAGCATGACGTTTTCGAGCAGGGTCAACATCGGCAATAATTGAAAGAATTGGAAAACAATTCCCAGATTTCGCCCGCGCCACAGGGAACGCTGACTCTCCGTCACGCCTGTGTAAATGTCCGTGCCGCCGATCACCACGCGTCCGTTTGTAGGATGGTCGATGCCCGTGATCATATTCAATAGTGTGGATTTGCCACTGCCAGATTTACCCACGATCGAAACAAATTCGCCGCGGTCAATGGTCAGGTCAATGCCTTTGAGCACTGTAAATTCGCCTGCCGCATTCTTGAAGGTTTTCACTACACCGTGCATGTCGATCATCGCCTCAGGGGCAGACATGGCATGTTGAACGGAGACAGACTTCGGCTTGCGTGAGGTGCGACGCGTCGTCATACCTTGCGTCTCCCTTTCGCCCCGTTGGCTGATCCCGCCATGGGATCCAGTTCGCCATCCACAATCCCAAGCGTACGCGTGAAGCGCGGCCCAAGCGACTCGTCATGCGTCACCATCACAATGGTTTTGCCCTGATCGGTAACAAGATGCTCAAAGACTTCAAAGATATGATCGGCCGTGACCGAGTCAAGGCTGCCCGTGGGTTCATCCGCCACCAGGATTGGTGGATCATTTGCAAGTGCACGGGCAATGGCCACGCGCTGTTGCTGCCCGCCTGAAATGAATGCGGGAAGCTTATTGGCGTGTTCCTCGATCTCAACCAGGCGAAGCAGTTCCAACGCGCGTTCGCGTGATTCCTTTGGACTGTAAACACCACAAAGGTCCATGGGGAGGGTGATATTTTCAACAAGCGTAAGCATGGGCAATAATTGGAAGGACTGAAACACAACGCCGAGGGTTTTCCCGCGCCAGAATGCAACCTGGTCTTCGCTTAACTCGTGGATCGAAACCGATGAGCCGTTTGTGTTGACGGTGACTTCGCCCGAGCTGACGTCGTCCACACCTGTGATCATGTTGAGCAGAGTGGATTTGCCCGCACCCGATTTACCGACGATCCCCACGAACTCCCCCGCATTCACGCGCATATTGATACCCCGTAGCGCGCTGAACTCACCGGCCGCGGTGGCGTAAACTTTCACCACGTCGCACATTTCGATCAGGGGTGGAATTGAACCATTGGAATCCATAAATAAACTTTCGCGCGATTTGGGAGGTTGCTGCGATATTAATCCGCTCCTTTGGTACAGACACACAAAACGGTCGCCGAGGCAACCGTTTTGTAGACGAGCCATACAATATTTATTGTACTCCTGCCCCCCACTTGTGACAATTTTCCTAATACTGTACTTATTTTAGGACGGCCTTATTCGTACGAACAACTTATCCTTTGCTGTGCGTGCTACATCCTCAGCATTTGCATTTCCATTTTCAATGTGGATTCCCCAGGGCCTGGCAGCCTGTGGAACATGTTTGAGGTATTCGAACATGCGCGTTTCCACCGCGTTTTCATCCAGGTCGGGTTCGGCAATCGCCGTAACCGGCTTCCGCTTCAGCAATAGTGCAACTTCTGCGCCGCCTGCCAGGTTCTTCCACCAGGTTCGATCGCGGCTTGTAATCACCCACAGATAACCATTCCCACGATAATAACCAACAGGCGTTGTATATTTCTTCCCCGTTTTGCGTCCGGTAACCGTAATTAACATCATGCCATTGCTCAACATTCCATGCAGTGGCGAGCGCAGTACCCAACTCATAAAATCATTTCCATTCATCCATTTACTCCATACATTTGATCGGGATTAAGATGTTGTGGGAAGCACGGTCGCAGCGTAGTCCGAGCTTCGTAGCACAGATGACAGGCATCGGCGTAGTGCGAAGCATGCGGAAGGGTGTACTCTCTCACCAGCGCGGCGGGTCCGCCGGAGAGCAGAAGTGCGCAGATCGGGTGCTCATCCGCTTTGTAACTTTCACAGATCTCCTTGAGCGGAGCCTCGAATACGTTGCCAATGGAGATGCCCTGACAAACATGGATATTCCCAAGTGGATCGAGATGGAGGCGGCCCGGCTCGCGCAGATCCTCATGCGGACAGGAATCGAAACTATCCCAGGGATGGCCGGTCACACGGAAAGCAAGTTTTTCCACGGCTCGCCCGCGATACATCACTGCACTCTCATCCTCGATCTGACCCTGTGTTTGCCTGGCTGGCATGTCTGGCTGTGCAACGCTGATCATTCCGGTAGGAATGCCGAGCCACTTGGCAGCCACGATCGCGTTCTGCGGACGTTCTCCCAGAACTTCTTCACAGTGGAAAAGATCACTGCTCACGGTGAAATCTGCCAGCCTCCCTACAAATGGGCGCAACCATTCCTCAGCATCTGCTATGGAGTTTGCCCAATAGGCATTTGAAACGACCCCTACAGAAAAACCCATATCCGCGGCTGTGCGGACAGCCTTTACCAAAATGGCGTAAAACAAAAATGGCTCGCCGCCTTCAAAATAAATCGAGGTGACGCCTGCCTCTTTTGCCTGCTCGAGAATTTGTTTGATCTGCTCGAACGTGAGCGTCCCCGTCTGGCGCGGACTGCCCCACACAAAGCAGTGGTCACATTCATATGTACATTGATAGGTAAGCAGGATGTGTAAACCGTCGAGTTTCATGACAGACTCCTTCTTCACTCTTAAATGTACGCAAAATGGGATGCTAAGTCACGGGTCAAAAAGCACGTTCATGTCATGTTTATTACATGAGCATCAACATGAAGTCCGGTCGCTGACCGTATGTTTCCATGTGCAGAAGAGGGAAATTTAATCAGCAGGCGACGGGTCAAAAATCCCCTTCACGGCTATAATAAAAATAACCATCCCATCCCCGAGGAAAATGACATGTCCAACGTCCACGCATCCAACCATCCGCTTGTTGCCCATAAACTTTCCCGCCTTCGAGATAAAAACACTGAACCGAAAAAATTTCGTGAGCTGGTACGCGAGATCTCCGCGTTGCTGGCCTATGAAGCCACTGCCGACCTGGCTGTGATGCCGCGTGAACTGGAGACACCCCTCGCCAAAATGCAGGGCGCCGAGCTCCAGGAGAAGGTGGGGCTTGTCCCCATTTTGCGGGCCGGGCTTGGCATGGTCGAAGGTGTCTGGGGATTAATGCCCAGCGCCGAAGTGTGGCACATCGGCCTATATCGCGACGAGCACACCCTGCGGCCTGTTGAGTATTACAACAAACTTCCGCTGGAACCCACTGTATCGGTATGTCTCATCCTTGATCCCATGCTCGCCACAGGTGGCTCAGCTACTGCGACTGCGGATGTTTTGAAGCGCTGGGGAGTGAAAAAGATAAAATTTGTGGGGCTGATCGCGGCGCCCGAAGGAATTGCCGTGATGCAAAAAGCTCATCCAGACATCCCCATTTATCTTGCAGCCATCGACGAGCGTCTTAACGAACGTGCCTACATTGTGCCAGGACTTGGCGATGCAGGAGACCGTCAGTTCGGGACGGGATAGTCAGTAATCAGTCTTCAGTAGATAGTGAAAGGAGTGAATTATGCAACACGCCATCATTCCACCCTATGAAGCAAAACCACATGAACCCATTCGTCCACCGATGATCTACGTTGAGAGGCAATTGAAATGGGAATACAAGCAGATCGTCCGCAACCTTGAAAGCGAGAAGACGCTCGATGAAGCAGAAATGAACGCGCTTGGGGAGGATGGCTGGGAGATGACAGGCATCGCCCAACATCCGCCCATGACGTACTATTATTTCAAGCGCCCCACTGAAAAATAATATCTGCATGGCATTGCTGCGCTCATGAAAGCCATGGTTCTAGAGTCCCTTGCGGATCTGGAAACGCATCAGACTCCCCTGCGCCTGATCTCGCTAGACGAGCCATCCCCCGCTGCAGGTGAACTCCTGCTACGCGTCACTCGGTGCGGGGTCTGTCACACTGAACTGGACGAAATCGAGGGACGGACACCCCCTCCGCAGTTGCCGGTAATCCTGGGTCATCAGGTTGTGGGAGTTGTGGAAGGAGTCCAAAGTCTGGAGACTTTGCAGTCCGGATTACAAGTGGGCCAACGCGTGGGCGTGGCATGGATCGCTTCGGCGTGCGGTGAATGTGACTACTGCAAGTCTGGACAGGAGAATCTCTGTCCTGAGTTCAAAGCGACGGGACGTGACATCAACGGCGGATACGCAGAGTACATGAAAGTCCGCGCGGACTTTGTGCACCCCATCCCCGATTTGATTTCAGACTCGGAAGCCGCGCCGCTCCTGTGTGCGGGAGCCGTTGGCTATCGGGCGCTAACGTTATGCAATTTGCGTGACGGTCAATTGTTAGGGCTGATGGGATTTGGTGGGTCAAATCACATTGTCTTGAAAGTCGCAAAATACAGATATCCCAATTCACAGATTTTTGTCTTCAGTAGGAACGCACAAGAGCGGGAATTCGCTTTATCGCTCGGGGCAGCCTGGGCGGGCGCGATCGATCAGAGTCCGCCTGCGGGGTTGGACGCGGTGATTGATACCACACCCATTTGGGGTCCAGATCTTGAAGCGTTGAAACGTCTCGAGCCGGGCGGACGACTCGTCATCAATGCCATCCGCAAGGAGGAATCCGATAAGGAAGTCCTGTTGAAACTGGACTATCCGTCGCAATTGTGGATGGAGAAGGAAATTAAATCTGTGGCAAATGTAACACGGCAGGATGTGCGCGAATTTTTAGTGCTGGCAGCACAGGCGAATATCAAACCAGAGTTTCAGGAATATGATCTCAAGGATGCAAATCAGGCACTGCTCGAACTGAAGCAGGGGAAAATTCACGGCGCAAAGGTATTGCAAATATGACCCTCCAAAAAGACCCGGAACGAAATGAAATAAAATTCCTGCGCAAGTATGTAGACCTTACCGGCAAGCGTGTATTGGAAATTGGGTGCGGTGAGGGAAGGTTGACCTGGCAATATGCAAAATTGACAAGTTCAACGGTTGCCATCGATCCAGACCGCGATTCGCTGTGTGTGGCACGAGTGGATAGACCCTATGATCTCGAAACCAGGGTTCATCTTGTGCGCGCCGATTCGCAATCCATGCCTTTACCAAAAGAGAAGTTCGACATTGCCATCCTGGCATGGTCACTCTGATGTATTGACCCGGAGGGCATGGTCGATGCCCTGAGTGAAATACGGCGCGTGCTGGTGCCCAAGGGAATTTTGATCGATATGCGTCCGCTTGCCGACCGCTGGCAGGTTGAAGTTGTATCGTCGCGCGGGGTCAGGGAATCGGGGCGCGTGGAAGACCTGCCGGAACAGGTCAGCGGCGATGTGGCGTCCAATAAAACCATGCAGGAAGTGGAATCACGCGGCTGGTTCGTACGTGAGAGCGAAGACTTCTTTCCATTCTTCTATTCCTGGGACACGCCCAGCGAAATGGAAAAATTTGCAGATGACGATTGGTCTGATTTTATTCGTTTGGGTGAGGCGGACAGGAAATCCACGCGCTCGGCATGGGCCGTGGGTGATGCAGACAGCCGCGTCCGTATTCGAGTGAAGATCCTGATTACGAGATGGAAAAAGTTATAAGCGCCGGCCCGATGTTGTATCGAAGAAATACAAATGTTCGGGGTCGATCTCGACCTCAATTAATTGCCCCACCTGAAGGTTTACGGCCATCGGACATATTCCTGAGTAAGCGAACCGCCCCATCCGCAGATGGACAATCTGGACCCGGTGCACAAAATCGGACTCGAGTGCTTCCACCTCAGCCCGAAGTGGAATCCCACCTGTAAGCGCTGACCCCGCTGGGATTTTTAACGTTTCACGCCGCAACCCCATCGTGACCTGCTGATTGTTCTCAACGAGTGAAAAAAGCCGTTTTGGGATTGAAAAAGAATAATCGTCCAGAACCAGTTGTCCCCCCGAGATCGAACCGCCCGAGAACAAGTCCATGGGCGGCAACCCTAAAAATCCCGCGACGAATATGCTGACAGGATTCTCTGTCAGATCCCGATAGGTTCCCACCTGTTCGATCCGTCCCAGGTGCATGACCACGATCTGATCGGCAAGGGCAACCGCCTCCATCTGGTCGTGAGTGACGTACAAACTTGTGATGCCAAAGCGATGAAGCAGACGCTTGATCTCGGTGCGGGTTTGGACGCGCAGCTTTGCATCGAGATTCGAAAGCGGCTCATCGAACAGGAATAGCTTGGGCCCACGGACAATGGCGCGTGCAATAGCCACACGTTGTCTCTGTCCACCCGAGAGTGTGCCTGGCTTGCGCGGCAAAAGTTCATCGAAACCAATACCCATCAATTCGGAGGTGAAGCGTATACGCTCCTTCGTTTCCTCATCACTGATCTTGTGGGTCTTGAAGAAAAATTTCAGGTTGCCTTCATTGTTAAAGTTCGGATACAGCGCGTAATTCTGGAAGACCATGCCAATATAGCGATCACCAGCAGGTATATTTTGAACATCCTCCCCATCATAAAGCACCTGTCCCGTATAATTTTTTTCAAGCCCCGAGACCACACGTAACAGCGTACTCTTACCGCATCCAGATGGTCCAACCACAACAAATGTTTGACCGTTCGGGATCGTTAAATTTACATGATCCAGGGCTTTCACACCTTTGGAAGTTTCAATGGATAAATCCTCCTGCATACGCTCACGCCTGATCTCAAACAACCTGAATACAGGTTCGCGCGCAGGGGTAGAATAATTGAAACTGACGTTTCGAATCTTGATCGTTGCCATGATTTATGATTGAAATATTGTATCACCAGCATATATTGTTACGAAGGAGAGAACACTTTAATGGATACAGTAATGCATTTATCCATGAATGAACTTGAGACAGGCATGGAGATCATCCGCCAGTCGCCGAAAGATGATGGGACACTGAAAATGATCGTGCGCCGTCCGCAGGATGACGAACGGGAAATTGTGAACGAAGCGGAACTTAATCTCACTGATGGCATGGCTGGCGATAACTGGAAATCGCGCGGCAGCAAACATACAGTGGATGGGTCCGCTCTACTCGACGCGCAGATTACGGTCATGAACGCGCGCATCATCGCCCTGGTGGCACAAAATGAAGAACGCTGGTCACTGGCAGGCGACCAACTGTACGTGGACCTTGACCTAAGCCAGGACAACCTGCCTGCAGGCACGCGCCTTGCCATTGGTTCCGCCGTGATCGAAGTCTCGGCGGTGCCTCATACGGGATGCAGGAAGTTCTCTGCAAGATTTGGCACAGAAGCCATAAAGTTTGTGAATTCCGAGGAAGGCAAACAACTCCGCCTGCGCGGGATCAATGCAAAAGTAGTTCAGGCAGGCACGATCAGGGTTGGAGATGTGGTCAGGAAGATGTAGAAAAGCACGCATAACAATCATTTAAATCCGCACGTTAATCTTAAGAAGACGGTTTATAGGAAAGTTATGGTGAACAATGGGTCTATTTTACGAAAATCTGGATGAACGCACCCGCCAACTGATGCTGGACGAAATGGAGTATGACATCGCAAATAACCAGCTCCACATCAGTCCTTTCCTAAGTGGGCAGGGTCAGCACGATTACGCCAATCTTTTGCGCGAGGCGCTCCAAAGTGGGACCGACGAGTCGCTTGCGGAAAACCTGAGAGCGCATCGCCGCATTCTCAGGACGCTGCCCCGGCGCCAACCCAAAAGCGGCGGCTATTCGATTGCCGCCACACCCGAGAATGCTGCAGAAGTACTGGCTGAGAGTGAGTTCAATCGTTACTATATCCGCAGCCTGGCACGGCGCGCCATGGAAGATGGTATTTCGGAGTTGATAATTTACCGCGCAAAGCCAGCCCGCAACCCGCGGCCCGAGTCAGAAGCCCGGGTGGAAACAACTCTTTCGCCACAGGAATTGCTTGAGGACCTTAGAGCGCATCCCGGGGATGAGCCACCCAAACTCGGCGTGCCCTCCGGGCCGAATTCGGGGCTGAGTGTCCGTTTGCCATGAGCTGACAGATTGTAAATGGATGGCAACGACCTAAAAGTTCAGTTAAATGAGAGCCGTCTGGCGTCCAATCACATGAGGATGCGAGGCGGTTTTGATTCAATGGAAGGCTGCCATTCAAATCGAGGAGGCGCGCTGGGTCAGTTTTGAGGAAGCGATTGAGATGCTGGCGTTCAAGAGTGAACGCGGCGTGGTGGAAAAGGCGCGGGAAATGATCGTGAAAAAGGGATCAAGCCAGATTCCATGACATTCGATTATTCACTTGATTTTGATCACATTGACTTTAGAAAACATCCCGAACTGTATCGCATTGGGAATGGTGAACAGGGTGTTCTGTTGGTGGAACCCTATAAAAGCGAGATTCTCCCTCACTGGAGGTTTAAGACGCCGCAGATTGCCCGCAAGTCAGCAAGCAAAATCGTTAAGTTTAGAATAAAGGAAAATTTGGAAAGAACACAGGCAAAAGGAAAAAAGGGGAAAATAAGAACGGACGCAAATCTCATACTGAAGGCATACGCTGTGGAAGTTTGAGGAGGTCATTGGAATACCCTCCTTAACCGCGAATGTGACTCGAAAAAAGGGTGGCAGTTGATCACAGTCAGGAAGCGCGAAAACCTGTGAATGAGGTTCAAAAGAGAACACCTTGTATCGCCACTACACAAGCAAGGACCGTTATGTCGCGGTTTGGTAAAATTGTGTGCGAATGTTGTGAGCCCCATACCTGGGCCCGGATTTCCACACGTCAGGGATAATAGTGAAGAGACTTGGCAGCAATTCATCATACGAGCTAATTATGAAAAAACAGACCGGCTTCCTTAAGATTGATTTCGACACGAACAGAATTTATGGCCTCGACATATTGCGAGCGATGTCGATCTTGTTTGTCGTAGCAACACACGGCAACAACTTGCTTCCTGCAAAAAACAATCCCATTGGTTACTTTATTTTCGACGGGGTATCGATTTTTTTTGTATTAAGCGGCTTTCTTATAGGCGGAATATTGATAAAAATATTGGAGGAGAAAGAACCATCTCTTAAAAACCTCCTGGACTTTTATAGCCGGCGATGGCTTAGAACTTTGCCTAATTATTTTCTAATCCTCTCGCTGCTCGTATTCCTCGCCTATTTTTTCACAGCCGAATTCAAGTTCAGTGAAATATACAAGTATTATTTATTTTCACAGAATTTATATACGCCGCATCCTGGTTTTTTCCCCGAGGCCTGGAGTTTATCGATTGAAGAATGGTTCTATCTGACGATTCCAGCGATATTCTTTTTTCTCGTGGGGGTTTTTCATACCCCGGTAAAAAGAACCGTCCTGATCACAGCCGTTGTTGTTCTACTGCTCAGTATTTCTTTTCGATACTTCCGTTATTCACAAATTACGGTCGAGACGATTAATGAGTGGGACCTATTATACAGAAAGCAAGTTGTAACACGCCTGGACAGTTTGATGTTTGGAGTAATAGGTGCCTACATTTCGTATTATTACAAATCCAGTTGGCTCAGGCACAAAGACATACTTTTGATTTTGGGTCTAATCGCCTTAATTACAACGAAACTAATGACCATCTTCGAGTTGAATGGTTTGGGGTTGTATTATTGTGTATTCTCCTTTACAGTAACCGCTGTGGGAACGTTGTTTTTATTGCCATTTTTATCTGAGTTCAAGTCTGGAAGCGGTATTCTGTATAGAGGCCTAACCTATATTAGCATCACTTCATACTCCATGTATCTCATAAATCTATCAGTCGTTCAAGTATGGATGTTAAGACACCTGCCATCATTGAATCTCCCAAAAATACCGTATTTGATAGGCAATTACCTGCTGTACTGGGTTTTCACATTAGTTGGAGGGATTTTGATCTATAAATATTATGAGAAGCCCATTATGGACCTCAGAGGCAAAATCAAGTTGTTTGAAGCAGGCACTCTGATCAATACGGTGAACAAGATCGTTACGCGACGTCAACACCCGTGACACGTGCCAGTAATTTATGGACCAGTGCAGTTGGCAATATCAACAGAACATGCACGAACGCGCTCAAGCCGAAGATCAGCCCAACCGCGCTCAGAAAATTATTGAGGCGAGGCGCAAGATTGTTCAACATCCACGGGCCTGCGCCGAGCAACCATGTAATGCCAAACAATACACCAACTGAAATGAGCAGTTCCAGCCAGGCATGACGATCTGACTCAGAGGGCATCATGGTGCTGCTGACCGCGAATACCAGATAGAACCATACATAAAAATCGAGCACATTTGGCAGTGCCCGCACCCCCATCCAAAACAGGTTCAATTGTCCATTGCGCAACACATCCCACAGCACGCGCATTTCGAATCGATACATCGCGACAATGGCAACAAAGAGAGTCCCGACAATGAGCGGTGCAGCGCCAATCAATGAATCGCGGATGATATCCGCTTTGCCGGTCTCCACGTAGCCAAGCTGCAGCCGTCCCTCAGGCAGGGATTTCGGCAGGACGGAAAAACGCCCGGTTGGCACACGTAAAACCTTTGCCATCACATAATGACTCGCTTCGTGCAAAAACACCCCGGGCAAAAAGATGATCGAAAAAATCCCCATTGTCATGCGCGCATCGCGCGTCAGGATCAGGAACACGGCTTGTACCTCACGATGCAAAAGCCGCTGAAGCCATATCAGCGGCACAAGCATCAGAACAAACCAGAACAGGCCGGAAAGTTGGGTCATATTCGAAATGTCATTGCGATGGGGTTCGCCCGAAGCAATCTCCTGATAAGTGGACAAATCCGCTCGTTGAGCATTGTCATTCAAACGGAGATTGCTTCGCTACGCTCGCAACGACATTACCCGGTAGCGGCTTTTGTGATCGCCACGAACTCATCGGGCTTGAGGCTTGCGCCGCCGACCAGTGCTCCGTCAATGTCTGCATACGCAAAAAATTCGGCTGCATTGGACGCGGTCACGGAACCGCCGTACAGGATTCGGATCGCGTCAGCGCCCTCTGCTCCGAACAGGTCTCTCAACGCGGGACGGATGACCTGTTGATGTACATGATTGGCGTTCTGTGCACTGGAGGCTTTTCCCGTGCCAATTGCCCAGACCGGTTCGTAGGCAACAACCAATTTCGCGGCGTTGGCAGAGTCGATTCCAGCGAGGCCAGCTTTAATTTGACGGAGAACAACTTCCGCTGTACGCCCGCCTTCGTATTGGTCCAGGGTCTCCCCCACGCAAACGATCGGCGTGAGTCCGTATTTGATTGCCGCGGCAACCTTTCGATTCACCGTCTCATCTGTTTCGCCAAAATAAGCACGGCGCTCCGAATGGCCGATGATGACGTATTTGCAAAATTCCTTCACCATGTTCGGCGCAGTTTCGCCGGTGAAAGCACCCTTCTCCTCCCAGTGCATGTTCTGCGCGCCGAGGTCAATGCCTGTGCCTTCGAGCATGGCAGATAGTGCCATTAATGAAACGAACGGCGGACAGACAACCTTTTCGACGCCCGCGATCTCACGGAGTGGCGCACTCATCGCAACGACCAGCTCGCGCGATTCGGCGACGGTCTTGTTCATCTTCCAATTTCCAGCAACCAATGGTTTACGCATTTCGCAGCTTCCTTTGAGTCAATTTATTTGAGCTTCCTTATTTTACATGACATCCTCAGCAATGCGCAGATGAGTTAAATCATATGTTCGATAAATAATGCCGCTGACTGTTGTCAGCGGCATTATCCTGAATCTGGCTATGGGAGTGCGGTGATGTTGAAAGTTGCGCCTGTGTCGTCCACAATGAATTCAACTTCAAATGGATAGCTATCTCCGGATGCGCAGGCCACGGTCCATTTCTCGAGCCAGACCCCGCCCGATGGCTCCTGAAGGACTTCAATCGTTGAGTCTGCACCTACTGGCTCATCGCATCCCATTCCAATTGCTACAAAGCCAATGTATTGCCATGTATCGTTGCGAAGAATATCGTTTCCCAGGCCGCCCGTGGGAGCATCGCCCATATCAGCGTCAACGTCTGGCACTCCATCCTCAAAATCCTCAACAGGATCTGATTGATATTCAGGGGTTGCCTCCTCCAGTGGCTGAATTTCAGTCTGGGTGCTTCGAATGGTGTTGTACCCGTAATACCCGACAATGACAAGACAGAAGCAACATAAAATAATTGCAATCACGGCAATGATCAGAGGCGTTTGATTCTTTTTCGGTGGTGTTTCTTCACTTATGAATTGTGGTGTTTCCATGATTCCTCCAGGGTGGAATATTTCGATGATTATATAAGCAAAGGAGCAGGAAAGTTTATTACTTCCTGCTCCTTTGCTTATTCCATGGATTATTTATCCATCAACGCTGCGACACCGGGCAATTCCTTACCTTCAAGGAATTCAAGCGATGCACCGCCGCCGGTGGAGACGTGAGACATCTGCTTGGCGACTCCCGCCTTCTTGACCGCGCTGGCAGAATCACCGCCACCGATCACGGTGGTTGCGCCGGATTCAGCCAGTATCCTCGCCAGGGCAAATGTGCCCTCGGCAAATTTCGGCATTTCAAAGACGCCTACAGGTCCATTCCAAACGATCAGTTTGGCTCCGTTTAATTCGCGTTTGTACAGTTCAAGCGTTTTCGGCCCAACATCGAGCATACGCCAGCCCGCGGGAATTTTGTCCACGTCAACGACCTGGGTATTCGCTTCGGCCTCGAATTTATCCGCAATGACCGCATCCACGGGCAGGATGATCTTATCGCCCCATTTCGACATGAGTGTCGTTGCAGTTTCAAAGGAGGACTCTTCCACGAGACTGTCCTGCATGTTGAGTCCTTTTGCGGCAAGGAAGGTGTTCGCCATGCCGCCGCCGATGATCAATTTGTCTGCTTTGGAGAGCAGGGTTTCGACAACGATGATCTTGTCGCTGATCTTGGCACCACCAAGAATGGCAATGTATGGATGCTCAGGGTTCGCAACCGCGCGTCCGAGATATTCCAATTCCTGTTCCATCAGGAAGCCGGAAACCGCGGGAAGGAAGCGGGCGATGCCTTCTGTGGAGGCATGGGCGCGGTGAGCCGAGCCGAACGCGTCATTCACATAGACGTCTGCCAGCGCGGCCATCTGCTTTGCCAGATCGAGATCATTCTTCTCTTCGCCTTTATGAAAGCGCGTGTTCTCGAGCAGCATCACTTCACCGGGCTTGAGGTCTTTTGCCATCGCTTCCACTTCGGGTCCAACACAATCGGGGGCCATCTTAACGGGAATCCCCAAAAGAGAGGATAATACTTCTGAAGCGGCACGCAGGCTGAATTCGGGGTCCGGACCGCCTTTGGGTCTCCCCAGGTGACTGGCAAGGAGAAGTGAGGCTCCCTGTTCCAACACATACTTAATCGTCGGCAAAGAAGCCTTGATGCGCTTATCATCAGTCACTTTGCCATCGGCCATCGGCACGTTAAAGTCGACGCGCATGAAAACGCGTTTGTCTTTGAGGTCAATATCTTTTACAGTTTTCTTGTTCATGGTTGCTCCAGGTGCGTAAACATGTTTATATTGAAACAGGTACACAGGTCTT
The DNA here is from genome assembly GCA_039932795.1 of Chloroflexota bacterium. Lineage (GTDB taxonomy): Bacteria > Chloroflexota > Anaerolineae > Anaerolineales > Villigracilaceae > Defluviilinea. The sequence continues at coordinate 13,864 of JBDTPH010000076.1, forward strand.
GAGTGACTTGTGTACCTGTCTACTTGTTTACGGATCTACCTTGTTTAGAGGCTCTTGGCCATCATCGCCGCGAGATCGGCAGTGCGGCATGAGTAACCCCATTCATTATCGTACCAGGCCACGATCTTGGCGAACGTGTTCTTTTCCTTGCCAAGCACCATGGTGAACGGCAGGTCGATCGATGAGGAATGCGGATCGCCCTTATAGTCAATGCTGACGAGAGGTTCATCCACTGCCTGCAGGATGCCCTTGAAGCGCGGCTGCTGCGCAGCTTCGCGATAGCACTGGCGCAGTTCATCTGTCGTGGTGGCGACTTCGAACTCAACGGTCAGGTCGATCACTGAGACCGTTGATGTGGGAACACGCAGGGAGTAGCCATCGAGTTTGCCAGCCATATCAGGAATGACCAGTTTCAAGGCCTTCGCCGCGCCTGTGGACGTGGGGATGATGTTCATTGCTGCGGCGCGCGCCCGGCGCAGGTCCGAGTGCGGCAGATCGAGAATTTTCTGATCGTTTGTGTAGGAGTGGATGGTGGTCATGAAGCCCTTCAGGATCTTGAAGTTATCATGAGCAACCTTGACCGCCGGAGCCAGGCCGTTCGTGGTGCAGGAGGCGTTCGAGACTACATGATGCTTCTGGGCATCATATTGGTCTTCATTGACGCCGAGCACGATGGTCAGATCTTCGCCTTCAGCAGGAGAAGAAATGATCACTTTCTTCGCTCCGCTTTTGATGTGATTGACTGCGCCTTTGACTGTTTTGCCCTTTTTGTTGACGCCGTCTTCCTTGATGGTGAACAAGCCCGTGGATTCAATGACGATATCCACACCCATATCACCCCAGGGGATCGCGGAAGGGTCAGTCTCTTTGAATGCGCGGACTTTCTTTCCGTCAATCACGAGTCCGTCGTCAGCGACTTCCACTTTGCCGTTGAAGCGTCCATAGTTCGAGTCATACTTGAGCAGGTGAGCCATGGTCTTCATGTCACCGATGTCATTGAACGCCGCAACTTCGAGTTCATTTGGATACATGTCGCGAATTGCCTTGAGCACCTGACGACCAATGCGTCCAAATCCGTTAATACCAACTTTTACTGCCATTTCAAACCTCCGAGAGATAGCTTACTTGTGATGAAGATTACAAACTATTTTATCACAGAGAAAACGAGATGAAATCTGACGAATGTAACCTCAATCCAGAGGTCCTGTAAATTCATCGAGAATTTCCATCAGGGTCATTGCCAGCTTCTGCGAATCATGCCGCCAGGGATGATTATTATCCGCTAGATCTGCACAGTGGGTCCGTGAATCAGAAAGTGACTTTTCATCACAGCGTACGAACTGTGACCCATCGTTCAATTCACCTTCATAGTTATCATTGCACAGAATGACATCAAACAGGCTATCGCCGACATGTTCCTCCAATGCCTGCACATGGTCGAAGCAGGTATATACGTCTGTCTCACCTGACTGCGTTGCAATATTGCAGACATAAATTTTCAACGCGCGGCTGGCATGGATCGCGCCCAACAGATCTGGCACCAACAGGTTGGGCAGCAGGCTTGTATATAAGCTGCCGGGACCCACAACGATCATATCGGCGTTCAGGACGGCTTTCAATGTGGGCGGAAACGCGGGTGCATCGTTCGGCTCCAGCCACACCCGGCGGACACGGCCTGCCATTTTGGGAATGCTGCTTTCGCCCTGCACCCTAATTTGATTCAGTGAATTGGGCAATTGCATATCTGCAACGAGTCTCACGTCATGCAGCGTGGAGGGGAGTACACGTCCACTCACGGAGAGCACCTTGCCTGATTCGGCGATCGCCGATTCGAAACTCCCTGTGATCTCTGCCAGCGCGGTGATGAACAGATTTCCAAAAGAATGTCCATCCAATTCACCCGCCCCGCTGAAACGATACCTGAACAACTGGGTCAGCATTTGTTCGTCGTTCGATAATGCTGCGAGGCAATTGCGTATGTCGCCCGGGGGCAGGATCCCATAACTTTGGCGCAAACGACCTGAGGATCCGCCGTCATCCGCCACAGTGACAATGGCAGTCAGTTTACTTGTATATGCTTTCAGCCCGCGCAGAAGCGTGGAGAGGCCATGCCCGCCGCCGATGGTGACAATGCGCGGTCCGCGTTCACGCTGGCGAAAGCTGTTAAGCTCATCCACTATTGCGTGTCCGGGACGAATAAAAGGCCGCAGCAGGGAACGGTTAAGGCGCATGATCCCATATATGACCAGGGCAACTCCGAGCCCGCCAAAGATCAATGCACGGAATATGCGCGGCAAAAAACTGAGAGAGGCATACGTGAGGAACGTCAACAGGATGGGATTTGTGGATTCCGTTCGATAAATATCGAGCAGAAAGATTGCCAGTCCCACCCCCAGCATGGTGATCCCAAATAGAACCAGCAAAAACCAGCGTTTCACTCCGAGACCGGGTATGAACCAGCGTGCCAGTTCGCGCAGGTTCTGGGTAAAGCCTCTCCAGAAGTTCGGCATGCTCATAAAATGAGTGTAGCAGGGACAAAGACAAGAGTCAATTGCCCCACCTCCTTTTCCCGTGCGGACCTTCGGCAGGCGCAAGTGCAGGTGAGCATCGGTAGTGGGAGAGGCTGAGGGGGTCGGTTATAATTGGGCTATGAGCCTCATTGTAGCCGTTGATATTGGCGGAACGCACATCCGTGTCGCCGCGTACGAACCAAACAGCACCACCCCTCTTTTCCATAAACGCACACGTTCGCATGCAACCGAACCCGGCGTGTTTGACCGCCTTGTGGAGGCTATCGAATCTGTCTGGCAGGCCGGGAACGTGGATGCTATTGGGATGGCGTCCCCCGGTCCGCTGGACTCACACACTGGGATCATCCTGGACACACCCAATATCCCTGAATGGGTGAATTTCCCTGTGGGGCCCAAACTCTGCGAGCACTTTGGCGTTCCTGTATTCCTGGATAACGATGCCAACCTGGCAGGGCTCGCCGAGTGGCAGTACGGGGCCGGCAAGGGGCACAACGACCTCATATACTTCACCATCAGCACAGGCATCGGGGGCGGCGTGATCAGCAGTGGGCGCCTGTTACAGGGGTTCCATGGCATGGGCGGAGAACTCGGGCACATGACGATCGACCCGCATGGCCCGCTTTGCGGCTGTGGTCATTATGGACATTTGGAATCATTTTCATCGGGGCCCGCCATTGCACGCTACGTACGAGAACAGCTTCATGCAGGAGAACCATCCTCGCTTCAATCCCAGCCGACGCTGTCCGCCGCACAAGTGGCGGAAGCGGCCCTTCAGGGTGACACGCTTGCAATTTCCGCTTTCGAGCGCGCAGGATTCTATCTGGGGATGGGTGTGGCAAATTACCTGGCGATCTTCGACCCGTCCATTTTGATATTTGGGGGCGGGGTCTCGCAGGCTGGCGATCTCTTGTTCAAACCTTTCAAGGAAAGTTTACAGAAAAATGTTTTTCATCCGCATTATCTAGATGATCTCATTATCACCAAAGCCGCTCTGGGCGATGACGCAGGTCTGCTTGGCGCGCTGGCTTTGGCAAGGCTTGGCCTGAGCCGACGATCGAAGGGTTTATAAGCCGATGAGGAACTACGTGATTGTATTCCTGCCGCCGCCTGACTGGCTGGCAACAAAGTGGTGGACTGCGGAAAGGGCATAGGAAATTCCTTTTAAGGGGATCCAATTTTCGGCCTGAAAAGCCGGGCTGGGTTTCATCCAGCGAAACGAATGCGCCTGTGCCGGCGTAATCCGCAAGTATCACACAAGGAGTCAATCATGAATAAATTAAATGTGCCTGGCCCCAAGGCTCTGGCCCTTATCGAACGCGACAAGAAGGTTATTTCGTCGTCCTATCCGCGTGGGTATCCGTTTGTTATGGATCACGGCCGGGGCGTGGAAGCGTGGGATACCGATGGCAACCGCTTCATTGATTTTATGTCAGGCATCGCCGTGCTTTCCACGGGACATGCCAACCCGCGTGTTGTGAAGGCTGTGCAGGACGCCGCTGAAAAGTTCCTGCACATCTCGTCGGATTTTTATCACGAAGGCTGGATTCAGCTGAGTGAAAAACTGGATGAGATCGCCCCATTCAAAGAAAACGCCCGCACCTTTCTGACGAATTCCGGAACTGAAGCCGTCGAAACAGCCATTAAACTCGCAAAGTTCCACACCAAGCGCCACAACTTTATTGGTTTCTCCGGTGCGTTCCACGGTCGCACCATGGGTTCAGTGGCATTCACAGCCAGCAAGCCCCATTACCATCGCGGGTTTTATCCGCTCATGCCGGGTGTGACGCATGTCCCATTCCCCGATCCTTATCGCCCAATCCTTGAGCGAAAACCAGGCGAAGACTATGGTGAGACAATTGTGCGTTATATTGAAGAGGAAGTGTTCGGGCACAACGTACCGGGTGATGAAGTTGCAGGGATCCTGGTTGAACCGATCCAGGGCGAAGGCGGATACCTGATCCCACCCGATGGATTTTTCCCCGCGCTCCGAAAGTTGTGTGACAGGTACGGAATTCTTTTGATCGCAGACGAAGTTCAGAGCGGAATGGGACGCACCGGCAAGTGGTGGGCAATTGAACACTTCGGCGTCGAACCGGACATCATTACTTCAGCGAAGGGCCTCGCATCTGGCCTGCCGCTGGGAGCATGCATCGCGCGCGAATCGGTGATGACGTGGCCCAAAGGCACACATGGCAACACCTACGGTGGCAATCCCATTTCGTGCGCGGCGTCGCTTGCGACCATTGAATTAATCGAAGAGGGATATCTCGCAAACGCGGCTGAAATGGGTCAGCATGCCTTGGATTGCCTGGAGGAGATCCAGTCGCGCCACCCATCCATTGGGGCTGTGCGCGGTAAGGGTCTAATGATCGGTGTGGAATTTGTGAAAGACAAGAATACAAAGGAAGCGAACGAAGAGATACGCAACGCGATCGAAAATGCGGGTTTTGAATATGGCCTGCTTCTACTGGGTTGCGGTAAATCAACAATCCGCCTGGCTCCTCCCCTCTGTATCACAAAACAGGAAATGGACGAAGGCCTTGAGATCTTTGAACAGGTCATTACGATGGTTGAGGCGCAACAGGGAATGAGATAGGCAGGAATAACAAATAAAAATCGCCTCCAAAATTGGAGGCGATTTTTACATTTATACGTTACGCATCATTCCCAGGCAACGCTGACCAGGACCGCACGCACCACGACGCGCCTGCTATAGGTCTGGGTCTTCTCATCGTAATCCTTGCACGTCACCAGCGTCAGCCACGGTTTCTCCTCATGCTTCATCACCGATTGGTCATTCGGCAGCACGACTGTATTGGTCTGCACTTCGAAGGTGTACTTCTGTCCATAGGCATGCACGATGATCCTGTCGCCGAACTTCAGCTTGTTCAAATTATTGAAGGGACCCGGCAGACCATTGGCCAGGTAGACATGACTGGTGAGCACGCTGTTGCCATTCCAGGAGGGGTAGGCGCTTCCTTCCAGCCATCCCGCCTGGCTGCCCAACCAGGACACGTTCCAGGTCCCGTTTTTCTTCGGCACGCCCACGATCGGGATGTTCACACGCAAGCTGGGAATCTCAATCGTCACATCGCCTGTGGCAGTGTATCTCTCACCTGGGACGCTGCTCAAGTCCGTGACCACGTTCGCCTTGAAGCCCGTCAACGGGATGATAAAGCCGGGCGTCGGAGGAGGATCAGTCCTTCGGCGGTGTACATTGACTGTTACCTGGCCCTGGTCATCTTCATTGGGATTATTGTTACCTGGTGTGGAGTCGGGGTCTGGAATGACATTGGCAGGGTCGATTATGACACCCGCTGGGCCTACATCCGAGATCTCAGCAACATTGGTATATGGACCAGATGCGTTGACAGTGACCTTGAGGGTCAGCGTGGCAGTTCCGTTCACTGCGAGGTCTCCAATGGTCCAAACACCGGTCACATTGTTATACGTTCCCTGGCTTGGGGAGGAGGAAACGTATGTAAATCCACCTGGCATTTGGTCTGTTACATTCACACTCACACCATCCGGCCCGCTATTTGTTACGGTCAGCAGGAAATCAATGGTGTCATTGACATTGACCTCAGGTGCCGGGTCGATCACTACCTTGGTCAAGGACAGATCAGCAGATGACCCAAGGGCATCCGTGTCAGTGGAGGTGTTATTGGATGGATCCGGATCCGAAAATCCGACTGGCAGGCTGACTGTTGCTGTATTCACAAGATTACCTGTGGGATCTGCAACAATATTGGATGTCACGGTATAGACGATCGCGCCGCCCACTGGCAGGTTCACTGTATCTGAAAAACCAGCCGAACCGTTTGCAGCCGGGTCACACCCTGATGCGCCGCCGCTCTGCGAAGTACATGCCCAGGCCCAGGTGGAAATATTTGCAGGCTTGGGATCGGAAACGGTTGCGCCACTTACTGTCACTCCACCCAGGTTCGTTACGGTGACTGTATATGTGACCACAGCTCCGCCGCTATAGGTTATCTGACCATCATTCTTTACAATGGACAGGTCTGCAGAGGAAAGTGTATCGGTATCAGTCGATGAATTATTTGACGTATCCATGTCGGCAAAGCCGGCCGGAGGTGTTATGGTTGCCGTATTAACCAAATTGCCTGTTGGATTGGCAATGACATTTGCTGTTACCGTGTAGACAATGCTTCCACCTACAGGCAGGTTAACTGTGTCACTGAAATCGGAGGAGGAATTGCCAGCCGCGCTACACCCGGTTGCGCCACCGGTCTGATTGGTACAAACCCAGGCCCAGCTGCTGATATTTGCGGGAACAGCGTCTGACACAATCGCGCCTGTGATATCTGCCCCGCTTAGGTTGGAGGCTGTTACGGTATAGGTAACAGTCCCGCCAGCTGAATACCCGGTCTGCCCGTCATCTTTTACGATGGACAAATCAGCGCTATTCACAGTCAGTGTATCTGTGTCAGTTGAAGTATTGTTATTCGGATTGGGATCCAGGAACCCGACGGGCACAGTGACCGTGGCAGTGTTTACCAGGTTGCCAGCGGCATTCGCCACAATATCAGCGGTCACCGTGTATACGATTGTGCCGCCGACCGGCAGGTTCACGACGTCAGTAAAGTCGGAGACCGAGCTGGCCGCAGGAGTACAACCAGATGCCCCGCCTGTCTGACTCGTACAGGCCCAGGCCCAGGTTGAGACATTCACCGGTCTCGCGTCTGAGACAGTTGATCCCGTTGCCGTAACGCCGCTGTTATTGGTGACAGTCACCGTATAGGTGACAACACTGCCAGCCAGATAGCTCGCCTGCCCGTCGTCCTTCAGAACGGAGAGATCCGCACCCAGCACCGTCACTGTATCCGACGCGGTATTGTTGTTTTCATTACCTTCAGGCATGATCTCCGCGGGGTCGACAATCGCAGTATTGACAAGGTCACCGGCCGCCGAGGGGGTCACCGCGAAGGTTACACTGAAGGACGCCCCGGCAGCAAGTGTAACAATTCCACTGGCTGCACAACTCAAGGTGGTACCACTTATGGAACAGCTGATCGTTCCCACAGGTGCGGTAGCACCATTTGTAACGGTGAGCGCGCCCTGCGGGTAGAACCCTGCTGCGCCCGGAAGTGCATCGCTCATGATCGTTTGACCGCCTGCAAATGCAGCCGAGCCAACACCATTGTTTGTTACGGCAATGGTCCAGTTGAACGGTGATCCTTGCGCCACGCTTCCATTAACGCTGTTGGTCTTCGCCACGACAAGGTCTGGCATGGATGCTGCTACGACTTGTATGTCCTCACCCGTGCTGGATCCCGGGTCATAGTTGGTGCTGGTGGTGCCGTTTGAAACGGTTCGTGTGGGATCGGTATAGGTTGCTACAGCGGGATTCTGATAGATACCTGGAAGAACCGACGCATTTATGTCAACGGCAAAGGTGATGCTGACCTGTCCTCCGCCGGGAATGTTGAATGTGCCCCAATCAGGTGTTGATGTACCGGGTGTTGGATCCACTGTAGTGACACGAGTTGAGCCGCCGGAAAGATTTACAGCAGTCGTCGAATCATAGGTGAACCCGGCTGGGAGAGTGTCAGAGATTGAAAAGCCGAGTGCAGTTCCATCATTGGCGGGAACCGAAACCACGATCGTATATTCACCCGTTGTGCCGGTTGCTGTCTGTGTGACAAGCGGAGTACTGGTTGTCTTTACCACCGTTGGGTTCGGAATACAAACCGCGCCCGAGATACCCGGAACAACTGACGGAGTAACGTTGGTATTGATGATTCCTGGAAGGCCCGGAGTAGATCCATAGTTATCATTAACAGTGGTTGTGATTCCGTTCTGTCCCTCAGCGGCTGATAAAGTTCCGGCTGTGCTGGAAAGATAAATCACACCACCGCCACCACCGCCTCCGGGGCCATGGCGTGTACCCGGATAGGTAGACCCTGGCGCCTCAATAGGCCAGGAATCGCCTCCCTGCCCGCCACGAGCATTGACATTCAAACCCGCGGGCAGTGATCCATTCTCCACCAATACCAACACACTGCCGCCTGCTCCGGCGCCGCCGCCACTATCATTCAGCAACTGATCTGAACCATTTGCGCCATTCGCGTTAATAGTTCCAGTTCCGGTGATAGTTCCAGCCCGAACCATGACAATGCCACCCCCAAGACCACCACTGCTCAACAGCGGGTCGTTATCATCAATCGAACCGGCACCACCACCACCGCCCATGACCAATCGCGACGGGCTGGCTGAAAATGCCGAACCGCCGAATCCTCCGCTATCCAGAACCGAGTCCCAGGAAAAACCACCCTTGCCACCCGCACCACCATTTCCACCGCCGCCGCCGCCAGCATTCTCATCGTTGTCAGCCGGGTTTCCATCTGTAGCACCGCCACCCGCATTACCAGGAGCGCCGCGTGCGAAACTTCCGTTCGGATAACCTTCCAATGCAATGCCCAGGTCAGTGACTGTAGAACCGTTGAAGATCAGGCGCGGTGTGCCTGCTATCCCTTCACCCTTGGATGCATTCGCTGGATTTGTGGAAAGTGTCCGGTAATCTGTCAATGAACCTGTTCCGCCGCGGTACTTAACACCACCGCCTCCACGGAAGCCCTGTCCATTAACATTCACTGAATTCCCGTTGAAGTTAAGTGTCCCCGCGACATCCACCGCAACGACGCCTCCCACAATCCCATTCCATGGCAGGGAAGTGAGTGTACCGGTGACTGTTGCACTGGAATATTGAGGAATCCGAATGACCTGGTAGCGACGTTGCCCCTGATTCCCTGCACCAACTGGAAAGTCCTGATCGAAATAGTTATTTACCAGACCGGAACTGATGGATACTGACCCGGCGACCACTGCACTGGTGGCAACCACGTATTCATATTGGCCGGCGCTTAAGCCAGCAGCTAGATTCCCTGACCCGGGATCACCGGCTATCCCGTTACCATAGGCATCGGTGTTCGTTGAGTTGATATCTGCCCCCTGCATTTGAATGACCAACAGCAGATCTCCCGATTGAATCGGCGTGGCTGCACCCGATGGGCTTCCAACGGGAATAGAAGTAGCACCCACAGAAACATTGGCAGTCCCAGGGTAATATGTATTTACAACTCCGCTGAGCGATGCCGGGCCATCCCTGCCAGGCACTCCGCAGATAAGTTTATCTGCATACACTGGTGTTGCCTGAGCCGGCCCAAACGCAGAAAAACCCAGTCCAAGTATGATGGCAATGCGAAGACCGGCCAACCAGATGCGCATGCTTTTGGATGAAAAAAAATAATACATTCGATTCTTCCTTTCCAACACTCTCACGAAAACGAATACAGTGACGAAAAACCCCCTGCCAGAGAGGTGGTTGGTGGAACGCCCACCTTTCAAATCCGAAAGGATTTTATTATTACGGACTAAAATTGTCAACGATTATTACATTAAATTAAGAGTCTAGCCACCTGACAGTTTCAAAATGGGACGCAGAAAAACGCTGAAAAAAGGACTCAAGAATTGAGAAATCAGCCAATAAATCTGCGTGAATCTGCGTTCGTCCGCGTCCAAAATCCAAAGTGTCAGGTGGCTAGTTTTAAGAGTTCATTATGAAGTCAACTTAAAAAAATATTCCCGGTGCTAAAATATCAACACCGGGAACATGCTTCACGTAAATGATGAAGTTTATTATCGTATGGGCCTTGAATCCACAAGTTTGGCACGGACCATCACACGCTGCAGATACGAATTTGAAGATTCATCATAGGTATCGCAGGTAATGAGGGTCAGATATGCTTCATCTTCATGCCGCAAGGCAGTGACATCACCAGGGTCAACATATTGATTGGACACGACTTTGTAGGTGTAACGGTAGCCCGAGTTGTAAACAAAGATGTACTCTCCCAAACCCAAATGTTTCAACTTTGAAAATACACCGGGCTTCCCATCTGCGTTGACAACATGCGCGGTGAGCACACTGTTGCCTTTCCGCGTGGGATAAGCAGTTCCATTCAACCACCCCACTTGATTCTGCAGCCAGTTCACATCCCAGCCGCCTTTTTTGATCTCGACCCCCGCAATGGATGTATTCACCTTGATAACAGGAATCTCGATGCTGAAGCCGAGCGCATCATAGAACGGACGGGCTGCCTGGTCCAGCTGCGTAGTGACATTGGGGCGGAAACCTGTCACCGGGATCAGGAAGCCGCTAACGGCTTGCCCAGGAGGCGCAGATCCACCGCCATCATCATCATCTTCCCCACCATCGTCCCCTCCGCCTCCACCCGCTGAACCTTCTGTGATGACCAGGGTATCCACAGCTGGAACATGATTCGTGGCGCCTTCATTTGTAATGAGACGTCCGGGCTCGATCGTGTTTGTATAACTTCCATTAATGGCACCGGTCACAGGTACGGTGATCGTACATGTTGAACTAAAATCCAGAGACCCATCCACTAATTTAATCAGTTGAGTCCCAGCCACCGCGGTAAGTGTTCCACCACAGTTATTTAGCGGGCCAGGCGAAGCGGCAACCTCCAGGCCCACCGGAAGATCTCCCGGAAGATTATCTTCAAATCCCATACCGCTCAACGCCACGCTTCCAGTATTTCGAATTGTGAACGTAAGCAGTGAGACAGAACCTGCGCGGATCGGATTGGTAGCGAACACTTTGCTTAAGCTGGCACCGGGCAGGTTGGTCAATGACGCCCTGGCCGGGTCCGGATTGGTGGCTCCACTTGAGGTCGTCAGCGCACCCGCGTCGATCTGGTTGGTTAGATTTCCATTGACCGTCATCGTCACTTGAAGGGTCAATACACACTTTGTGGCCGCCGCGATACTGCCGCCACTAAAGGAAAATGTGCCTGTACCGGGAGTAGTATCCAGTGAGCCGCCACAATCGCCTACAGAGGGGTTCGCCGGGCTGGCAACGACCATTCCCTCGGGCATATTATCTGTAAAAGCAATGCCGTTCATCGGCACATTATTCGGATTGACGAGCTCGATGCTGAGTGTGGAAGCAGAGCCGCCAAAGACAGTCAATGGATCAAAACCCTTCACTACCGCAATGGATAGACCACCAATTGTAAGATCAGCTCTTGCGGGCTGTGACGGATTCATCGTTGTGTCGGTTCCCTGTATGGTTCCGCTGACATTGGCTGCAGGAATAGTATTCGTGCGCGTTGTAAGGGAGCCCACCCCCTGCACATCCACAGTGATGGTGCACTCGCCTGGCACGTCCAAAATTTGCGCTGGAACAGTGCCGCCTGTCATGGAAACTGTTTGTGCTCCCGCGGCAGCGGCAACAGTACCGCCCGCGCACGTGGTACTTGCATTCGGGATGGGAGCGACAATAATTCCATCCGTGACTGTGCCTGGTAATGGATCTGTGACGGACACATCCACTAATGGCTGATCATTTGTGTTTCGCACAGTGATCGTAAGCGTTGAAATACCGCCCGGGCTGACAACTGGTGGTGTGAAGGATTTCCTGACAGAAATATCGCTCACCGTTTCCACGGTCAGGTCTGCTGTGATATTGCCGGGCACCGTGCGGTTTTCGTTATTTGTAATATCGGTCGGCAGGATCGTATTGGTATGCACGCCCAGTGTGCTGCTTGTCACATAGACATTGATCTGGCAGCTTGTCCCCGCAGCAATCGTCCCACCGGTCAACGTAATGGAAGCCGCACCGGTCACAGCCGTCAGCACAGAGGCAGCACCACAGTTGTTACGCGTGGCGGGTGATGAATTGCTGATGGTCACCTTGGGCGGAAGATTATCCACAATCGAAAAGTTTGTCAGGTCTGTGTCGGGAGGTGCAGCAATATTAATTCGCAGTCGCGAGTTGTCGCCTGGAGCGATGGTCGAGGGTGAAAACGATTTATTCCCCGCAATGCCGCCGCCCGTTGCGTACACGCGAACTCGCGCCGAAGCAGCAATCCCGTTTGTAATACCCTGATCGGTAGTTAATGAATTGGCAGGAATGGTATTTGTATAACTGGCGCCGCTTGCATCCGCTGGCACCGTAACCTGGACGGTGATGGTACAACTTCCAGGAGCAAGAGCCGTGCCTGCTGGCACTGTCCCATTTGTAAGACTAACCGTTCGTGGTAATGTGGTCGAAACAGACCCGCCGCAAGTGGTTGTAGCAGAGCCGGCAACCACAGTCAAAACAGTGCCAGGCAAGGTATCCGATAACTCCACGCCTGTGTATGGTGAACTGGTCGGGTTACGCAATGTGATCGTCAGGCTGGTTGTTCCGCCTGCCTGAAAACTGGGAGGCGAAAATACTTTGGCCAGGCCAATATCCTGAACGTTGAGAGTTGCTGACGCGGGCGAACCATTCGTAAGCCCCTGCAGGGTTTGAATGGCGTTGGCTGGGATCGTGTTGGTGTAAACGCCCGACACCGTTGAGGTGACATTGACTCGAATGGTACATGTGGAATTCGCCGGGATGACTGAATTGCCCAGGATCACAGACGAGCCGCCACTGATCGCTGTTAATGAAGCGGAACTCCCACAATTCGATAATGTTGATGAAACAGGGTTGGCAAGAACAACATTGGATGGCAGCTCATCAATAAGCGACGCCTGTGTAAGAGCGGTCGTCAGGTCGTTGTTCCTGATCCGAATCGTCAACTCACTGGTCTGCCCGACCAGCATGGTATTGGGCGAAAAACTCTTATTCACTGTAGGAGCGCGAACGATATCAACATGCAGGGTCGCGCTGGCGGGTGTGCTATTGGTGACAGGGCCTAACGCTCCCGAAGAGGTCAGTGAATTCGCTGGAATTGTATTGATCAGGTTGCCCGGCGTCGTTGATGTCACATCGATCGACACAGTACACGAACCCGGCGATCCAACAGCAACTGGAACAGTGCCTCCACTCAACGACAAAGTTGTCCCGCCCGGGGCAGCCGTGACTGAGCCTCCACATGTATTCGATACATTCGCCGGGCTCGCAATGAAAATGCCGGGCTGTATGCCAATCAAATTGTCTGTCCAGCTCGCATTGGTCAACGGAAAGTCATTTGGGTTGAAGATGGTCACCGCCAGGCGGGATGTACTTCCGGCTTCGATCGAAAGCGGTGCAAAACTTTTATTCATTGCGGCCGGAAAAGATAAGCCTTGAGCCTGTACTGTTTGCCCCGCTAGCATCAGAGAAAAAACCAATCCCCCGTAAAGCAGGTAAGATAAGATTGATTTATTCATTTTTTTCCTGTATAAAAATGGAGGTCTTCTTCGTTAAAAAACGAAGCGAAACCAACGCAATGCGGTCGGTTTCGCAATTGGCTCACCACGGCCCTATCCCAAAAATTGGATTAGCGACCAAACCAGGCAGTGGATCAATGCACCCGCAGACAAAGATTATAAAATGTTACTGTAATTTTATATCCGTTCCTACATGTGTCAAGATAAATATCCACCTCCCAGATTAGACTTTTGCTTTACATTATCGAAAATAATCCTTCAGAGCAGTGATAAAATAATTTATATTCCTTATGCTTCCCGATTTTCGTATTCGCCAGCGTGACTACCTGCTTGAAATATCCCGCGCACTCACCCAGGAACTGGACCTGGAGAAGCTTCTCGCGCGTATTTTGCGGATCGCCATCGAAATGCTTGCAGGACAGGCTGGCCTCATCGCGCTCAAAGAGGAGGGATGGCGCGTCGCTGCCGTCCATGGGATCGCCCCGCGG
>JBDTPH010000077.1:0-10912 GCA_039932795.1 Chloroflexota bacterium
CGGAGCGGTCGTCGTCGTCCATCATACTGGAACGATTAAAAGTATCGAGTTCAGCGGCTGTAAACGCTGCCGCAGCGATCGGCAAAGCGATGGGCTGGTCGAGACCTTGAAGACAAGCCAGGCAGACACGTCCTTCTTTTGTCTGATTCGTGTGCTCATCACAAAACCCCCGTCCGCATTTCACACATTTTCCAAGCGATGGATTTTCGCAACGATGAGGCACCAAATAACCAATAATCATTTCACATTGATCAGCCATGAAAATTGCACTCCTCTCTGAAAAGTATACACCCGACGTCGGCGGGCTGGCAATCTCGACGGAACGATTCGCGCGTTTACTATCATCTGCCGGACATGATGTACGCGTCTTTTGCCCAAGCATCAACCTGTCACCCTCCGAAAAGCGGACTCTTATCCGAAGCGAAGTCTGCGTTACGCGCTTCGGCGCACACAAACGCGTGGACGATACACTGGTCGATTGGCTTGAACTTATCATTGAGGAACATAGACGTGAGCCGTTTGATGTGTTTCATGCGTACTTCCTGACCCAGGCAGGATTTGTCTCGACATATGCAGGGAAATATTTAAATGTGCCAACTGTTGTATCCATTCGCGGCAATGACATTGAGCGCGCCGCCTTCGATCCTGCCAGGTTTTCACATGTCATGTATGCACTACAAAACGCGAGCGCAGTGACGACAAATGCAAGTGAGTTGATGAAGAAGGCAAAAGCCTTTATTGATCGAGAGGTGATCTTGATCCCAAATGGAGTCGATACTGATCATTTCAAACCTGTGGAACGAAATAGTATGTTGGCAGCGTCGCTGGGTTTAGATACTGAAAGGCACATACATGAAAGAGTCATCGGATTCGCCGGTGAACTGCGCGAGAAAAAAGGACTGGCAACTCTTCTTCGTGCCTATGCGCAAATCAATCGTGTTCAAGCTGCTGCCCTGCTTATTGTTGGAGGTGTGCGGGTTGGTGAAGATAGAAAAGTTTTTGATGAAGTAGAGTCATCCATACCAAATTCAAAAATCATTATTACCGGCTACGTGTCAAATAGTGACCTTCCTTCGTATTATTCATGGATGGATGTATTCGTCCATCCATCCATGCGGGATGGGATGCCAAATGCATTACTCGAAGCAATGGCATGTGAAAAGCCTGTCATTGCGACATCTGTTGGAGGAATTACGGATGTGGTGATGGATTGGGATAATGGGATCCTTGTCCCTGCGAATGATGCGGGTGCACTGTCAAATGCGATCAGCCATTTATTTGAAGACGAATCGCTTCGAAGGAAACTTGGCGTTACGGCCCGCCAGACAATTGTGGCTAAATTTACTCCACAACTGGAACTGGAGGAAAATCTCAAAATCTATCGTAAATTGGGATTGAACTCTTAATTGTCATACTCATTCCCTGTTAATTTCACTGTATTCAAAACGGGTATACTATTCGAACTAGAGGTGATAAATGATGAATCCTTTTGAATCTACTGGTAAAGTAAAAGCATCCCTCACCACACAAAAATATATCGCATCAGATGAGATCGCAACCATTGTGTTTCTGGCTCAAAAGCTGGGCAAGCCATTACTCACTGAAGGACCTGCAGGTGTCGGTAAAACTGAGCTTGCCAAAGCCATCGCAGGCGCGACGGGTCGTGAACTTATCCGCTTGCAGTGTTACGAAGGGCTTGATGAATCCAAGGCACTATACGAGTGGGAATATTCGAAACAGCTGCTGTACACACAACTTCTACGCGACAAATTGAATGACACCCTTGGCAAGGCGGAAACCCTTGCTGAAGCCGCAGATAAACTTGCAGCTGAAGAGGATGTCTTCTTCTCCAACCGTTTCCTGCTGCAGCGTCCATTATTGAAAGCCATCTTGAGTGACAAACCAACAGTCTTACTGATTGATGAAATTGACCGTGCAGACGCGGAGTTTGAAGCCTTTCTATTGGAAATATTAAGTGACTTTCAGGTGTCCGTCCCTGAGTTGGGAACGCTCTGCGCAAAACATATACCATTCGTTGTGTTGACATCCAATAACACACGTGAACTTTCCGAAGCGCTGAAACGGCGCTGTCTATATCTCTTCATTGATTATCCAAGTGTCCAGGAGGAACTGGCTGTTGTGCGCTTGAAAGTTCCGGATTTGAACCCAAAACTTGCCCAACAGGCCGTTGAATTTGTACAGAGACTGCGTAATGCAGATATGCGCAAGTCGCCATCGATCAGCGAAACATTGGACTGGGCGAACGCGCTCGTTGCGCTCAATGCCAAGAGTCTGGACAAGGCAACGTTGGAAGATACCCTTTCAGTGCTCATTAAACACGAGGCAGATCTGCAGAAGGCGCGCAGGCAGTTGATCGCCCCCACGCATACAAGAGGCAAACCGGATGAGTTCGGAAGGTTTTCAGGAAATTGATTTTGTAATAGATGGAAGCTTACTGCGAAGAACTTTATAGATTTCCAGGTTTTCTTCACATGTGTAGCAGTTTAAAAAGGAAGGAATTATGGAATCCCGCATTTTACAGTTAATAGCCGCGCTGCGCGCGAGCGGGGTGCGCATATCACTGGCTGAATCTGCAGAGGCCTTCTCTGCAGTGGATTTGATGGGGATACAACACCGTGAGCATTTCAGGTTATCCCTGCGTGCAACGTTGATCAAAGACATTCGCGACATCCCTGTTTTCGACAAGCTTTTTCCCCTTTTCTTCGGCTCAGGCCAGCCGCCGATGATGGGCGGCAACCCGACAGACGACATGACTCCCGAAGAGGCGCAAATGTTCGCGGATGCACTGCGCCAGTTTGCCGAGAGTCTTCGTCAGCGAATGGAACGCCTGATGAACGGCGAACAGCTGTCCAAAGAGGAACTGGAATCGCTGGGTCAGATGGTGGGTCTACATCAAACGGACGATCTCCGTCATCAGGAGTGGATGGCGCAGCGTATGATGCGCGCACTGGCGTTCCCGGAAGTCCAGGAAGCAATGCGTGAGTTAATGGAACAACTCCAGCAGATGGGCCTGAGCAAGGAACGTATTGAGCAGATACGCGGGCAGATCCAGCAGAACATGCAAGGGCTTGAACAACAGATCCAGCAATATGCGGGCGAACGTATAGCAGAAAACCTGAGCCAGCAGCCGCCCTCTGAAAATCTGGATAACCTGATGAACCGTCCGTTCCACGCGTTAACGGATGCCGATAAAAAGATTTTGCAGCATGAAGTGAAGCGACTTGCCACTGCTTTAAAAACAAGGATTGCGCTTCGGCAAAAACGCGCAAAGAGCGGACAGCTCGATCCAAAGGCGACCATTCGTTCCAATCTTAAACATCATGGCGTGCCCATGGAGATCCATTACCGCGACAAAACACGCAAACCCAGGATCGTCGTGATTTGCGATATCAGTACATCCATGAGATTTTGCTCCGAGTTGATGTTGAGTTTTCTTTTTGCGCTACAGGGACAGGTGAGCAAGACTCACGCCTTCGCCTTCATTGATCACCTCGAATATATTTCGGAGGACTTCAACGGCTCGAATGCGGACGAAGCGATTGCATCTGTTTTATCGCGCATGCCCAGAGGACACTACAACACTGATCTCGGCTGGTCATTGAATAATTTCAACGAAGAATTCATGAGCGCTCTCAACGGGCAGACGACCCTCATCCTGGTTGGCGATGGACGCAACAACTATAACGATCCGCGTGTGGACATTTTTTCGACGATGAGCCGCCGTGCCACCCGAACCATCTGGCTAAATCCAGAGCCCCCTCACCTTTGGCAGGGCGACAGCGACATGTTGAAGTACGCACCCCTATGTAACAATGTATTCAAGGTGAGTAATTTGCGGGAACTTGCAGAAGCAGTGGATCAATTACTTACGACCTGATAATTGTAGTAATGCTACAATCGCAGCATTAATACCTTCGGTATTCCAATGCAGTCCATTCGATAAAATTTGCATAACTCTAGCTATCGGGTAGCCAGGGCATCGGCAAGGGGTAATTATCCTTCGTGCCAGAGGCATTCCCGCGGCAAACAGGGGTTGCCGCCCTGTGGCTAGGGTACAGGCGGGTTTGTACAGAAAAACAGGCGTATAATGTGCCAAGTTTCGCATCAAGGCAACACAAACAAACTGGAACCTGGAAAAACCCGTATGGCAAAGATCATGGTCGTGGAAGACGATAAACAGGCATCCGCCTTCCTCGCGGAAGTCCTCCTAATGGAAGGTCATGCTCCCATTGTAGTGAACGAGAGTTCGAAGGCCATGGCGATGGCAGATGCCACCTTCCCAGACGTATTTCTCCTTGATCTCATGATGCCCGAACCTGATGGGTTCAAGCTTTGCAGGATATTACGCCAAAACCCAAATTTCATTGCAACACCCATCATCATCGTGACCGCGCTGGATGACACGGACAGTAGAATAGTAGCCTTTGGCGCGGGGGCAAATGACTATCTTGTAAAACCTTTCCACATAAACGAACTGACATTAAAGATAAAGGCTTTGCTGGATAAGTGAACGTGTAAAATCCTGAAGTCTTGCAGGAAATGAAAGTCCATATTCAAGGATTGCGGCAGTTGCTCCAGTAGTGCGCAGGTATACCCATCACAGCCAGCCAGGAAATCGGTATGACAAAGATCATGGTAGTAGACGACGACAAAGGTGCAACAGCACTATTTGAACAGGTACTTCTTATGGCGGGTTTTGAATCCATTGTAGTCAATGAGAGTTCGAAGGCGGTGGAAATGGCAGTTTCCACACATCCCAACCTTTTTTTAATTGATCTGATGATGCCCGAACCTGATGGTTTTAGGTTATGCCGGATGTTGCGTGCACAACCTTCGTTCAGGCGCACCCCGATTGTTATTGTGACCGCGCTGAATGATCTGGATAGCAGACTTGTGGCCATGGGCGCAGGAGCAAGTGGTTACCTCACAAAACCCTTTCACATCCATCAGCTGCTGTCAATTCTCGAAGAACACCTCCCGAAACAGCCTTAGGATCATAGGCAGCATATGTCCAACTACGCGATTGAAACTGATCAACTGACCAAACGCTTCAGCGATGTACTCGCAGTCGATTCAGTCAACTTGCGCGTCAAGCAGGGCGAGATCTACGGCTTCCTCGGTCTCAACGGCGCGGGCAAGACCACGACCATCCGCGCGCTGCTGGGGATGATCCGCCCGAGCGAGGGAAATGTCAAAGTACTGGGGCAGGCTCTCGGTCCAGATGGACGCGGGCCGTGGGCGCGCGTGGGGCATCTCGTGGAGACTCCATCTGCGTATCCGGAATTATCCGTTCGCGAAAATCTGGAAATTGCCAGACGCCTGCATGGGATATCGGGCTCCGACTCGATCTCGCGCGTCATCGAGGGCCTTGCGCTCGTTTCCTACGCGGACCGAAAGGCGGGCACGCTTTCGATGGGCAATCTCCAGCGCCTAGGGCTGGCGCGCGCGTTATTGCATGAACCCGAGCTTTTGATCCTGGATGAACCCGCCAACGGACTTGACCCGGCAGGCGTGGTAGAGATCCGTGAATTGCTCGCCACCCTGGCACGTGAAAAAGGAGTGACCATCTTCATGTCGAGTCACATCCTGACCGAGGTGGATAGACTTGCCACGCGCATTGGAATTATTCACAAGGGACAGTTGATCGAGGAACTGGATACTGACAAACTTGAACGACTGCGCGCCAGGCGGCTGGAAGTGCAGACGCGCAATCTCGAAGCAGCGCAGATGAGCCTGCAAAGCGCCGGTTATAAATTTGTGCTGAAAAATGAAATGATCGTGATCGACACAGAATATGCAATTGAACATCCCGATGACATTGCCCGCATCCTGGTCAATGCAGGCACGCCACCCACCCGACTCGTTGTAGAGCAGCAAAATCTTGAAGAACATTTTCTGCAATTGACAAACGGTATACCCCTGCGAGTGAACGATGGTAAGCGAAGCAATCTGCCGCCGGCAGAGGAGACAAAACCATGAACTTATTCTCTTCTGCCATTTGGGCTGAGGCTTTAAAGATGCGTCGTTCAAAAGTCCCGCTCCTCACAGCAATCGGATTTTCCATCGCACCACTGGTTGGCGGATTATTCATGGTCATCCTGAAAGATCCCGACGCGGCTCGTTCGATGGGATTGATCAGCACCAAAGCCCAGTTAGTAGGCGGTACGGCAGATTGGGCAACATTCTTTGGTTTCATTGCACAGGCAGCCGCAATCGGTGGTGCGCTCGTATTCGCGATTGTCACGGCCTGGGTCTTTGGACGCGAATTCTCAGACCACACTGCCAAGGATTTACTTGCCCTGCCCACTTCACGTGAGGCAATTGTTGGAGCCAAGTTTTTTGTCATCACAGTGTGGACGACCCTTTTGAGCTTCTTCATCTTTTTATTGGGCCTCATTGTCGGTTCTCTCGTTGACATTCCCGGTTGGTCAACACCACTGCTCCGCACCGCGGTCGGTGATGTGATGGGTTCTGCCCTGCTGACGATCGCTCTCCTGCCTTTTGTTGCACTGCTAGCCAGTGTAGGGCGCGGTTATCTGCCATCGTTCGGCTGGACACTTCTCAGCGTCTTTCTTGCTCAAATTGCTGCTGCCACAGGCTGGGGTGATTGGTTCCCATGGTCGGTGCCTGCCCTGTTCAGCGGAGCAGCAGGTCCACGCGCGGATTTGATGGGAACGCACAGCTACATCATCGTCATTCTGGCGAGTCTCATCGGTCTTGCCGCAACGTTTTACTGGTGGCGCAACGCTGACCAGACGCGCTAAATGACGTGATACAATTGATCCATAAGGGCCACGGGTTCTACTCGTGGCTCTATTTTTTTAGGAAATGAAACAACATGCAGCTACTCAAAAACCTTGATGCCCAAGCCATCATCTTCGACAAAGATGGAACACTTATTGACTTTGACGCCATGTGGGGTACCTGGACGCTTCAACTCGCGGAGCGGTTGCAGGCTTCGGTTAACTTGGATGTTCGTAAAGCCTTGTGTGAGTCATATGGGTATGACATTGCGCGCCGCAAAATTCTCCCGGATGGAAAACTGACCTGCACGCCCATGTGGAAGCTGCGCGAATTGATGGTGGAGGTCGCGGAGTCAGTTGGTCTTTCGGAAGACCAGGCTCAATGCGCGATAGAGGAAGCATGGTTCGTCCCTGACCCTGTCACACTGGCGAAACCTTTTACCAATCTTTACAAACTTTTCAAAAACATCCACGAACGCGGGATCAAGATCGCCATTGCCACAACTGATGATCGCAAGCCTACCGAAGCCATGCTGTACGCCTTTGGCGTGAGCCATTTAATTACCACCATGGTCTGTGCCGACGACGGTATCAAAGCCAAGCCTGCGCCCGATATGGTCACAACGATCTGCGCGCGCATGCATATTGACCCGCGCAAAGCGATTGTCATCGGTGACACAGTTGCCGATCTACAAATGGGTCGCGCGGCAGGAGCAGGTCGTGTTATCGGTGTATTATCCGGCGTCGGCTCATTGGAGCATCTCACACCGCTTGCCGATATCCTAATCGACACTGTGGATACGCTTCAGGATAGTTTCATCATCAGGGAACACATCGAAAGACACTTACCCGAAATATCAGACCGGCTTGCTGGCTTGAATCCAGATCCCGCGTATTAGAAATCATCATAAAAACACCATATCACTCTCCCGAAAGTCATCGTCCCGACACTTGCGCCAAATTAGCTATGAATTGATTAGCAATTCAAAATCGTGCGTTTGTTACAGTGCAGGTGTGTCCTTCGGGAGGATGATAGTTTCGAGATATTTTTTAGCAAACATATCTCAGGAGTCTACGATAACTCGCGGTAAACTTGGAAAATGTCTCCGCTTGCTGAAGTTGCCGCGCTTTTCATCAGACTTGGCTTCACCGCTTTTGGGGGACCTGCCGCACACATCGGCATCATGCACAATGAAGTAGTCATCAAACGGAAGTGGCTGACAGACGAACAATTCCTTGACCTGCTTGGCGCGACCAATCTAATCCCCGGACCCAATTCAACTGAGATGGCAATCCACATCGGCTATCTGCGCGCCGGTTGGCCGGGTTTGATAGTGGGTGGTTTGGGATTCATACTTCCCGCAATGTTCATTGTGCTCGCGTTAGCGTGGCTCTATGTTCAATATGGAACAACCCCCGCGGCAGGATGGCTGCTATATGGCATTAAGCCGGTTGTCATCGCCATCATTGCCCAGGCACTCTGGACCCTTGGAAGCAAAGCACTCAAGAATCGCTCTCTTGCATTAATCGGCCTGCTCGTTTTTGCCCTGTATTTCGCAGGCATCAACGAAATTGCATTGCTCTTCGCCGGCGGCCTGATCTTCATGTTGGTTGCAAATATTCAGCGCATCAGAACTCTGAATCCCGTAATCCTGCTTCCATTCAGCGGCCTGACACTTGCACAAATCCCGATCCCATTCAGTCTTCCCATCCTGTTTTTGACCTTTCTCAAAATCGGCTCTGTTTTATACGGGAGCGGTTACGTCCTGCTGGCCTTCCTGCGCGCTGACTTTGTCCTTCGTCTCGGCTGGCTTACCGAC
This sequence comes from Chloroflexota bacterium, assembly GCA_039932795.1. GTDB lineage: Bacteria > Chloroflexota > Anaerolineae > Anaerolineales > Villigracilaceae > Defluviilinea. The sequence goes on from JBDTPH010000077.1 coordinate 8,585, forward strand.
CAGCAACTTATTGACGCGGTAGCCATCGGGCAGATTACGCCGGGTCCACTTTTTACCGCCGCGACATTTATCGGATATTTGCTTGGAGGAATTTCTGGCGCGCTGCTCGCCACACTTGGGATTTTCCTGCCTTCCTTTATTTTTGTCGCTATATCAAATCCGCTTATCCCAAAGATCCGCAACTCGACCTGGGCAAGCAGCCTGCTGGATGGGGTCAACGCATCGGCTCTCGGACTGATGGCTGCGGTAACCTTCCAATTGGCTGCTTCCTCGCTGACAGATTTTTATACAGTCATCATCGCGATCATTTCGCTGATCCTACTTTTACGCTATAAGATCAACTCCACCTGGCTCATCGCGGGTGGAGCAACTGTTGGTTTTGTCTTTTCATTTATCTTCTGAAGTCAAGGAGAATGTTTATATGAACGACCCTGTCTTTACACAACAGCATGGAACTATCCTGGAAATTGTGCTCAATAGACCTGAAGCCTACAATGCCCTGAACCTGGACATGATGAACCTGCTTGGAGAAACGCTTGGCAGCGCTGCAGCAGACTCCACCATCAAGGGCGTATTAATCAGCGGAAAAGGAAAAGCATTTTGTTCAGGTGGTGATCTAAAATGGATCAGCCAGCAGACAGAGGAGGCTGGTTCTGTTTTATACAGGCTTGCACCCCAATTTCATTTATCGATCACCGAAATTCGTCGAATGAGCAAACCTGTCGTTGCCGCCATCAACGGCACGGCAGCTGGCGGAGGCTTTTCGCTTGCTCTTGCATGCGACTTCCGTGTGATGGGACAATCCGCGATTCTTCGACAGGCGTACACCTCGAGCGGCCTTAGCATCGACGGTGGCGGATCATTCGCTCTGCCGCGTCTGGTTGGCCTGGCGCGCGCCATGGAGATCATGGCGTTTGATCATCCAATTCCCCCCGCTCAGGCCCTGGAATGGGGACTTGTCACAAAAGTTGTCCCTGATACTGATGTGCTACCCGAAGCTCTCGCCATGCTCAACAGCCTTTCAAAAACAGCGCTGTACTCTTTTGCATGGTCAAAAAAACTATTAGCCGATTCCTTCAACCATACGCTCGAAACTCAACTGGAACTCGAGAGACAGGGCATCAGCGACTGTGCTGCTCATCCGAATGGACAGGAGGGGATCCGCGCTTTTATTGAAAAACGCAAACCGTCCTTTTAGACATGCAAATAAGACCAAAGAAACACACTTTACCCCAGCATAATCTTTGGCCTGTACTGCAACGCCTCCGCCAGATGTGCGGACTGAATTTCCTCACACCCTGCCAGATCCGCGATCGTGCGTGCCAGTTTCAAGATACGGTGATAGGCGCGTGCTGAAAGATTCAATTGTGTCATCGCTGCCGCATCAAACTCTGACCTTCGTCCTGCATTCTGCAGAATTGACGTATCTCTCCCACGCGCATGTCTGCATTGCATACAATATTGGCTGATCCATTCTTCGAGATGCGTCTGTTTTGTAGATCCTGCGCAGCCTGGACGCGCGCCCGGATGGCTTCACTGGTCTCACTCAGACGATCTCCGCTCAACTTTTCATGATCCACTCTGGGGACTTCGATTTGAATGTCAATTCTATCCAGCAGCGGACCGGATATCCGCTTCCGATACTTCGTCACCAGTGCATGTGCACAGGTACAGGGCTTGTGTGAATCGTCGTAGTAGCCGCATGGACAAGGATGTACGCAATCGAACATCTTTTTCACGCTAAATTAGATAAACCTAAAAAAGCGTATCAATTGAAATGAATGAACTCTGCCACAAGCAGACGGGGTATCATCCGCTAAAGCCCCAGAACACTTACAAACTCCTTATTATTCTGCCGCAGCGCGGCAGGGTATTAGATCTGTGAAAGAATATATAATTATGAGCCCTGCTACCTACGGTTCGGAAAATATAGCGAAATCAGGATTGAAACCTCTGACTTTTAGGTCGTGATGACATGTATCTAGTCAATCCATAAATGAACCATATTCATGTCGTAGCTCCTGTATTCGTTTAGCATTCTCAATCGCAGCATCAACCTTGAGACGGTTTCGAATTATCCCAGCATCGCTTAATCGTCGAGAACGGTCAGTTTCATTATATGATGCAATAGCATAAACATTAATCGATTATACGCATCACAGAAAGCTGATATGACTCCTGGCAGGATTATCTTCTCACTCCCGTAGTTTATCTTTCCTCACCTGAAAGAACATCAGCGCCAGAATAATCAGCCAGACGACCAATCGAAAAACCATAGCAAGAACACTTTCCGCCGCTGGTGTGCCGCGAAAAGCGGATAACAATAAT
>JBDTPH010000078.1:0-18347 GCA_039932795.1 Chloroflexota bacterium
CGACCTGGAAATTCAGGTTCCGCCCAGTTTCCCCGACAAGTACCGTGATTCGTTAATTCGATCTGCTGAGTTGTGTGCGGTGAAGAAGCATTTGGAAAACCCACCCGCTTTTGAAATCACCACTGCGAAAGTCGAACTGGCGTAGAAAGGCACATCCATGGAGCAAGTACTCGACACACAGGTCATCAAGCAGATCAAACAAGCCTTTGACAGTATGGAAGAACCTGTACAGGTGCTTTTATTCACATCCAGTGAGCACTGCGATTACTGTAATGAAACAAAACAGCTTCTCGAAGAAGTTATCGCAATCAATGACAAGCTTGAATTGAGCGTGCATGATATGGATGTTGATCGGGAAACGGCCAGCCGTTTTAACGTTACGAATGCGCCCGGAATCGTTATCGCGGCGAAGGATGAGGCAGATGTGAAGAATCTCGGCATTCATTTCTCCGGGATCCCGTCAGGTCATGAATTTAGCACCTTGATCAATGATATTTTGATGGTTTCCCGGCGCGACTCCGGACTGGATACGAAGACACGTGAGTACCTGAAGAATCTGGATAAGCCATTGCATCTGCAAGTGTTCGTTACACCGACTTGTCCATACTGCCCTCGAGCGGTATTGCTGGCCCACCAGATGGCGATGGAAAATCCTCTGATGATCCTAGCTGAAGGCGTCGAAGCCACGGAATTCCCGGAATTAGCGAATCGGTTCAATGTTCGCGGCGTACCCCAGACCGTGATCAATGCCGGTTCCGGTATGGTTGTCGGTGCGGTCCCCGAACAGAACCTTCTTGCCGAGATCCAGCGCGTATTACAAAACTAATTTCAGTAAATCACGATTTTCATGTCACTCTCCCGAAGGACATCGGGACGATGTGAGAGAGCGCTCGCTGCGAACGAAGAGTCTCGGCGCAAATTGTCAGAGATTCTTCGTCGCCAGGAAAACGCTGGCTCCTCAGAATGACAAACCTGTGACTTACTGAATTTAGTCACGATTAATAGGTCTATTGTAAAGACCCACATTACGGATCCTGCAATGTCAAAGTCAAACAAGAAGTATCATCGCAAGGGGGCAAAAGCCTTTCCATGGATGCCAATCGTACTCGGTATGTCCCTGATCGGCATGGCGATCATCGTTCTAGCTTCGCCCAGATCGGGACGCAACGCAGCCAACTTGTCATCGGTAGTGCCAGTTTCAGAAAGACAAATGGAAACGTATTCATAGTGAATTCGAACTGGATCATGCCGCTGTTATGTGTCATGGGCCTTGGTGTGGCTGGTTACCTGGCTTATGTAGAGACGAGCGACGTAGCAGCAATATGCGGACCTGTGGGAGATTGCAATACTGTTCAACAGAGCGAATATGCACGTCTCTTTGGTATTCTACCGATCGGTATCCTGGGAATGATCGGGTATGGGGTCATATTGATTTTCTGGTTGGCAGGACGATTCACCAATAAGCGCTTTGCGGACTTCGCACCCCTGTTCATATTCATCATGACAGGGTTAGGCACACTCTTTTCAATCTACCTCACTTTTTTGGAGCCTTTCGTAATCGGTGCTACCTGCGCATGGTGCCTTACATCTGCCGTGTTGATGACAGCTTTGATGCTGGCGTCTGTGGTCCCGGCGAAGGCCGCCCTTGGCAGACTTAGAATTACAGGTTTCCATGCATAGCCAGATGCCCTGTGTTCCACCCTGAAGTTGTCTTACTACTGCTCTCCAGCACTGTGAGCTTACTTTTTTGCTCATAAATGTTGGAAAACCCGGATACCCTTTCCTAAAAAACGCATGTGTGTCAAACTTCGAGAGGTGTGCCATTGAGAACAGGACTCGCGCCTCGCAACGTGACACCGAAGCTTTCTAGGACAAGAGCCTGCTCAGCGAAAAGCGAAAGGTTCAGCAAGGGAAATTTCCTTGTGTGTCTCAGCGGATCGCGTAGCGGCCAATGCCATGTCGAGCGATTTCGCGCCTTCGCGCATGGGCGTGCGAGTCTGCCCATCCGTGCGAATGGCGATTAGTAAGTCTTGAAGTTCTGCAAGATGCACATTCTTGTCACTTGTAATTGTTTCTGTCCGAACTGGCGTTTCGGCAGTGAAATGGAACAAGGCGTTGTTGGCATTGGTGAATTCCGCCGTCAGCTTTTGCGAGACCAGCCTGTAGTCGTTGATCCATTTTAGCGGGATGGCGCCATTTGTTGCGTAGATAACTCCGATTGCACCGCTCTGAAATCCAAAGACGGTGGCACTAACATCCTCCACTGTGTAATCTGTCACTTCGCGATGGAAGAGATTTTCCTGGCGGCTGTACACGCTGACCGCCTCCCCGAGGAGATAGCGCATCAGGTCGACCATATGGATAACCTGCTCGACGAGTTGCCCGCCAGATTTGCTCCGGTCCCGCCACCAGGGTGCATGCAGCGAATTGCAGAAATAACGGGCGCTCATTAATCCTGTTACACCAGCTTCACCAGACTTGATCAACTCTTGGAGACGCTCTATCCCCGCCCCAAAGCGGAACATAAATCCGACCTGAGTCTTAATACCTGCTTTTTCCGTTGCCTCGACCATACGCCAGGCATGTTCGGAGGAAAGCGCGATCGGTTTTTCGATGAGCATGTGGACCCCATGCTGTACTGCCAGATCGACTTCATCTGAGTGTGCGAACGGGGGCAAGCAGATCACAAGTAGATCAAGGCCCGCTTTCTCGAACATTTCACGGTGATCGGTAAACACAGCACCTTTCCCGGCGCTATATTTTTCAGAGAACCCGCGAGCATTCTGTTCATGATGATCGCAAAAAGCTGTTAGTTCGATTTCTTTAGGCAAACCAATCAAATTATTCGCGTGCCGATTGGCAAAGCCACCACAGCCAAGGATTCCAGTGCGTAATCGTTTCATGAGAAAGTCCGTTTGGAAAAGAATAAGGTCTACTGTTACGAGAAATCCAGAACAACTTGCAATGCCTGGTCCGGTGTTTCATCCAGGATCTGGAACCCTTGCGCGGCCTGCTCGAAGGGAATGACATGTGTGATGATCGGTCGAAGGTTGAGTGACCCTTTTGCCTGCAAATCCATGATCGTGTGGATTAAGCGAATGCGATCCCAGCGATAGCTCAGCGCCGGGTTAACGTTCGAAATCTGTGAACAGACCAGTTGGATGCGGTTGTGGTGAAATTCCTCGCCCAGCGACAAACCCTGTGCTTCCCCCTGAAAGAAGCCCAATACCACGACACAGGCGGAGTACGCAGTCGCACGGATAGCTTCATTCAATGCCCTGGCGTTGCCTGATACTTCAATCGTCACATCTGCGCCGCGACCATTCGTCAGGGCCTTGATCTTCTCGGCGGGAGAGCCATCTCGAGGGTTAAATCCATCTTCAATCGAACCTAATTCTTTTGCCAATTGCAGACGTTTTTCGATCATGTCCACACCCAAGACACGTGCACCGTTAAGTTTGGCAAGCTGCGCGATCACCTGGCCAAGTACGCCGAGTCCAAACACGGCAACAGTCTCACCGACGTGAATGTTCGCATCCAAAATACCGTTCAGGGCGATCGGTCCGAGGTGAGAATAGATCGCCAGGATGGGGTCCAGTCCAGCCGGCTTGACGCGCTGGCTGGCATAGTCTTCATGCAAAATGTGATGCGTGCGGTGACCCCATGTGCCGTAGACGATATCGCCCACCTTCAAACTGGTGATATCCGGGCTAACTTCGATCACTTCTCCCACTTCCTCGTACCCCCAACCCGAAAGCGGATAAGGCTGGCTCGGCGATTCAGAGGCGAGAAACAGGCGGTTCACTGCATCCCACTGCTTGGACAAATATGGATTGCTGCCGCGATAGGCGGTCATTTCCGTCCCGGCACTGATGCCGGAATATAAGGTACGCACCCGCAGTTCATGCGGTCCGAGAGGCAGGTCCTCATACGATTCGAATCCGACCGTTCTTGGCTGCGTGAACACGACGCCTTTTCCCATATCAATCGCTCCTGAAAATTGACTGCTTGTTGGAAAATTCAAGGGCAGGGCAAGATCTCTGTCGCTGCGATGGGATTATAACCCCGGGAGTCGAGAGCACATTGCATTCGCTCCGTCCCTGAACCGCTCTCCTTCAGTCCCAGCCCTGAAGGGCGTGCTTGGCAAGAGAGCGGCTCTGCTCGGCGCTGCAGCTCTTTATTTCCAGGTGTTCGCAACCCTATTTGGTATTTTTTGGCTAAATCTCACAAACAATTTGACTTGCGTTTTGTTTATCGCTATAATCAAGTTGCGTGGGAAAATAATGTTGGGTCATACAATCATGATGATGGCAGTCACGCTAAGGGGTTTCATGCGTAGTGACGGCGCATCGCCAACGAAGAACTCATCACACACAGATGCGGAAGTATTGTAACCATGCTGGTTATCCTGAGAATGCCCGGGCAGGATACAAGGAGGTCGATCACAGATCATGAAGGTCGTTGCATATCGAAGGTATTTGATGTACTATTCAACCAACCAAGAAAAGAAGGAGAAGACAGAGATGAAGAGATTTCGTATCTTTTTCACCATGCTTGTCGTTGCCGCATTTGTCCTGACGGCCTGCGGTCCGCAGGCAACGGAGGCACCCGCGACGCAAGCTCCTACCGAAGTGATGACCGAGGCGCCAACAGAAGCGCCGACCGAAGCTCCCACCGAGGCGCCTGCTACGGAAGCTCCTGCAGCGACAATTACGCCGACCCTTGGACCCCCGGCCGGCGACGTAAGTTTCTTCTCAACCCAGTTCAATATTGTGGAAGAAGCCGCCAAATTCCGGGCGATCCTCCAGGAGGGTGGCAACTATGACTTCACCGGCTCAGAAGACGGTCCCCTGCTGGCGCTCGTTCTGGCGGGAGCTGAAACCGGACAGGGTCAGGTGGATCTTGTCGGTGCCCTGCATGGCGCCTACCCGTCCCTTGCGCCTGCCATGATGAACATGACGGACGTGGTCGACGATCTGTCCGCGGACCGCGAATTTGCGCAAGCTTATCTGGAAACTGGCTTATTGGGAACCGAAGACTACCTCTACTATGTCCCGTGGATGCAGGCGACGTACATTATGGCAGCCCATAATGATGCCCTGCAATATCTGCCCGATGGCGCAGACGTCAATGCCCTTACCTGGGAGCAGTTTGGCGAATGGTGCCAGACGATGCTCGATGAAACTGGCGGGCCCAAATGCGGCATGCCTCACGCCGGACTCTTCCACCGCTTCCTGGAGGGCTTCATCTGGCCTTCCTATACAGGTGGCATGGTCACGAAGTTCAAGAGCCCGGAGGCTGTACAGATGCTGGAGTGGGCGCGTGATAGCCTGTGGCCAACCCTTCATCCTCAGTCTATTAGTTACGAATTCATGCAGGAACCGCTGCTCTCTGGCGAAGTCTGGGTGGCGTTCGATCACGTTGCCCGGCTGGTCCAGGCATTTAACGAACAGCCGGATAATTTCGTGGCGTTCCCCGCGCCGGCGGGTCCCGCGGGTCGTGGGTTCATGCCGGTTGTTGTTGGATTGGGAATCCCGAGTGACGCTCCGAATCCTGAAGCGGCGATGGAACTGATCGATTATCTTACCCAGCCGGAGACCCAGAAACGCGTCCTCAGCGATCTGGCATTCTTCCCGGTCGTCGCAGGGGTAGATACCTCCGACCTGCCGGCAGGCGTAGCGCTCGAAGCCGCCGCAGTTGCCGCGACGATCAATGCCCCAGACGCGCTCCCTGCGCTGATCCCGGTGGGCTTGGGCGCGCGCGGTGGTGAGATCAACGAAATCTTCCGTGCCGCGTTCGATCGCGTGGTGATCGACGGCGAGGATGCTGCCACTGTGCTCGAGGAAGAAGCAGCCAACCTGCAGGCACTCCTGGATGATACCGGAGCGCCCTGCTGGGCTCCCGATGCGCCCAGCGAAGGTCCGTGCCAGGTCGAATAATTGAGTTTGCTTCCATAAAGCCTGGTGCGTACGGTTTGTGCGCACCAGGCAAACCTTTCCGAAGCGTTGCGAGGTGCTAACATGACTACGGCTTCCGGGATAAAAGGTCGAAAACGAGTTAATTGGACTCCCTATATTTTGATCCTGCCTTCGCTGGTCTACCTGGCTTTGTTCTTTGCCTGGCCGATGGTGCAGGGTCTGATCCTCGCAATCCGGGAGGAGGGCGCGCTCCTGACGTTACGGTCTGAGGCCGCGAGCGCCAGCACCGTTGCCGGGCAACTGCCTCGCGGAATGCAGGTGGATATTCTCGATCAACGGGCGAATCCCATTCCAGCGGGAGCAGATGGACAAGGGAACCTGCTGACCGAAGTCTGGTACCAGGTACGCGGGGAGACGACAGACGGACAGGTCGTCGAAGGCTGGACGCCGGAGCGTCGTATCCGTGTGCGTGAGTCAGATGCAAGCGGCAATCCTGCCACAGGCACGGTCAGATCGATCCTGTCCAGTAGTGCGGATCCGCTCACCCCAATTCACGCCGAAGCAAACGAAGGCAGCGAAATCCTCGGCAAAATGGAGGCACGCGCAGCGGTCGAAATCCTCGGCCAGGCAACACTCGAAGTGTGGTACCACATCGGGGGGAAGAATGGGAATGAAACCATCCAGGGCTGGGTACCCGCCCGTTATATCAGGCCACTAGGCGATGACACGCGGGGACGCATCGAAGCGGGGGACACAAGCCAGTTTACAACCCGATATATCGAACGAATGATCAATGACCGCTTCTTCTGGCCGGCGCTTCGAACAACGCTGCTCCTGATTGTGCTGATCATCCCGGCCCAATTTGTGCTGGCGATCATTATGGCGCTCGTCATCCAGGCAGAACTGAAAGGCAGTGGATTATTTCTCTATGTTTTTTCCATTGCCCTGGGACTATCGGACCTTGCCGTAGGCATTGTCTGGTATTCTATTTTCACCCAGTCTGGCTACCTCAACTCGATCTTGCAGAGCTTGGGTTTGATCGATGCTCCCATCACTTACCTTTCCGCCGACACACGGTATTGGATTCTGATTGCCATCTGGCTGGCGGAAATATGGCGGGCGACGGCAATTGTCATGGTGATCATTGTGGCTGGCATGCAGGCCATCTCGCGCGAAGTGTTGGAAGCGGCGGAGGTGTTTGGCGCGAATCTGTGGCAGCGTGTCCGCTATATCATCATCCCTCTTTTACGTCCAAGCATCCAGGTGGCACTGATCCTGCGCACGATCCTTGCGTTCCAGGTATTTGCCCTGGTGATCGTTCTGAGTGGAGGCGACATAATAACCGTGCTGGCCAACGAGACCTACCGCCAGTACTACGACCTGCAAAATTTCAATGTCGCCGCGGCTTATTCCAGTTTGATTCTTATTTTATCCATGGTGACTTCGTTGTTTTATCTGCGCGCCGTACGCACTCAAGAGGAGGCAATCGAATGACCACTGTAGGGGAAACTCCAAAGAGCGCTGTCCAGGTCTCGCCGGAGGTCAAAGCCATCCACCGCAGGATGCAGCGCCGGCAACAGCTCGGTCGTGCGGTAACCTATCTGGTAGGCATCCTGATATCCCTGTGGGTACTGGTCCCAATCCTATTCATTACTTCAATGGCTCTCACCACGCCGGCGGAAGTGCGCGCCTACCCCAAGGGAGTCTTGCCTTTTATTCCATTATCAACTGAAACGTTACAGTTCTTTCTAAATTCCAGGGGAGTTCTTCCCGGTCTGCGCAACAGCGTCGTGGTTGCCGTCATCACCTTAATCCTCTCTACGTTGATCGCTGCGCCCGCGGGATATGCACTCTCCCGCTTTATCTTCCGCGGCAGGGATATGTTCCGCCTCTCGATCCTCGCCGTGCGGGCATTTCCGATCGTGATATTGTCCATTCCACTGGCTGTGGTCTTTCTGCGTGCAGGCATTTATGACAGCGTATATAGTCTGGCCTTGATGCATACGGCTCTGGCCCTGCCAACCACAATTCTTGTTCTTGCCAGCGTCTTCTCCAGCATTCCCTATGAGCTGGAGGAAGCTGCCATGGTGTTTGGCTGCTCCCCTGCCCAGGCCTTCCGGCATGTCGTCTTCCCATTGGTACTGCCGGGTATTGCTGCTTCGGCAATCTTCACATTTGTATTATCGTGGAATGAGGTCTTTGCTGCGACCATTCTCACGATTCAAAATCGGACGCTGCCCGCCCAGGTGCTGGTGACCCTCAACCAATCATCCGAACCCTATCAGTTTGCGGGCGGCTTCTTCATGATGATACCGTCCCTGATCTTTATCTTCTACATCCGGCGTTACTTGTTCAACATGTGGGGTCAGGTTTCCAAATAAGAGGTAAACATGACAGACATCCGAATCGAAAACGTGACCAAGCGCTTTGATAATTTTGTTGCAGTAAATAATGTAAGCATGACCATCGAAGATCAGGAATTTGTGGTGCTGCTGGGTCCCAGCGGCTGCGGCAAGACCACGCTGCTGCGCGCCATTGCCGGTCTGGGGATGGCGGATGATGGACGCATCAGCATAGGCGGGCGAGACGTCACCTATTTGCCGCCGCGCGAACGTAAGATCTCGATGGTCTTCCAAAGTTATGCCATCTTCCCGCACATGACCGTCTACGACAATGTGGCATTCGGGTTGAAAATGAATAAATTCGAGAAAACCGAGATCGACAAGCGGGTTCGCGACGCCGCTGCCTTGCTGCACATCGAGAATATGCTGGATCGCTATCCGAGCAAGATGAGCGGGGGTCAGCGTCAGCGTGTGGCAGTTGCGCGCGCAATTGCCATGCGCTCAGAAGTGCTCTTAATGGATGAGCCGCTGAGCAATCTCGACGCGTTGCTGCGCCTGGAGATGCGCGCCGAGCTCAAACGGCTGCTGCAGGAGATCAAAGCCACGACGATCTACGTGACGCATGATCAGATCGAAGCGCTGAGCATGGGAGACCACATTGCCGTGATGAAGGATGGGCAGATCCAGCAATACGACAGACCGGAGACGGTCTATGATCTGCCGTCAAACCGTTTTGTGGGTGGGTTTATTGGATCGCCGCCCATGAACTTTATGCAGGGACAGGTCCAACGCGAGAACGGTCATGTGAAAGTGCGGGTGGGGAACTTCGATCTGAGCCCGGCAGAGACGATGCAGCCGCTGCTAAGGTCGTACGATGGCTCACCCATCCTGATGGGGATTCGCGCTGAAAACATGGAAACGCTTGCCCAACCTGCCCAGGACGCTTTACAGGTGGAAGTGCTGGTCGTGGAGCCACTGGGATCGCAAAACCTGCTCACGGTGAAAATTGGTGATGACCTGGTCAAGGTTGCCACCCACCCCACGTTCCGTGTCGCGCCCGGAAACGATGTCTGGCTGCGCTTCCCGGCGGATAAAATCCGTTGGGTGGATCGCGATAACGGTAAAGTGCTGTATCCGGCATCCTAGGTACTTTTGGGAACACGATATTTGATACTGAACATAACAATGTCATTCTCACGAAGTACACGTGATGGTGTGAGCGAGTGACCACGAGGGAAGAATCCCCTCTTGAGAGAGACTCTTCGCTGCGCTCAGAGTGACATTATATTTTTATTGAATGATATGAATAATCCCTCCCTCCTCGACCGTGCCATCTCAGTTCTAAGACTCAACGATACCGGTGTTTTCACCAAGCCCGGTCCACACCAGTACCCTCACCAATGGAACTGGGATTCCGCGCTGATCGCGCTCGGTCTTTCCCACTTCGACCTGCCACGTGCACTAACGGAAGTTCGCGCGTTATTGAGCGGCCAATGGCAGGATGGCATGGTGCCTTCGGTGGTCTATCATTCCGCTCCCTCCGACTACTTTCCCAATCCGCAATTCTGGCAAATCGAAACCAGTCCCAGCGCGCCGGGTGTCCCAACGACGGGCATCACCCAGCCGCCACTCCTTGCCACTGTGGTGAGAATGATCCATGACCGTCACGCAACTGCTGACTTTGTTCGGGAAGTCTACCCCGCCTTACTGCGCTGGCATCGCTGGCTGCACACAGATCGGGATGCCGATGGAAGCGCGCTGGCTTGTATCATCCATCCCTGGGAATCGGGGACGGATGATTCTCCGCGCTGGCTGCACCTCTTCGAGGCCATACATCCCGAGGGACTTCCAGAATTTCAAAGAGGGGATACACGACATGTGGCGGCTATCGAGCGACCAAATCCAGGAGACTACGAACGATTTATTTATCTGATCGATGTCTTTCGCAAACTGAACTATCAGCCAAACGAATTATTGAAACGTTCCCCTTTTCTTGCTCAAGATATTCTCTTTAATGCGATTCTCTTCCGCGCCGATGAAGATTTGCGTGCCTTAGCAAGGAACATAGGAGAGCCAACTGACGAGATCGATGACTGGCTGAACAAAGTGCGGATGAATTTCAACACACGTTTCTGGGATGGGCATGTTGGTCTGTATTACGATTATGATATGCGTGAAGGGATGCCGATCCTCGTCAATACCGCATCGACGTTTCTGCCTCTATTTGCCGGTCTGCCTTCAAAGGAGCAAGCACAACAACTCGTTGAAGAACATCTGCTCAACCCGGATGAATATGCACCGGGAGACGAGGTCAATCATTGGGTTACCACAACAGCGAGGAACGAACCCACCTGGGAGGCGCGCCGCTACTGGCGCGGACCTGTGTGGGTGATCATGAACTGGTTCATCATGGAGGGCTTGCGGCGTTATGGTTATGATGAGCTGGCAGAAGCCATCCGCAGGGATACACTTGGACTGATCGAAATATCCGGTTTTCGAGAATACTACGATGCGCGTGACGGATCGGGTTGTGGATCCACGGAGTTCTCATGGTCGGCAGCCCTGACACTTGAACTTTCTCAATCCCGCCCGGGATCCTGAAAACCTGAATTTTGGTGATGTTTGTTGTGCTTATGAAATAACATCCATCTGCAAGAAGGCCGACAGTTGCGCTTGGCTGCGGCACGCGAAGTCACATTGTGCTACCATCTTTTTCCGCCTCAATGCTGAACGTAGAATTGTATGGCGGGATATAAATCCGGTATATGGGTATAAATTTCGGCCCACAGTAGCCCAACTGACGTTTGTTACAAACAATGATCCCCTGTGCTGGCTACTTGGGTCATCCGCTTGGATTTGAGGGGTAAATAGGCCCGCCAATCTGGACGAGCTTTTAATGAACTACTTCAATATTACGCAATTGAACGGCTCCTATATCGGCTTTACATCTCCGAATATTCAGAACTATTCACCCTGAAAGGCGCATTGATGTTCAATGCCTGGGGATCGACAAATCTGCGTCAAACAGTGGTTACATTTTTTCATCATGGTTTTCTGTGTAAGGTATACCAAATCTTTACGTATAAGATTTAAGAATCAAAATAGCCCACTTTTCTTTGAAAATAGGCTATTTTTCTTCAGAAACAGGCAAAATCAGTGGGCCCAGGAGGATTCGAACCTCCGACCAAGCGATTATGAGTCGCCTGCGCTAACCACTGCGCCATGGGCCCCATTCTAGTAACAAGTAACCAGTAATCGGTGAGCCAGTAACTGTTTCACTGGGTACTGATTACTGGTCACTGAGCCAGAGCGGGAGATGGGATTCGAACCCACGAATATCAGCTTGGAAGGCTGATGCCTTACCACTTGGCGACTCCCGCATGCGAACGCCATTTTACCACAATCAGGAAAGCCTTCCTCAAGAATTTCAACTTGTGGAATAGTGTACAGGAGAAGTGCAATTTGTCACTTTGACCGCTTGAGCTTGATTTCATTCAATCGTTCAAGCAACCGGCGAATATATCCCTTTTCGATCATATCGCCCCAATGCCCATCCGAAAAGCGTTCCCCCCGCACGCAGAATGTCAACATGGTCTGGATCTGTTCCAGCGACGCGATTTTAATCGCGCTTTCATCTTTCAGCATCCGGTATGCCTGCTCGGGATCGTATTCATAATCCAGCCATCCATCGCCGGATACATGACGGAAGAATTCTTCTACCAACGGGTTATATTTTGGGTAGGGAAGCGTCCATGAACCATTTTTCTGTTTCTCTCCACCGCTCCAGTTTTCAATCGGCGAGAAGCCTTCTTGATATAAGCGCGGCAAATAGGCAGTTAATGCTTCGATTTCAACAAGGGTGGGCAGGTGAGTTTTTTTCACAGTGGTAATCAAGATATCTGAATAAGAGGTTCGATCATAGTGCTTCGACTGCGCTCCACAAAATCATGTCGCCTGGCTCACGGCAGACTTAGTCTCGCCCATACGGGTACCAATACGACTTATCCTCCAGGTTGAAATCCCAGTGGACGTGCTTGGTCTCGCGGAACTCGTCGAGGCCCTCGATGCCGAGTTCACGCGCGCCGCCGGAGTATTTCATCCCACCAAAGGGACCGGCGTAATTATCCGTCAACGGGTCGTTGATCCAGATCGTCCCTGCCTTTACATCCTCAAAGAACATCTTGATCTTCTTCGGGTCTTCCGAGAGCAGGACCGCGCCCAGGCCATACTGACAATCGTTCACCAGATCAATCGCTTCTTCAAAGGATGTATATTCCATCAACGGCACCGCCAGACCAAATGTCTCTTCGCGCATGATGAGCATGGAGTGGTCAACGCCGAATAACACTGTCGGCTCGTAGAACCAGCCTTGCGCGAAATTCCTTGGCCGCTGGCCGCCTGTCAATATTTGAGCGCCACGCACACGCGCATCCTCCACGTGAGATTCGATCTTGGCGCGATATGAGTCGCCGATCATCGGTCCGACATCGGTTGAAGCGTCCAGGCCCGGACCCAATCGCAGCGACTTCACGTGCTCCACGATCGCTTCGGTGAATTGTTTTGCCTTGCGCTTTGGGATGTACACTCGCTCGGTGCTTGTGCAAACCTGCCCGGCATTGATGAGTGCGGCATACGCCACAGCCTTTGCTGCGATCTCAGGGTCGGCATCTTCGGCGATGACGGTTGCATCCTTGCCACCCAGTTCAAGATGCAGCTTCTTCATCATCGGCGCAGCGTGGGACGCGATCCGCTGGCCGGTGGCCAGGCTCCCGGTAAAGGCGATCACCGGAACATCGGGGTGTTTCACCAATGGTTCACCCGTCTCCGCGCCGAAGCCGGTGATCACATTGACTACGCCCGCAGGCAAACCATCAAAGCAATGCTCAGCCATGTACAGGGCAGTTAATGGAGTCATTTCACTGGGCTTGATGATCACAGTATTCCCCGCTGCCAGCGCCGGTGCAACCTTCCACGACATGAGCAGCAACGGATAATTCCACGGCACAATGCATCCCACCACGCCATAGGGTTCCTTGAGGATAAAGTTGAATTGCGAATGCTCGCCAGGCGGGATCACGCGTCCACGGTCGTGCCGTCCCAATTCGGCATAATAATCAAAGGTATTCGCCACCCATTCGAGCTCTTCATCGTTTTCCAAAACAGGCTTGCCTTCTTCGAGGGTCAACAGATGAACGATCTCTCCCCAGTGATTCCTGATCTTCGCCGCTATTTCATGAAGGAGACTTGTCCGCTCGTTCGCGCCCAGCCTCTTCCAGGACTTGAACGCATCCTTGCTGGACCGTACGGCTGCTTCCACATCTTCAGCCATCCCACGCGGGACAGTATCCAGTACTTCCTGGGTCGCGGGGTTTGTGACCTGGATCTCATCCTGCGCGCTGCCTCTGGTAAATTCACCGTTGATATACATCAATCTCATGCTGCACCTCCAATGGATCTGACATGGATCTTCCTCAGGGATATTTTATCAGCACCAATAATCAGCAACCCTTAAATGAAAAAACCGCGGACGCCGACCGCGGTTTTTTCACAAAAAGGAGGAGAAGAGAAATCACCTTACTCCCCTACTTTAACACAAGGGGCCCAAACATGCTTGACCCAATGCCTATGATCACCCCACGTTTGTTCAACGGTTTACAGGAATGTAGAGTAGTGCTCCTGCATCCACTCATGCATGGATCTGAGGAACTTCAACCCGCTTTTCACGGGCTGTCATGTCAATTTTCCTCAGAATAAAGGCACTCAGGAATATGGTCAACGCGCCAAAAATAAACAAGGCTTTATAACCGATCCACTCGCCTGGCCAGGCATGATTCAACCAATCGAGTATGGGACCTTCGAGACGCGCGATCGCGGCAGAACCAGCCGTTGCCAGATTCGTAAAGCCCAGATATTTACCCGCTTCCTCTTCGGGAGCCAGTGTGTTTGCCAGTGCCCAATTTGCTGTGAGGAACAAGCCGATTCCTGAACCGAATAAACTTCCGAAGATCAACAAGCCGCGCATATCCCTGGCGAAGACCATCAGAAAGACCCCAGCCGCTGCAAGATAGGTGGCAAGGTACAGGACTTTCTTCGCGCCGTATTTATCCGTCAGCCAGCCGCCGATCAGGACCAGCACCACGATGGCAATGGTCAACGCGGCGAGCAGGTCACCAGTCTGCCTGGGCGGGTCCGGGACGCGCAGAACATCCTGCAAATAATATTGAGCAAAGGTCTGCACGCCGTAAATGCCAAGCAGGAACAACAGCCGTTCGACGAGCAGCCACCAATAATCAGGATTATCGCTGAATTTAATTTTGAACTGACTCAAAAGAGTTCCCCAATCTGTCCGTTCACCATCCTGCGCGGGTTCCTCTTTTACGCCAAAAATTGTGATCGCTGCAGAGACGGCCAGCAGGCCGATCACCACAAGCATGATGTTGGTGGGGTCACCGGTAGCGGAATCAAACATACGTCCCGCCAGAAGCGAGGCAATGATCAGGGCAAACATGTCCATGAACGTCTTCAAGGAGGAGGCCGCACCCAGTTGCGTCTTCGGCACGCGGTCAGGGAGGAGCCCCTGCATTGGTCCGTGCGCGATATTGGAGCTGAACTGCAGCCCGATGTATCCGATGAACAACCAGACGAAGCCACCCACCCATGCGAGGATCGAAAGAAAAACAAAATCGAACAACGTGCCCAGGATCGCCAGCGGACGCCTTCGGCCGATGCGCGATTTCCATCCATCAGAAAGCGCGCCCGAGATGGGCTGAACCACCATCGCAATGATGAGACCCACAAACGTGAGCAGGCCAAGATACGTATTCTTCCTGTCATCGGGGACATAGTTGAGCAGTACCGCCGGCAGAATGATCGGATGCAGCGCGCTCCACATGAACGAAAGCCCGATCCAATATGCGTTCAGGACGAACAGTTGCGAGAGGTTCAGTTTTTTCAAACGAATTCTCCTCGAAGGTGCACAGGCAAAAGCCCTGCAATGTTTTCCATGATGATCTGTGACGCCTGTGTGTCTTTCTCGTAGGATGTTGGATCGTGCGGGACGCTCAAAATATAAGGCTTTCCAAAATGAACGTGCAGGATTGAATCCGCTTCATATACGGCGACCGGGATAAATTTCAGACCTGCTTTGGATAATAACAAGGCAAATCTTCCCACGCCGCGGGCGGGCCTCGTTAAGATCCCTTCGGGTGTATCGTAGCCTTCAGGCGCAAGCCCCAGAATCGGATCCTTCGCGCGCTTCACATACTCCAACACCGCGCGGACCGATGCGGCACGTTCCTCAATATCCCTGGCGCGCGGCGGCATCGGAGGCATGGTGGTGAATCCATAGACCAGTGCGATTCGGTTCAACAAAATGCGCGAACACCTTGCCCCGGCCGCTTCATACCACTTCCCCTGATACATGAACTCCCCCGTCATGATCCAGTGCATGTTGATGGGGACAAGAGCGGCAATTGCCAGCGCAAGCCACTCCGCGCCAAAATCCTCGCGGTGATAGTGATTGATCGTGATGACACAGGGTCCGTGCTGAGGGATATTTTCACCTCCCAAAACGTTGAGCGGTGGATTTAAATTTGCGATACAGGCTCTTGCATCTTTATGAAAATCCCGCTTGCGCAAGAGAAGAATGTCGCGGGCGAGTGCCGCAAACAAGATGGGTGGATACGAGTACCTCGGAGAAGGCATCATAATGTATACATCCCGCAGGTTGTCATGAATGATATTTCGATGAACCTGCGGGATGTCTTTTAATTGTAAGACAAATTTTGTTATTCGGTGGATATATTTTTTGAGGTCTGTGATTCTTCGATCAGCTCTTTTGGTGTTGACGCACCGCAGGCGGGACAGGCATAGTTATGTTCCGCAGGCACATATGACCGCCTGCAATAGGGGCAGTCGATCGAGCGCGGCGCGACGGGCACTTCCTTCACGACCTCGCGCGTTACTTCGCGGGTATGTACGCGTCCCGGTCCGCCCATGGCGATGACTGGACCGATATTGGGGATCCCGAAGCCACCGCCGGACGATGAAGACGGCTTGTTCGTCTGGACTCTCGCCCTGCCAGTGGATTTCTCTTTAGAGGAAGATTCGGGAAGCCCTTTTCCTCCGGCAAGCACAAGGAACAATACCGCCACGATCACAACCGCCGCAAACGTAAGGAACACAATGATCGCTGTTAACCGTAACGCACGCGGGATGTTGTACAACTCATACCCATAACTGAACAGGAACACCCCGCCCACGTAGAATGGAGCCAGCAGCCCGATCAGGAGGAGTCCGGTGGTCTGTTCGAAGCGGCCTTCCATCCATGTCAGATACGCGACCAGAATGATGACCGCCAGCGAAGCCAGCGCCACCAATCCGCCGGGGATCAGGATGTGCAGCGGCTTGCCCGGCAGCGACTCGTCATGGTCATATTCGACGACTTCATGAGTTTTTGCGCCAACCTCTCGGGCGCGATATTGTGATTCGGGCATTGAGTTTACCTTCCAGCTCCCGCAAGCTATCGGGGCTATGGTGAGTTGCAGTCAAACCGCTTCGTCTTCGTGGCACAAAACGCCACTCCGCTCAGCGCGATGCCTTTTTGTTATATTATCTACGCAATTACCATGCAAAAGCCTCAGGCACTTCGCCACCTGGACCGGGCCAGATTGCATCCAGCTCTTCCATATCCGTTTTGCTGAACTTGATCTTCAATGCGCGCAGGCTACCTGTCAATTGCTCCATCGTACGCGGACCGATAATGGGCGCGGTCACAACGGGATTCGCCAGAAGCCACGCCAGGGCAACGTCTGCCGGCTTCTCGTCTTTCTTTTTACAGAACTTCTGGTATTTATCCAGTTGAGTGGCATACTTTTTGAAGTCATCCTTCACATCTTTTTCGGCGCGGCGGCCCGTCTTATCCGCGCCGACTGAGCTGCCTAACAAACCACTCGCGAGTGGACTCCAGGGTATCACAGCCAGCCCATAATCGCGGCAGGCAGGCAGCACTTCCATTTCAGCCATGCGGTCTTTGAGATTGTAGAGGCATTGCTCGCTTACCAGGCCCATGAAGTTTCGTGACCTGGCGATCTCGTTGGCTTTGGCAATGTGCCATCCCGCAAAGTTGGATGAGCCCACATAGAGCACTTTTCCCTGCTGAACGAGAGTCTCCATGGCCTGCCAGATCTCCTCCCACGGGGTATTGCGGTCAATATGATGCATCTGGTACATGTCAATGTAATCTGTTTGTAAGCGCTTGAGCGAACCTTCAACAGCCTGGCGGATACTCAACGCCGAGAGGCGCGACTGGTTGGGCCAGTCGCCCATCTTGCCATAAACCTTGGTCGCGATCACTGTTTTCTCCCGCCTGCCCCCGCCCTGTGCAAACCAGCGTCCCACAATTTGTTCTGTAATACCCTCCCCGGTCTTCCAGCCATAGACGTTGGCCGTATCAAAGAAATTGATGCCGAGGTCATGTGCCTTGTCCATGATGGCAAACGAATCTTCCTCGGTCGTTTTGGGACCGAAATTCATCGTGCCCAGACAAAGACGTGATACTTTGAGACCCGAGCGGCCCAGCTGAACGTATTCCATTTTTCCTCCAAACTATTTATTGTCATTGCGAGGAGCGTTTGTGGCGACGAAGCAAGCTCCCATTCAAGGATTGATCTTCTTCCATGCAATTTATCCGCTAAACAGGAGATTGCTTCGCCCACGCTTTATCGCCCGGGGCTCGCAATGACTTTACTCGCTTAGATCTGTTACCG
This sequence comes from Chloroflexota bacterium, assembly GCA_039932795.1. Taxonomy (GTDB): domain Bacteria; phylum Chloroflexota; class Anaerolineae; order Anaerolineales; family Villigracilaceae; genus Defluviilinea. The sequence goes on from JBDTPH010000078.1 coordinate 18,028, forward strand.
TTTCATCCATCTGCTTTAGGATCAGGGGGATCTGTCCATCGGTCAGGTCGGGGTGGCGGATGGTATCGAACATGTCGCGGAAACCATCTCCCAGCATGATGCGTACCACGCGCCAAGATGCAAGCTGCGGAGTCAGTTCCCCGTTTGGGAGCAGGTTAACGGCAGTCGCCCATTGTGGATGGTCTGCCGAATAATCGGCGAGCAGGTTCATGGTCGAAGTTCGCAGCGGAAAGAGTCCAGTGCTTTGCACCCAGCGCGCCTGGTTGTCAGTAGTGAGCATCCAGCGCATGAACAGCCAGGAAGCGAGCTCGGTCACGTCA
>JBDTPH010000079.1:0-16413 GCA_039932795.1 Chloroflexota bacterium
GAAGCCTGCAAGGATGCGGATGTGATCTATGCCAAGTCCTGGGGTCCGCTGTTGACCACCAACGACAAAGTCGAAGGCAAGAAGCTCCAGGATATGTACAAGGACTGGATCATGGACGATGCGAAACTCAAGGGCGCTCACCAGGATGCCATCTACATGCATCCACTCCCGGCCGACCGCGATGTGGAAGTGACCAGCGCCATTCTGGATGGTCCGAACTCGGTTGTCTTTGACGAAGCTGAGAACCGCCTCCACGCGCAAAAAGCCGTAATGGCGCTGACGATGTCCTAACATGTCATTGCGAGGAGCCGCTGGTTGAGAGTGAGTATTTTTCTTGCTTATATCGAAACCAAGGCGACGAAGCAATCCCTTTTTTAAATGGTGAAGAATCATCAATAAGATATAACTGCTTAACAGGAGATTGCTTCGCTACGCTCGCAACGACATTCATGAAAAGGAGACTTATATATGTCAAAACTCGCTGTAATCGCCGTTGGCGGTAACTCGCTTATTAAAGACGATAAACATGTCAGTGTGGAGGATCAGCAGCGGGCGCTGCGTGAGACTGCCCATCACATCGCGGATATGATCGAAGCCGGCTGGGACCTGGCGATCGGCCACGGTAACGGACCACAAGTCGGATTTATCCTGCGCCGTTCCGAGATCGCCGCAAAAGTGGAAGGCATGCACGAAATTCCGCTTGATGTCTGTGGCGCAGATTCACAGGGCGCGATCGGGTATGAATTCCAGCAGGCACTGCAGAACGAATATCACCGCCGCGGCCTGAACAAAGGCGCCGCGACGGTGATCACTCAAATGCTGGTGGACAAAAGCGACCCCGCCTTCCAGAAACCCAGCAAGCCGATCGGTTCGTTCATGGACGAGGCGGAAGCGAGGCACCGCGAACAGGACATGGGCTGGTCTGTCGTGGAGGATGCAGGCCGCGGCTGGAGACGAGTCGTTGCATCCCCGCTGCCCAAGAAGATCATTGAACTTGATTCTGTAAAACTCCTGCTTAACGCGGGGGTGACCGTCATTACCGTAGGCGGTGGTGGCATCCCGGTTGTGGACAAGGGCAGCGGCGAATACGAAGGTACAGCTGCAGTCATTGACAAGGATTTCGCTTCATCGCTGCTCGCGCAGGAAATTGGCGCGGAACTGTTCCTGATTGCGACCGCGGTGGAAAAGGTTGCCATCAACTTTGGCAAACCCGATCAGAAGTGGCTCGATAAGATGACACTCGACGAAGCGAAACAATATCTCGCCGAGGGCACACATTTTGCCAAAGGTTCCATGGCTCCGAAGATGCAGGCTATTATCTGGTTCCTTGAGAATGGCGGCAAACAGGCCTTGATCACCAACCCTGAAAATATCGGCCGCGCTCTCAAAGGCGAAACAGGAACGTGGATCGTTAAATAGTTTTATGGATAAAAACCTTGCGAAGGTTTCAAACCTTCGCAAGGTTTAATATCAAATGAAGCGTCTTCATCCATCTCTGATCCTGCTGCTCACCGCTGTGCTCGCATACGGCATTTTGATTCCACAGCTCGGCTTTTACTGGGACGATATGCCGATGTCATGGATCCGTTATGGGTTGGGCCCGGAGGCGATGACGCAGTATTTTTCCACGAACCGCCCGGTCTGGGGATGGTTGTATCAGATCACCACGCGGCTCATTCCTCAAGTCCCGGTCTACTGGCAGATCTTCGCTCTCCTCTGGCGCTGGTTGGGTGCAGTCGTTGTCTGGGGGATTGTACGTGAACTTTGGAAAGACAGGCCGCGCTTTGCATTAAGTGTTGCATTGCTTTTCCTGTTATATCCCGGTTTCAACCAGCAGTGGGGAGCCTATCTTTACAGTCATTTTTTCATCGTCATTTTTTTCTACCTTTACTCCATTTACCTGATGCTGAAACGCAGGGTGATACCGGCGTTGATCTTCTCTGCGCTTAACTTGTGGATGATGGAGTATTTCTTCCCGCTCGAATTTGCACGTATTGGATTCATCTGGACCTCGTTGCGAGATCAATCCCCCAACCCGCGCGACCGCATCAAGCCCAGCCTCAAGTTGTGGACTCCCTATCTGGCAGTTTTTGGGCTGGCGGTTTTATCCCGTTTATTCATCTTCAATAACCAGGTGTATGGCTTTGGATTGGTGTCGCAATTGAAGAGCGCGCCATTTGCCACTCTGCTTTCGCTCATTCAAAACTTCTTTGTCAGCCTTTGGCTGGTGATCATTGCCGCATGGACTCAAACCTTTGCAGCCATCAATCCTTCCACGCATGGGCTGCGCACGATTGCGCTGTATGTGGCAGTGCTGTTGACCGCAACTGCGATCGCCATCTACTTCCTGTGGAAACAACGTGCAAATGAACCGAGTAAAAGAGCTGCGTACCATGCTATTGGCCTTGGCTTGTTCCTGCTTCCGTTTGCGGGCGCACCGTTCTGGTTGACGGGTCTCAGCATTTCACTGGCTCATCCTGCAAGCCGTTTTACATTACCATTCATGTTCCCAGTGAGTTTGATCATTGCCGGGTTGATCGAATTTATTCCATCGCGTTTTCGTCATGTTTTCCTGGCGTTATTAATAGGTCTGGCGGCGGGTCGTCAGTTTTTGTGGTCAACCGATTATCTGCGTGACTGGCAGGCACAGAAGAATCTTTTCTGGCAGATGACCTGGCGCGCGCCAGGCCTGAAGCCAGGTACAGTTGTGTTGATGAACGAGGAATTATCGTTTTACGCGGATAATTCCCTGAGCGCGCCGCTCAACTGGATCTATGCGCCTGATACCCAGGGCGATCAAATTAGTTATGTGCTTTTTTATCCGACCAACCGAATCGATTCATCCCTGCCAGCCCTGCAAAAAGACATTCCCATTCAATACGATTACATCGCAGGGCATTTTGACGGCAATACCTCGCAGGCTGTCGCATTTTATTATGATCCTCCCGCGTGTTTGCGTTTACTTGAACCTGATCTGGATTCCAACAACCGCTTCATCGTGGATGAAAGCCTGATGCGTGAAGCGTCGGCATTATCCAACGCGGAACAGATCCTTGATTCACCGAAAGCCATCATGCCAGCAGTTTTCGGCCCTGAGCCTGTCCACGGATGGTGCTACCACTTTGAGAAAGCTGATCTCGCACGTCAATTGGGTGATTGGGATGAGGTTGTGGCTTTCGGTGATAAAGCATTCAAGTTGAATGACTTTCCGAACAATCCCATTGAGCGGTTTGTGTTCATCGAAGGGTATGCGCACACAGGGGATTGGGACCGCGCCCTCAAATTATCACGCGAGTCGTACAGGGTCTCGAAGGAGTATGTGGGACCCTTGCTCTGTCAGCTTTGGGAGCGAATAGAAACGGAGACCAGCGGCGGCTTGGAACGAAGTGAGGCGCTGGTTCAAGTCAACGAACTGTTTGCATGTAATCCGTGAATCATGAACAAATATACTTGCGTGTTACCTTTGTTCTACCCTAAAATGGATGTGTTTCGTGTTCATGATAAAATAATTTTGTATAGACAACGGAGAAGAGCTTGATTGAAAGGAGGCCGCATTACATAGAAACACCTTGCCGCTGGTATTGTCTCATTTCCAATCACACTAAAGAGGAGTAGAAATGCGTAAGACACTTTTGCAAGTTGTAATTGCCCTGACAGTCCTGTCGTTAATCCTGTCAGCATGTGCGCCGCAGGTTGAGGAAGTAGGGGGCTTTCAAATCCCCACTGTCGAAGAAGGTAAGTTCAATGTAGCCATGGTCTTGATCGGACCGCATGACGATGGCGGCTGGTCACAGGCACATTATGAAGGCCTGCTGTATGTTGAAGAGAATGTCCCCGATGTGCACGTTGCTTATATCGAGAACGTGCCCGAAGGCGCCGACTCTGAACAGGTCTTCCGCGCTCTTTCACGCAAGGGCTTTGACCTGGTCTTCGGCACTTCCTTTGGTTTTGGTGACCCGATGGAAGCGGTTGCGGCTGAATTCCCCGACACCATGTTCATCCACCTGACGGGTATCAAATCCAATGGCACGAACTTTGGAAACCTGATGGGCGCGATGGAAAACATGAAGTATCTGGCTGGCATGCTGGCTGGCGCCCGCGCCAAACAGGATGGCAACCTGAAGCTTGGTTACATGGCGACCTTCCCCATCCCCGAGGAACTTCGTTTGGGGAATGCCATTGCGTTGGGCATGAGGAAGACCTGCCCCGAATGCACCATGGATATCCGCTGGATTAATACCTGGCACGATCCTGTCATTGAGAAGGAAGCCGCCGCTTCGTTGTTCGATGGTGGCGCCCAGGTGGTGTTCACGGGTGCGGATACGCCAGCTGTTGCCGATGTAGCTCAGGAAAAGGGCAAGTGGGGCGTCACGTATGACTGGTACGGTTCCTGCAAAGTGGACGCCTGTCTCACTGCTCCCTACTGGGTCTGGGGACCCATCTATGCCAGGATCGCTGAAGAGACCAAGGCTGGCACCTATGTTCCAGGCTGGGATTACTTCGATGCCGAGACCGGCGCGTTGGGCCTGTATGGCTTCATGGAAGGCGAGGAACTTCAACCCGGTGTTGCTGATCTTGATCCCGCTGTTATTCAGGAAGTACGCGATATCCTGGCTCAGATGCTGGCTGGTGAGTTCACACGCTTCGACGTGTTCGCCGGCCCGATCAATGATAACAAGGGCAATGAGATCGTTCCCGCGGGCGAACAGCTCGAGCAGGTTGATCTCGATGCCTTCCCCGAATACGGCCTTGGATGCAAGTACTGCATGAAGTGGTGGGCCGAAGGTATCACCGCTGAATTGCCTGAGTAAAATTTGTTGGTTGAATGGGGCAGGACTATATAGTTCTGCCCCATTTTCTGTATAATGTGAAATGTCACAGCGAGTCATGGAAGTGCTCAACCCTGAAGTTGGAGATTGCTTCGGGAACAGCGCCCTCGCAATGACATAATCGAGCAGGAGGCACACAGTGACAGAAGCAACATCCTCCAATGTAGTTGTGGAAATGAAGGGCATTGTCAAGCGCTTTCCCGGCGTGCTTGCCAGTGACCATGTGGATTTTCAGTTACGTGCCGGGGAAATCCACGCCTTGCTGGGGGAAAACGGGGCAGGCAAAAGTACTCTTATGAACATCCTGGCGGGGTTGTATAAGCAGGACGCCGGCATTATTAAAGTGAATGGCAAACAGGTGGAATTCTCATCACCGCGGGATGCCATCAAGGCTGGGATAGGCATGGTGCACCAGCATTTCATGCTGGTCCCTTCACAGACGGTGACCGAGAATATTTTGCTTGGACTGGATGAGCCGCGTTTCTTCATGCGTTTGCAGGAGTACGACTCAAAGATCGCGGAACTTGGCGAACGCTTCGGGCTAAAGGTGGATCCGCGTGCGAAGATCTGGCAGCTCTCGGTGGGTGAGCAGCAGCGCGTGGAATTATTGAAGATGCTCTACCGCGGAGCCAACGTGCTGATCATGGACGAACCGACAGCAGTTCTTGCACCGACGGAGATCGAAGGATTGTTCCAGACCTTGCACGCAATGATCGCGGATGGCAAGTCTGTTATTTTTATCAGTCATAAACTTCAGGAAGTGACTGCAATTGCCGATCACGTCACTGTGTTGAGACGCGGCGTGGCAACTGCCTCGAATGTCCCGTCGAAGGGTGTCAGCCGCCAGGAGCTGGCAAAGCTCATGGTGGGACGTGAAGTAGTCTTCTTTGTGGATAAGAAACCGCAGCCGGCCGGTGATGTGATCCTTGATGTCAAAGATCTCCATGCAGAGAATGACAAGGGTTTGCCGGCGCTGCGCGGTGTTTCGCTTAACGTGCGGGCGGGTGAGATCGTCGGTGTTGCGGGTGTGGCAGGCAACGGACAAAACGAACTCTCACAGGTCATCGCCGGGCTTCGCAAATGTACACAGGGTGAAGTGCATCTCAGCGGCGATAAGGTCAGCAACCGCGATACGTTATACGGGATCGAGCATGGCATGTCGTATGTCCCGGAGGACCGTACGCACGTGGGAAGCGCACCGAACCTGAGCGTAACCGACAACGTCATCATGAAAAATTACCGCAAGTCGCCCATCTCCAACAGCGGCGTGCTGGATATGGGCGCGGCGACGAAATTCGCAAAGGAACTCAAAGCCGCGTATGACATCATTGTTCCCACGGTCAACACACCTGTGAGACTTTTATCAGGCGGGAATCTGCAGCGCGTGATCCTTGCGCGTGAAATTTCAGGGCATCCCAACTTCATGGTGGCCGTTCAGCCTACCCGTGGGCTGGATGTCGGTGCGATCGAAGGTGTCCACCGCCTATTATTGACACAGCGCGAAGCAGGCGCGGCAGTCCTCCTGATCTCTGAGGAGCTGGAGGAATTGCTGTCGCTCAGCGACCGCGTCTACGTGATCTATGAGGGGATGATCATGGGTGAGATAAAGGTCCAGTCAGCGGAACCAGATGAAAGTATGATTGAGGCCATTGGCCAGATGATGACGGGCACGCCGTTGGAACAAATCCAGAAAGAGGGAGTCGCTGCACATGACTGAATCCACTTTGGCCAAGCGACGCACGTCGTATCGGATCAAGATCGAGCCGCGACTCGATCAACCGTCCGCATGGTTTCCTGCCGCCGTTTCATTGGGAGCGATCTTTATAGCATTGATCCTGGGCGGCATATTGATCTCCGTTGCAGGCGGCAATCCAATTGCATCGTATATACATATTGCCCGCGCGTCATTCGGCGATATCGGTGTGCTGTCTGACACCATCGTCAAAGCAACACCGATCATCCTGACCGCGCTGGCCTGCTCGATTGCATTCCGAATGAAACTTTGGAACATCGGTGCAGAGGGACAGTTCATCATGGGCGCATTCGGTGCAAGCGCGATTGTGCTTGCACCCGTCCTGCCCGCTGAAGCTTCCCGTTGGTTGTTTATCCCCATTATGGCAATGGCCGGTATGGCAGCAGGTGCAATCTGGGGATTTATCCCAGGTTATTTAAAGGCAAAGTTCAATGTGAACGAGATCATCAGCACGTTGATGATGAACTACATCGCCATCTCGTGGGTGAACTTTTGGGTGTTCGCTGTATGGACCGAGGGCGGCTTTCAAATGAGTCCCAAATTCCCTGAGACCGCCTGGCTGCCGCGCTTATCTCAATATGCGGCAAGTATCCCAGTCTTGCGCGGGCTTACCACGCATGCGGGTCTGTTTCTCGGTATTGTGGCAGCAGTTGTTTTGTGGTTCATTGTGTACCGAAGCCGCTGGGGGTATGAGATTCGCCTGATCGGCGATAACCCTCACGCTGCGAAATATGCAGGCATCAACATCACCCGCAATACGGTTTGGGTGATGATGCTCTCCGGCGCGCTGGCCGGGCTGGGTGGCATGAGCGAAGTCTCGGGTGTTGTCCATCGCTTGCAGACCGCCCCGCTTGCGGCTGGCTATGGTTTCACGGGCATCATCGTTGCATGGCTGGCGAAATTAAATCCTTTGGTCATTATCATTGTCTCGATTTTGTTCGGCGCCTTGATCCTGGCGGGACGTGAAATCCAGCCATCGGGGGTACCGAAGATGATCCAGGGAATTATTCTCGTCTGTTTGATCGCAAGTGATTACCTCCTGCGTTACCGGGTTCGCTTGGTGCGCGTAGGCGCGGATGGGGAAGAGGCGTAACTCACTATGGACTTCATTATCATTCTTCAGGCAGGTGTGGCAAGTGGAACCGTTCTATTATTCGCTGCATTGGGCGAAGTACTGGCGGAACGATCAGGCGTGCTCAACCTCGGCGTGGAAGGCATGATGCTGATCGGCGCCATGTCTGCATTCAGCGTGACGATTGCCACTGGCAACCCATGGATCGGTGTCCTGGTTGCGATGCTGGTTGCGGGTTTGCTCAGCCAGATCCATGCCTTCATTGTCATCACTTTGCAGGCTGACCAGGTTGTCAGTGGTCTCGCACTGACGCTCCTTGGTGCAGGCATCAGCCTTGTGCTGGGCGAAGGCTTGAGCAAGGCTGGCACCGTTTCCCTCATGCCGAACTTCTCCATTCCGCTGCTTTCGCAAATTCCCATTCTTGGTCCCATCTTTTTTACGAAACACAGCATTCTGGTTTATATTGGTTATTTGCTTACACCTCTGACGTGGTATTACATCAATCGCACGCGCCCGGGCTTGCACCTGCGCGCTGTGGGTGAGTATCCCTCCGCGGCGGATGCACTCGGCATCAACGTTTTCCGCATGAGATATTTCTATGTCTTCGTTGGCGGGATGCTGGCAGGTCTCGGCGGCGCGACCATTAGCCTTGCGGTTGCCCCGGGCTGGTTCAGCGAGCTCACCACAGGCGGGCAGGGCTGGATCGCGGTGGGCCTCGTTATCTTTGCCCAGTGGGATCCCATGCGGGCTGCGATTGGATCATACGCTTTCGGTGCATTGCGCCGCCTTATCCTTGATATTCAGGGTCCGCTTCTGTTGTTCGGCTTGGACAATCCCTTTTACTACAATCCGTATCTGGGTTTTTTCCTGCAAATGCTTCCATACGCGTTCACTGTTATCGTGCTGGTAATCGGTTCGCGCGAAGCCATCCGCAAGCGACTCGGTTCGCCCGCTGCGCTGGGCAACCCCTACATCCGTGGTGAACGCGGGAAGTAAGGCAATTTGCCTATCGCCGGTCCGTCTGACAGATTTTTGGATTTGAGAATCTAACCTGGATTGATGATAATAATGCTATTGTCATCAATCCAGGTCAATTAACAGAATTATGAAGGAATTATTATTCAAAGCAGGCGGCTGCAAGGATGATAGTAGCGGGGAAAGTATTGTGGATAATTATCATATTATTTCTGTTACAAACTGTCTGACAACTTTGGATGGCTTTCGGTATACTGACAGGAATAGGAGTGACCAAACTAGCCATGAAGAGAAAAATTCAAAGCGATTGGCTCTCGCGTCTCGTTGATGGGCTTTTGCCTGTTTTTGCCACCCTGGCGGCACTGCTACTTGGTGCGGTAATGCTGCTTTTCCTAAAGGTCAATCCCCTTGAAGCTTACAAAGCTCTTTGGGTGGGAGCCTTTGGAAGTTCCAATGCCTTTGCCGAAACATTAGTCAAGGCCACGCCTTTGCTGCTGGTCGCACTCGGTATCTGTATCTCCTTCCGCGGCGATGTGATAAACATTGGCGGAGAGGGACAGATGATCATCGGAGCAATCCTTGCAACATGGGTGGGGTTGACCTTCACCAGCCTGCCGGGCTGGGTGGTGATCAGTCTTGCCATGCTGGCGGGATTTTTAGGCGGAGCGGTTTGGGGGGGAATTCCAGGTGTTCTTAAAGCCTACTTCCGCGTGAATGAAATCCTTAGTACCGTGATGATGAATGCCATCGCGGTCCAGTTGATGAACTTCCTTCTACGCGGCCCCATGATCGACCCCTCGCAGGCTAAGCTGGCTTCCCAGATCCCTCAAACAGCCCGATTACTGGATATCTTCCGTTTGCCTCGTCTGGTGCCAACACGCCTGCATTTGGGCGCCTTGATTGCGGTTGTGCTTGCCATCCTGGTCTATATCCTGTTGTGGCGTACAACGCTTGGGTACCGCATCCGTGCGGTGGGACAAAATCCACATGCTTCACGGTATGCAGGCATTAAAGTTCCACGTTATATCGTTCTGGCGCTGTTGTTCAGTGGCGCATTTGCAGGTCTTGCGGGGGCAACACAGGTCTTTGGTGTCAACTATCGCATGATCACGGATGGTTCATCTTCCGGTTTTACAGGAAGTGCCGGGTTCAATGGCATCGTGGCTGCTTTATTTGGCCAGTTGCATCCGATCTGGTCCATCCCTGCTTCGATTCTGTTTGGCGCCCTTCTGGTGGGGGCCAATAGTATGCAAAGGATAGTACAGGTTCCCTCAGCATTCGTCACCGCCCTTAACGGACTTGTGGTTGTCTTTGTGGTCAGCAGCGAGATCTGGCGGCGACGCAGGCAAAGACAGCGGCTGGCCGCTGCGAAACAGGATGAAGAGTCGCCACCCTCCACAGATCACGATAAAGTAAAGCCAATGGAGACAGTTGTATGATCTCAGACCTCTTTTCCACGACTGTCTTGATCGGGATTCTTGCTTCTGGCATTCGCCTGGCGACTCCGTATTTGTATGCAGCCATTGGAGAGACCTTTGGTCAGCGCAGTGGTGTACTTAATCTGGGCGTCGAAGGCCAAATGCTTTTGGGCGCCTTTGCTGCTTTCTACGTGGCGCTCACAACTGGAAGTCTTTGGCTTGGCGTATTGACCGCCATGATCGTCGGCGCACTCATGGGGCTGGCAATGGCTTACGTGACTGTGACTCTGAGTGCCGAACAGGGAATTAGCGGCATTGGTTTCTTTCTTTTTGGCCTGGGAATGAGTGACCTGCTTTTCCAGAAACTGATGGGGACTGTGGAAACTGTGAAAGGTTTTCCGAAGATTTATATTCCCGGCCTGAGTGATATTCCGGGGATCGGGGAGATTTTCTTTAGCCAAAATTTACTGGTCTATGGGGCCTACCTGCTTGTGCCTGTTGCATGGTTTGTTCTGAACAAGACGACCCTCGGGTTGAAGATCCGTGCTGTGGGCGAAAACCCGGATGCAGCGGATTCACTCGGGGTGAGCGTGGCGCGCATACGTTACTTTACGATCATCCTGGGAGGAACACTCTCCGGCATTGCCGGCGCCTCTCTATCGATTGCTCTGCTAAATGTTTTTCAGCAAAATATGACGAGTGGCCTGGGCTTCATTGCGGTTGCACTTGTCTACTTCGGCGCATGGCGTCCCGTGGGTGTTCTTGCTGGTGCATTATTGTTTAGCATGATCAATTCTCTTCAGTTATGGATTCAAGTACTGGGCATTAATGTGAAATCAGAGTTTGCAGTAATGATGCCTTATGTGCTTACCATTGTGGTCCTGGTGGCTACTGTATCAAAAGTCCGTGCTCCATCTGCGTTGACAAAGCCTTTCGAAAGAGAGAATTAATTTTCGGGACAGGAGGTGTACGTCGCTGCAAAAATGAACGTCGAAACAGAGTTAAACATCCCGTTGAAAGAATCGTATCCATCCATTAAGAAGGAGAAGAAAATGAAAAAGTTCGTATGGTTTTTGAGCTTGATGCTCGTCTTCACAGTTGTACTCAGTGCCTGTGGTGCTCCTGCTACAGAAGCGCCTGCACCTGAGGTTACCGAAGCTCCCGCCGAGCCCACTGATGCACCTGCTGTTACAGAAGCCCCCGCGGCTACTGAAGCGCCCGCTGCAGAAGCTTTCCGTGTGGCTGTTGTCATGCCGAGTGCCACCACAGACCTTGCTTTCAGCCAGAGCATGTTTGATGCACTGAACCGCGTTCAGGAAGAAATGGGAGCTGATAACTTCGAGTTCGTCTTTTCGGAAGGCATGTTTGTTGTGGATGATGCTGCTGCAGCCATCCGTGACTATGCATCACAGGGCTATAACCTGATCATCGCGCACGGGTCGCAATATGGCTCCTCCCTTCAGGAAATTGCGCCGGACTTCCCCGAGACCAGTTTTGCCTGGGGCACAACGGTGGATACCTTCGGCCTGCCGAATGTGTTTGCCTATGAAGCAGCCTCGCAGGAAGGTGGTTATGTCAACGGTGTGCTGGCAGCCACGCTTTCAACCAGTAATGTGATCGGTGTCGTTGGCCCGATTGAAACCGGTGACGCGAAACTGTACGTGGATGGTTTCAAAGCTGGCGCCGTGGCGACGAATCCAGACGCTCAGGTCAACGTAAACTATATCGGTTCGTTCTCGGATGTGGCACTTGCCTCTGAAGCCGCGACAACTCATATCTCCGCTGGCGCCGATGTTCTCACTGGGACCGCTCAGATGGTCGTGGGCGCGATCGGTAAAGCCGAGGAAAACGATGTGTTGTGGTTCGGCACGCAATCCAACCAGACATCCCTGGCTCCCTCCATTGTGGTAGCCAGCCAGGTCTATCACTGGGAAGGAATCCTCAACGAGATGATGGCCCTTATCAAGAGTGGCACACTCGGTGGACAGTCCTTCGTAGCCAACCTCGAAAACGGTGGTGAGGTCATTGAGTTCAATCCCGATTATGCCCTTCCTGAAGACGCCAAGGCTTTGGCTGATTCAACCATTCAAGGGATCATTGACGGAAGCATCACGATTACCCAGCCGTAAACAATAAGAGATTGTATTGAAAAAGGTCTCGGAAGTCCGTAGGGACTTCCGAGACCTGGAAAACAGGTTCGTAATTTTCAGGATGGCGCAATGACTGATTCATACAAACTTCCCTCTGGTCAGGCCCGCATTGACAGCCTTGAAATGCGCGGCATTACCAAGAGATTTCCCGGCGTGCTTGCCAATCACCGCGCGGACTTTGATGTTAAGTCTGGGGAAGTTCATGCCTTGCTGGGTGAAAATGGTGCAGGCAAAAGTACGCTGATGAAGATCCTGTACGGCATGTACCATCCCGATGAAGGGGAGATTCTTCTCAATGGCAGCCCGGTCACCATTGCTTCGCCCACAGATGCGATCAACCTGGGTATTGGGATGATCCATCAACACTTTATGCTGGTGCCATCACTGACCGTAGCAGAGAATGTTGCTTTGGGGATGCCATCTTCCCGAGGTCCGCTCACAGACCTGGACCGCGTCTCACAACGCATCCTCGAGTTGGCAAATATCTACGGCCTGAAAATGGACCCGGACGCGTACGTCTGGCAGCTCTCTGTGGGTCAACAGCAACGCGTGGAGATTATCAAGGCCCTGTACCGCGGCGCCGCCCTGCTGATTCTGGATGAGCCGACGGCAGTACTGACTCCACAGGAAGTGGATGAATTATTTGTCATCATGAATCAAATGGTAAAGGATGGACATGCACTGATCTTCATCTCGCATAAATTGCATGAAGTGGTCGAGATCAGTCATCGGATCACCGTCCTGCGCGATGGTTGCAGGATCGGCACGCGTCCCACCTCGGAGATCACCAAACAGACCCTTGCGAATTGGATGGTCGGCCGTGAAATCGGTTTTGTTCCGGACCGCGGCGACGTGACCCCAGGTGAAGTTCGTCTGAAACTTGAGCGGATCTCCTGCGGCAGCGATCGCGGTACGCCAGGCTTGCGCGGCGTCGGCTTTGAAGTACAGTCTGGAGAAATCCTTGGCGTTGCCGGCGTATCAGGCAACGGTCAACGCGAACTGGCCGAATCCATCACAGGTCTGCGCAAAATTAGCGACGGGCATGTCTTCCTTGAATCAGAGGATATCACCGGCCTTGCGCCCGGCGATATCACAGAGCGGATGCTTTCCTATATTCCTGAAGAGCGCATGCGGGATGGCATGATCAAGGATTTTACGATCGCTGAAAATATGATCCTGCGCGAACATCACAAACAGCCCTATTCACAATTTGGCTTTCTCAACCTGCGCGATATAACCCGTCATACAGAGGAACTGATCGCGAAATTTCATGTCAAGACCCCTTCGTGTGAAACCCATGCCAAGAACCTTTCAGGTGGGAATATTCAAAAAGTTGTTCTTGCGCGCGAAATTTCCCGTAACCCGCGCGTGATCCTTGCCGCACAACCCACCCGCGGCCTGGATATCGGCGCGACCGAATACGTGCGTGAGCAGTTGCTTGAGCAGCGGAAAAAGGGCGCCGCGATCCTGCTCATTTCGGAAGACCTGGATGAGATCCTTGCGCTCTCCGATCGGATTGCAGTGCTCTACGAAGGCCAGGTCATGGACATTATCCCGCGTGAAAATGCCACACCCGAAAAACTTGGTTTGCTCATGGCAGGTGTCCATCCAGAAGAGACAACAGCCAAAACTTCACAAGTCTAATGTCATTAGAAAAGAGTTATTTTAAATACTACCGAAATTATCCACTTAAGAAGTAAAATCTAATTCCATTGGTTCGGTGGTCGCTGTTTGCGGTACGCATCAGCGGCGTTGGGCAATCCCATCGAAAAGTGCCGCCGTCTACGTAAGAAAGAGGACACCACCTATGAACCTTTGGCAGGAATACAAACGGCCAGTCTCCATTACGGAGGCAATTCAGGAGCTCAGCTCTGCATCGGGTCCCGTAATGCCCATTGCAGGCGGAACAGACCTGTTGCTCGATTTGAAACAAGGCCGCCATGCCCCCGTCCACACGCTAATTGATTTGACTTTCGTCCCCGAGATGACCGCGCTCGAATTGAGAGGGGATGAACTCTACATTGGCGCCGCCGTCCCGGTCAACCGCGTTGCGCTCGACCCTCTGGTTGGCGTGCACGCCCAGGCATTGGTCGAGGCCTGTAATCTGATCGCGGGACCTCAGGTCCGCAACACAGCCACTCTGGGAGGCAATGTTGCTCACGCCCTCCCTGCCGCAGATGGAACCATTGCCCTGACCGCTCTGAACGCCCAGGCCGAAGTCGCCAGCCTTGCAGGGACACGTTGTGTGCCGTTTACATCACTTTTCCTCGGCCCAGGCAAATCTGCGCTCAATAAAAGCGAAGAGCTGATCGTCGGCTTTTACCTGCCCCAGGCTAAAAAGGGACAAGCATCCTGCTTCAAACGTATTATGCGTCCTCAGGGCGTTGCGCTTCCCATCCTAAATTGCGCGGTCTGGCTTGAACGCGAAAACGACATCGTAAAAAATATCCACATCGGCGTGGGCCCCGGCGCTGCGACCCCGTTCCGCGCCACGCAAGCAGAAAATACACTGCGCGGACAATCCTTTACTGACACAACGTTCGAATCAACTCTCGAATCCCTGTTGGGTCAGGCCCACTTCCGCACCAGTGCCCGCCGCGCCAGTTCTGATTATCGCAAGCATATTATTGGGGGATTATTTAGAGACACTCTCGATACTGCGTGGAAACGCGCAGAACAGGATTAATGGTATGTCAAACATAAACTTTTCTGTTAACGGTCAACAATATTCGCTCGAACCTGTCGCAGGTGAAACTCTCTCCACTCTCCTGCGCGAAAGGCTGCGCCTGACAGGCACCAAGATTGGATGCGAGGAAGCCGAGTGCGGCGCGTGCACCGTCCTGGTGGATGGTGAGCCGATCATGTCCTGTGTCTATCCCGCGGAACGTGCAGATGGCAAGACCATCGTCACCATTGAGGGACTTGCTCAGCGTGTGCATGAAGAGATGAAGCTTCACCCGTTGCAGGAGGCCTTCGTGGAACATGGCGCAGTGCAATGCGGATTTTGCATCCCCGGGCAAATTATGACTGCGCATGCGCTGCTCAAGCGCAACCCGGATGCAGATAGTGCTGCCATCCGTTTTGCGCTCAAAGACACGCTCTGTCGTTGCGCAGGCTATCCCACGATCGAGAATGCCATCCTTGCCGCGGCAGAATCACTACGGACAGGCGAACCGGTCAGGAAACCCCATATCCCTGATTCCATCCATACGCATAAATCAGTGGGTCATACACACACACGCCACGACGGGGTTGATAAGGTGATTGGCACAGCGATCTTTACGGATGATCTCGTGTTCGATGGCATGTTGTATGCGAAAGCCAAACGAGCGATGATCCCGCATGGCTTCCTGACGAAACTCGATATCTCCAAGGCAAAAGCACTGCCTGGTGTAATCGCTGTCTTAACCGCTGAAGACATCCCCGCTGAACGCAATCATGGCTTGGTCATTTACGATTGGCCTGTGATTGTCGGTGTTGGGGAGCGCATCAGATACGTGGGGGATACGATTGCGATCATCGCCGCGGAAACGCATGAGATCGCCGAGCAGGCCTCGGCTTTGATCGAAGCGGAGTTCGACCTCCAGCCCGTCATCACAAATCCAGTGCAGGCACGTGAAGAGGGAGTCCCGCAAATCCACGAAAAAGGGAATCTGCTCAAGCATATCAAGGTGCGTAAAGGTGACATGGAGAAAGGCTTCGCCGAAGCCGATGTGATCCTTGAACATACTTTTCACACACCCACCACGGACCACGCGTTCCTCGAACCTGAATGCAGCATCGGGGTGCCTTTGCCCGATGGCCGCATGGAAATTTATGTCGGCTCGCAAATTCCGTATCAGGACCGCACGCAGGTGTCGCGCGCGATGGGCTGGCCCGAAGAGCGCATACGTATCGTTGGGCAACTGATGGGCGGTGGCTTTGGCGGCAAGGAAGATGTGATGGGTCAGATTCATGTTGCCATGCTTGCGAATGTGACGCAACGCCCCGTGAAATTATTGTTTGACCGTCACGAAAGTTTGCTCGTACATCCCAAGCGGCATGCCACGCAGATCCGCGTCAAGATCGGCGCGAAGAAAAATGGCCGCATTGTTGCGTCTGAGTCGGAGCTCTATGGCGATACCGGCGCGTATGCGTCGCTCGGTGAAAAGGTGATGACCCGCGCCACCACGCACTCGGCGGGTCCGTATGATATCGAGCATGTGCGCGCCGATTG
>JBDTPH010000080.1:0-21620 GCA_039932795.1 Chloroflexota bacterium
GAGACATGTCAGGTTTATTGGATAAGAAAGCCTCGGAGGTGAAGGCCGGCGAGGCTTTTTGTTTGCTGTATAATTACGCTTATGACCATACAAGACATCCGCTGGATCCAACGATTCAACCACTTCACCAAAGCCCTGCTGCAATTAAAAGAAGCCGTTGTGCTGGCACAGGAGCGTCCGCTCTCGAAACTCGAAGAGCAGGGACTGATCCAGGCATTCGAATTCACCCATGAACTGGCGTGGAATACGTTGAAGGATTTTCTGGAAGAGCGCGGCGTTCAAAATCTGTACGGTTCAAGAGACACAACCCGCGAAGCCTTCAAAACGGGTTTGATCGAGAACGGCGAGGCATGGATGGACATGGTCCAGAGCCGCAATCTGACCTCGCATACCTATGATGAAGCCACAGCCGCCAAGATCGTTTCCGCCATCCGCGCAACCTACTTCGCGGAATTCGAGGCGCTCCGAATCAAATTGGAGGAACTGAAAAAGGAGACAGGCGCATGAAATACGGTCTCCCGCAATCCGCGGTCCGGAAAATCTGCGCCGTTCTCAGCCGCTACCCGCAGGTGGACAAGGCGATTCTGTACGGCTCGCGCGCCAAAGGCAACTATAAAAATGGCTCCGATATTGACCTGACCCTGTCCGGCGGAGCGGATTTGTCGCTGAAAGTGATCTATAAAATCCTCGACGACCTCGACGAATTACTCCTGCCTTACACCATTGACCTGTCCATCTTCGACCAGATTGATGACCCCGATGTGATCGAGCATATTCAACGCGTGGGCGTCACGTTCTACGCTAAAGGCGAGGCGATCCCTGAGTTGGCGGCGACGTGAAAGCGGCGAGAGAGCTGGTGTTGTGTTCGTTTCGACAAGCTCAACACAAGGCTGGTTGCCTGAGGGGTATGATTTGGAAGCATAAGCAAAAAAACGATACAACACTCGCAATTAAGAGACCAGGTTGAGAAGCCTGGTCTCTTGCGTTTTCAAAAAAGGGTAAAATAATGATATGGACAAGAAAGTACCTGCGAATATCAGAAATCTCATGAAGGAGCTGAAAGAAGGTCTCCTTCAGATTTATGGAGATAAAATGAAAGCCGTATACTTATACGGTTCCTATGCGCGCGGGGATTATCGTCAGGGTTCGGATGTGGATGTGATGGTTTTGCTAAAAGATTATCAGGATTATTGGAAAGAATACATGCGTTCCAGCGATTACGTCAGTGATATTTCGCTCGAATACGATGTGACGGTGAGTTACATCCTCATCAAAGAACTTCAATGGAAAGAAGCAGATAAACCTATCCTTCGCTATATTCGCAAAGACGGGGTGCCTGCATGAAGGAACATTCTTGAAAATTGCTTGATAAGGCAATGGACTCCATCGAAGTAGCAGAGGGCATCCTTGATATGAACAAACCAGACATGGCGGCTGGACGTGCTTATTATGCCATGTTCTATATCGCTGAAGCATTACTGTATGAAAAAGGATTGGAATTCAACACACACGGGCAGGTGATTGGCGCTTATGGAAAAGAATTTGCAAAGACCAAAGAACTCGACCCCAAGTTTCACAAGAGTTTGAGGGCAGGTTTTGACGCCCGCATATCAGGTGATTATGATGTGGATACAAACATCACAAATCAATTTATTGCAGAGATGATCAATCAAGCGCGAGAATTTTTTGAAACCGCGCAAGATTATTTGAAGAAATCAAAGGCGTGAGGTCAAAGCGGCCAGAGAGTTGGTGTTATGTTCGTTTCGACAAGCTCAACACAAGGCTGGTTGCCGGAAGGCTATGATTTGAACCAGTAAACAGTTTTCAGTAATCAGGAAAGCCTCGGAGATGTATGTCTCTGAGGCTTTTACTTCATAAGTTTCCTCTCACGAACTCTTCAAATTCCCTGTTACGATTCTGCCCTCTCCTGGCACGTATAAGGTGTACGCGTACACACAGGAGATTCCTACACTTTCTCATGACTCTACAACAATCGCAATATCCCTCGCTCGACGATGCCCGCCTGGCTCAGCAAGCCCGCGCGGATCCTGAAGCCTTTGCCGAACTATACCGCCGCCACGTCACAAGCGTCTATCGTTATCACAGGGCGCATACCGATAGTGACAAGGATGCTGAAGACCTGACCTCGCAGACATTCATGGCCGCGCTGGAGGGCATCCGCTCCTATCGCGGGACGGGTCCCTATATCGCCTGGCTGATGGGGATCGCGACGCGGCTACGGGCAAGATTCTTCCGAAGGAGCGGGAACAGGCCGGAGGTCCCATTGGATACGGCGCTTCACATTCCAACCCCGGGCCTACCCACCGATAAAGCAGCCGCGCGGCGCATCCAGATGGAGCAGGTCATGGGCGCGCTCCAAAAAATCAGCCACGATCGCGCGGAAGTGCTGATCCTGTGTTTCATGAGCGAACTCAGCACCACAGAAGCCGGACTTGTGCTGGGTAAAAGTGAAGCAGCGGTCCGAATGCTCATCTCGCGCGGACTGCACGATCTGCGAAGCCGCACATCTCTGGCACTGGAAGTGGACTATGAATAAAGACCTGATCAACCAACTCCCCGCTGACGAACAACCCGTTGCAGAGAAGATTTCTTCCGCTGCTGAAACAATGAAGCTTTCTCAAGGCTTCCAATGGAACTTGGAGACTCAACTAATGGATGCATATAAGTCAAAACAGGAGGGTGTGCAACGAAGCCCGTTCATGAAATTTTTAGCGCCGGCAGGATGGGCGCTCGCGGCAGTGTGCGGTGTGCTTTTGCTGAGCTGGATATTCCGTTCTCTTCTGCCCACATTGCAACCGGCCGCAGCACCCACGGCAACCCAGGAAGTTTCATTTGAAGACAGGGTCCGGACAGGCAATATTTGTAGTGGTCCTCTGGCTGTTGCCCACGGCTTTGCGGTATTCCTGACCAATGCGGACAAGACCGGGTTCGTCACGCTTGATGAACAAAAAGCGATTGGCGAGTTGCGTTCCTTCAACTGGTCGCCAGATGGTCAATGGCTGGCTATTGTTGGCAATACAATGGGAAGCGGCAACATCCATGTTACAAACCCTTCCGGCAGGCCGATCGAGGATCTTCTTTCCGTTGGAGAATTGGGTTACACGATGGATGCTGCCTGGTCTCGTGATGGGAAGCAATTCGTCGTGTGGTCATCGCAAAATAACAGGACGCTGTACCTGCTCAATACAGATGGAAGCGGGCTGACCGAGAAGCAGTTGAATGTGCAAATCCTTGGTGCGCCACAGTTTTGGCCGGATGGCTCGAGTGTTGTTTTCTATGGAACAACCCCAACATCCACGGGCCTGTTTGAAGTGATGCTGGTGAATTTTGAGATTGCCCAGATTAACTCCTCAGTGGAGGGTGCAAGCAGTTATGCGTTTTCTCCGGACGGTTCACGCCTGGCCTATATGGAATATGATCGAGAAATTGGTGAAGCCCGGCTGGTTTCAGAAGATATTACGGCTCGTGAACGAGCCATCCTTGGAATATTACCCATCCCGAAAGGCTCCGGCTCATCTGTCCCAAACATTGCAAATATGAGTTGGTCAGTAGATGGAAAATCGATTGTGTTCGATGTGGGAAGAGGCGCAAATGACCGTGTTATATATCACGCTCACGCGGACGGTACGGAATTGATCAAGGTCGTTGAGGCCGGGTATGCACCGGCAATATCTCCCGACGGGAAGTGTCTGGCGTATATGAACAATAAACAAGTCTTCCTGCTGGACCTGGGCAATCTTTCCATAAATTCAACGACAACAACTCCTTTGCTGTTGGCTGACCTGCCTGAGGGAAGAGCCATTCCTAATTATCAGCAGGATAAATTGCAGTGGAAGCCGGGAAAGAACCCTTGAGACCAAGCAACTCACATACATGGTGACTTCACATGCAACCAGCTTGACGAAAATGAAACAGATGTTCTAAAATCAACTGCACTCTGCTCGCGGAGTACCGAATCTTCTACTTGTCATCCAACTCATTAATAGAATGTTGATATGCGGAGGCTGATTATGAAAATTGCATTGACCAGCGTGTTCGTGGACGATCTCCACAAGGCTTTTAAGTTTTACACAGAGGTACTGGGTTTCACAGAGAGACTCTATATGCCTGAAACCCAACTGGCGATCGTAGCTTCACCTGAAGAGAAAGATGGCTCAGGATTGTTGCTTGAGCCAAATGAAAACCCGATCGCCAGGTCGTTTCAGCAGGGTGTTTACCAGTTGGATATGCCAGTGATCGTCTTCGGCGTGGAAGATATTTACAGGGAATACGAGCGGATGAAAAACCTGGGTGTTGTATTCAGAAGAGAGCCGACCAAAACAGGACAGGGGATCGAAACCGTTTTTGAAGACACGTGCGGAAACCTGATCCAGCTCTTTCAAGCCTGAGCAGAAGCACATGTGACAAAAAAGCCTTGAGAGACTCACATCTCAAGGCTTTTTATCATCTGAGAGGATTCGGTAATTATTTTTGGCGCAAAAAGCCTGTTTTTGAGTTGTTTTTGGAGGTCAAAATGCCGTTTTGACGTAACTTGGCGGCAAAAAAATCTCGGCTTTTCTCCAGAATCTGCTTGTTGGCAACAGCTTTTTTGCCGCTCCGCTCTTCAAGACAGGAAATCTGCGTGCTTTTCGGGAATTACCGAATCCTCTCTCATCTTATAATGTACACAGTCGCCTTCGCAAAGCCGTCAAGGCAATCCTAACGGAAAACTCCTTTATGGAAGATGAAAATGATTGAAAATTTTAGCAATTGGGCCGACAACTACACGTATCAGGCTGCTCAATACCATGAACCTGAAACAGTTGAGCAAATACAGGATCTGGTCATTCACAGTCCCAGGTTAAAGGCGCTTGGCACACGCCATTCCTTCAATGACATTGCAGACTCGCCTGAGAGCCTGGTCTCCTTAAAGCATTTTGATCGGATCATAGCGCTGGATCGTGAGCGTCTCACGGTAACCGTTGAGGCTGGGATGCGTTATGGACAGCTTGCCCGCTGGCTTCATGGCGAAGGGTATGCATTACATAACCTGGCTTCATTGCCGCACATTTCCGTTGCAGGCGCTTGTGCAACAGCAACACACGGGTCGGGGGATCGTCACGGCAATTTAGCTACAGCGGTATCGACCCTGGAAATGGTGACAGGCAAAGGCAATGTTGTTACCTTAACACGGGAGGAAAACCTGGAGGAATTGCAAGGTTCTGTCGTTGGGTTAGGCGGGCTGGGTATCGTCACAAAACTTTCGCTCGACATTTCTCCAACCTTCCAGATGCAGCAGGACGTGTACGAAAACCTGCCTCTTGCAGAACTGGAAGAGCACTTCGATGAGCTCTTTTCAAGTGGCTACAGCGTCAGCTTGTTTACAGATTGGCGTGGCACAAGCTTTAATCAGGTCTGGGTGAAGCGCAATGTTCCAGGTGGCATCTCACTCAAAGCGGAACCTCAACTATTTGGCGCGACCCCTGCTGCAAGTAGTCTCCATCCTATCCCAACTCTCTTAGCCGAAAATTGCACCGAACAAATGGGTGTCTGCGGCCCCTGGTTTGAGCGGCTACCCCACTTCCGCATGGACTTTACCCCCAGCAGCGGTGAGGAGTTGCAAAGTGAATATATCGTGCCTCGGCAGCATGCATTCGCCGCCCTGCGCGCCATTGACCAGGTACAGGAACAAGTTGCCCCACTCCTTCAGATATCAGAAGTACGGACCATCGCGGCCGACGATCTTTGGATGAGTCCCTGTTACAAACAGGCTTGTGTTGCCATCCACTTTACATGGAAAAAGGACTGGCCTGCGGTCAGGATTTTGCTGCCCATCATTGAAGATCAGCTTGCGGCGTTCGATGCACGTCCGCATTGGGGCAAGCTGTTTACGATGTCTGCCACGCGCCTGCAATCGCTGTATCAGAAATTGCCAGATTTTCAACAACTGCTCCAGCAGTATGACCCACAAGGCAAATTCCGGAACCTGTTTTTGGACAGATACATTCTTGCAAAATCCAATCAGGCCTAAGCTGATCGTCACCATACTCTTCGCGGTACGCACTCGGATAAAGGTTTAAAAGCAAACCATAAACACTGCCGAGGAAGTGCAAATCCAATTTCACGCGCCATCCTCCCTTAAGCGCAGGCGTGCCTCCTTCACCATGCCCTGTAAGCGGACCGTTTCCGCCTCGAGCACCCGCCTCCCCAACTCGGTCAGCGCGTAGGATTTGCGGGGCAGGCCAGGGCCTCCGTTCCTTACATCCGAAAGACGTTCGATGAGGTCCTGGTCAAGCAAACGTCCGACAGCCGTGTACAGAGTGCTTGTACTTAAGTTGACGCTCCCTGCTCAAACTCTTCACATCCTTGAGGATGGCATATCCATGCTTCCTGCCGGGTGTCAGACTTAGCAAAATATAAAAAGTGGGTTCGGTCAGGGGAAGAAAAGATAACGGCTCAGGGGACGTAGGTTAATCTTATAGTCAAGTATTGCTATATCGTAACATGACATATATTTTTCCCAAAAGCCTTTTCTGTCAATGGATGGATTAATGGTATCCTTCGAAAACAAAGAGGAAAAATGAACCCAATCGATTCCATTCTTGACCATTATCCAGCCCTCGTTATCGATGGCGCGCTCGCCACTGAATTGGAGCGCCGCGGCTGCGACCTGAACGATGCCCTGTGGTCGGCAAAGATCCTGCTCGAGCAGCCTGAGAAGATCAAACAGGTGCATTACGATTATTTCAAGGCCGGCGCCGACTGCGCCATTACAGCAAGTTATCAAGCCACGATCGAAGGCTTCATCAAGCGTGGACTCAACGAACGGGAAGCGATCGCGCTGATACAGAAATCCGTGCAACTTGCGCTTGAAGCACGCGACGAGTTCTGGGCAGATGAATCCAACCGTGTGGGCAGGCTAAGGCCATTCGTCGCCGCGTCTGTGGGACCGTACGGCGCATTCCTTGCAGACGGATCAGAGTATCGCGGGAATTACGGCTTGACCGAAAACGAGTTGATGGACTTTCACAGACCGCGCATGAGGGCATTGATCGAAGCAGGCGCGGACCTTCTGGCATGTGAAACACTTCCGTGTCTCGTTGAGGCACAGGCACTGGGTACACTTTTGGATGAGTTTCAAAGCATGCAGGCATGGATCAGCTTCAGTTGCCGTGATGAAGCCCACGTCAGTGAGGGGCAACGACTCGAAGATTGTGTCAGGCTTATGGAGAAGAGTCCCTTTGTGGTAGCTGTGGGAATCAATTGCACATCGCCAAGGTATATTCCATCATTGATCCGTGAGGCGAGGAAGGCAACCGACAAGCCCGTGATCGTGTATCCCAACTCTGGCGAAATATACGATGCATCGAGGAATGATTGGGACGGCCACCCAGTGTATGCATCATTTGGCGACGAAGCCAGGGAATGGTATAAGGCAGGCGCGCGTTTGATCGGTGGCTGCTGTCGCACAACACCAGAAGATATTCGAGCGATTGCCGGCTGGGCTCGTAACCCGTCATTGCGAGGAGTGTAGGTTGCGACGAAACAATCTCCCCTACAACATGGGTTTGCTTCCCTCACAATGACGAAATACTTTTGATTAGCATAGGGAGTCGATAATGAAAGCAGTCCGTATGATCGAAGCAGGCAAGCCATTGGAACTACAGGAGATCCCCATCCCTTCCATCGGCGAAACGGATATTCTGGTACGTGTGCGTGCCGCGGGCATCTGTCACTCAGATGCACATTACCGAGCCGGACGATCCAGCATGGGAATGCTGCCGATCACGCTGGGACATGAAGTGGCAGGCGAGGTGGAATGGGTCGGCTCACAGGTAACCACCGTCAAAGCAGGCGAGCGCGTCGCGCTGCACTACAACATCAGCTGCGGCAATTGCCATTATTGCATCACAGGCAACGAACAATTCTGCACAACCGTAAAAATGCTCGGGCATCATGTGGATGGCGGTTACGCAGAATATATTGCGGTGCCGGCACGAAATGCAGTCCCGCTACCGCAGGAGATTCCCTTTGCAGAGGCTGCCACGCTGATGTGCGCGTCGGCGACGGCTTTACACGCGCTGCACAAGGGCAGGCTCAAAGCCGGTGAAACGGTGGCAGTCTTCGGCGTGGGTGGACTGGGCTTGTCCGCCATCCAGCTGGCAAAGGCCATGGGCGCGGTCGAAGTCTATGCGGTGGACATCCAACAGGACAAGCTCGAACTGGCTTCCGAGTACAACGCAATCCCCATCCACGCGGGCAGGAACGACGCGGTGGAGGAGATCCGCAGGCTCACCAAAGGCAGGGGCGTGGACGTTGCGCTTGAAATGATCGGCCTGCAACAAACGATGAGGCAAACTGTAGAATCATTGGGTGTGATGGGGCGCGCGGTGATCGTAGGTATCAGCCAGATCCCGTTGGAGGTAAACCCCTACTCCACGCTGATCAACTACGAAGCGGAAATAATTGGCTCGAACGATCATCTCCTGCGAGAATTGCCCATGCTCGTGGATATGGTCCGCAACAAAACCCTGGATACATCGCGCGTGGTGTCACAGGTTATCCCGCTGGATGCTGATAAGATCAACCAGCGGCTCGACGATCTTGAAGACTACACCAGTGATGTGCGAGTGGTGATCGTGCCATCCCAGGTTATATGAAATGGACCTGATGTAAGAGTCACCCATAGCAAATACAGTGTCATCTTCGTATGGATTAATAACCCATACGAAATATCACCTGACAGTCGCTTTACGATTTTATCAATACGACGCTATGTCATAAGTGACTGTTATTATTTTTGAGAGACAGACCATGCCTTTCCACGTCCAGCGAATTAAAAAAGGGGTGAAATACAGGCAGAGCTTATCACCCGCTAAACGATTCCTGCTTGTACTCCTCATTTTTTGTATTCAACTGAGCTACATTCCCACCAGCACCCGAACGACCGGAGGGTTCGAACCCAAATTATCAATCGACATTTTCCCGATATGGTCTATCTGGGTACTGCCATACGTGTTGTGCTATGTGCTTTGGCTATCCAGTTTTTTGTGGGCACTCTTCAACATGGATGACCCGTTGTTTCGCTCGTTCGTCGCCGGGTTTATTTTCACCTGCACAGTTTCAGTCCTCATCTTTATCTTCCTTCCGACCTACGTGAGTCCGTTCACCATTATGGGAACCGATATATTTTCATCGCTTCTTCGGACCATTCACGAAGACTGGGGACGATACGATGCCTTCCCAAGCGGGCATATCTATATCACAACCCTGCTGGCATTATTCTATAGTCGCTGGTATCCGCACTCAAAATTTTGGTGGACACTGATTGTCGTGATCGTTTCGCTCTCCACGCTGTTCACAGGCCAGCACTATGTGGCAGATATCTTCGGCGGTTTGCTTGTTGCATTTGCGGGATATCACGTGGGCTTAAGATGGGCAGGTCGTTTTGCGGCGCACAACCGCCACGCTAAAAGACGTCTTCTGCTTCCACCATCTTCGTGAAGTGATTGCAGAGTACGGGGATTTGTTTTATAGTCGGCCTCATGACAACTCCAAAAGTTTCCCGCCCGAAATTCCCAAAGGGATACGTGGACAACCCCTCTTCCTACGTGGACTGGAGCTGGGTGGCCGCGCAATTAACAGAATCCAAAAACTACTGGCTTTGTTCCGTCCGCCCAGACAGCCGGCCGCATGTGGTGCCGCGCTGGGCCGTCTATCGGGATGGAAAGATCTACTACGATGGCAGCCCCGAGACACGTCACAACCGCAACACTGAATCAAATCCCAACATTTCGGTTCATCTCGAAAGTGGAGACCAGGTCATTATTCTGGAAGGCACGTCTCTGCCTGCAGGAAAACCATCTGCAGAACTGGCAAATCAACTTGTGGAAGCCTATCGTAAGAAATATGCCGAGCAAGGGTATTCACCGGAGCCCCACCAATGGGATGAAGGTGGGCTGTACGTCTTCACGCCGCGTCAGTGTATTGCGTGGACGAAGTTCAACGAAGATCCGACCAAATTTACCTTTGAAGAATAACGGGCAATCTCATCAATGATGCCCTACATCGTTCTAGGTATGGGATATGGATTCGCCGCGGCTGTTCAGCCGGGTCCTCTTCAAACGTATTTGATCTCCCAGGCCCTGATGAAAGGCTGGCGAAAAAGTCTTCCCGCCGCGCTGGCACCCCTGGTCAGTGACGGACCAATCATCGCGCTTTGCCTGTTGGTGCTCAGCCGGGTTCCGCTTTCCCTGCAGCGCTTCCTCTACATCGCAGGCGGATTGTTCATCCTGTATCTGGCATATGGGGCATACAAGTCATGGAGGGCATTTGATACGCACCTTCCATTCACAGTCATAGCGACCGGGCAAAGTGTCTTCAAAGCCGCGCTCACAAATCTTTTAGCACCCGGCGCGTACATCTTCTGGACTGTGGTCACAGGCCCTGTTTTGATCCGTGGCTGGCGCGAGAACCCGTTCTATGGAGTGAGCTTTCTGCTTGGGTTTTATGTTGCGATGATCGGGAGCCTGTGTGCGACGATCATTGTCTTCGGCTCGGCGCGGCAGTTGGGACCAAGGGTCAATCACGTGTTGATCGGGGTTTCTGCCCTTGCACTCTTCTGTTTTGGCTTGTATCAACTATGGTTGGGAGTTCTGGCGTAAGAATCCAGTTCACGATTCATTTTGTTGTGCCAAAATCAACGATCTTGTGAACATTTCCCTTGAAAGGTTGGCGAGGCTGACTGTGACCCGCTTCGTGGATGAGCATGGGCAGTCCGTGTTTCGGGCGAATGGAGTTCATCCCGGAACAATCAACCATGGTTCCCGGTTTAAGTGTGAGGCTAAAGCGCTGCAGGATCATGGAGAGGGCGATCTTCAACTGCATCATCGCCAGCGGCTGGCCAATGCAATATCTCGGGCCGGCTGAAAAGGACATAAACTCATAAGCGGACGGGCGGATCGAGAGCCAGCGTTCTGGCTTAAATCTATAGGGCTCGGGGAATATCTCGGGAATGCGATGAGTCACGTACGCGCTGAGCAGAACCCATGTGCCTTTCGAAAATTTATAAGAACCTAATTCAAATGGCTCCATGCTGTAACGCGCGGTGTAGAGTCCGGCAGGAAAGAGTCTCAGTGTCTCTTTGATCACGCCTTCGAGAAGAGGTAATTGCGATAACTGCTCGGGGGTCGGGCTGCTCCCATTCATTACAGTTTTCAATTCCTGTTGAACGTTCTTCAAAACGTCAGGATGCTGGCTGAGCAGGAATAACGTCCAATATAGCGCCATGCCATTGGGACTGTAACCACCGCGATACATGATGGTCTGACCGATGAGGTCATCTTCACTCATGCGTTCGGGTTCCTGTTCGTGCAACTGGATCATGGCAGATAATATATCTGTTCCATACAAACCTTTGGCTTTTCTATCTACTATGATGCGGCGTACGGTGCGCTCCAATTTTTCTGCACTTTTCAAGAGGCGGCGGAATGGAAGCCCTGGAATGTTATAGGGCAATAGCATAGCCAGCGGGGAATACATCAACTGCAGGCTGTGTTCAAGGTGATAGCCAAGAGCCTCACCGTCTTTTTCAGGGTCGAGACCGAGAATGGGTGTTGTGGCAAGCCACATGGCGAGTTTTTCCATCTCTGCGCGCAATTCCACCTCCCCATCCACCGTCCACGAGCTGAGTTTCTTTTCGGTCACATCAACACACGAATTATGATAACGGACAATAAAATTCCGATGGAAATTCGGTAGAAGATATGTGCGATGATCGTCATGTTTTTCGCCGTTGAGGAACGGCATACTGTTCATGACGCGTGAGATCGAGCCATCGCGCGGAAACGGGATGGGCAGGTAATCGAGGTTGTAACTATGGAACACGGACGGATCGCGCAATACCTGGCGGTTCTGTTGCGGGCCAAAGGCTATGACAGCCGGTATTCTGCGATACCCCAGGCGGACAACATCCCCGTATTTTGCGCGCAAATCTTCAAGCGTGGATAGGGGGCTGACGGCAAAGCGGATGAGCCAGGGCAGCCAGCCAAGTATCGGTATTGGTGAGGGGCCCGGAACATGCCTCCCCCCTTCTGTAGTTGTGATGGTTGTCATCTTCCCTCCAGGAGCCGAAATGTCATTTCCCAATTGTTTCAGCAAGCGTACGCGCGATCGCCAGCTCGCGTACAACACCCATTTTCTCGAAAATTTCAATCGCCTGTTCGAGATGCTGTCTACGGTCCACTGTGTCATGGGGCAGATGTGAACCGAGCTTGAGATGCAGCAAACCTTCCTCATACGGCATATTCAATTTCTGCGCGGACCGCAATCCCATTTCCCAGGTTTTGATGGCGGCCTGATGTTTGCCTGTGAGCCATTGATGCCAGCCTCGATAGTGCGGAGTAGTGGATTGCCCAATGGGGAAGACCTTCTGAAAAGTGTGGATGAGTTTGAGAGACTTCTCGGCAAGCTGCTTTAATGTATCGGAAGCAGCCTTACGGGTCGGGTCCTGAAGCGCGCTTTCCCAGAGCTCGAAATAGATATCCGCGCTCGCGCTGAATCCGATATTCAGTGAATAAACGGTAGGGGAAACATTTGCGGACAATTCCAGAACCCTGCCGGCGTGGACCAACGCTTTTTCCTCTTCACCCAGGCGGAACAAGGCAAGCGCGAGTTGTCCATTGATTTCAATGGAGGATGCAAGGTTGGGAGTCTCTTCCAAAATCTGGAGGGCCTCTTCCAGCAGGGGAATTGCCTGGACGATTTTGCCGAAGCGCATGTGGTTGACAGCCACACCCACCAATCCCCAGCAAAGATGCAGTGGACTTCGCCGGCGGCGTGCATCTTCCAACAGCGTGTTTTCCATGGCCAACGAATATTGGAGATCGCCTGAGATAAATGCGTTTTCACCCAGCATCGCAGCGCAATCGCCCCATTGACGCATATCACCCAACTGCTCGCAAATTACCTTTGCCTCTTCAACCATCTCCCTGACTTCAACCCACTTTCCTACACCCACCTTGTATGCGCCACTCACGACGCGAACTGTGACCTGATTTGGCAGCTGATTTACTTCGCAGGCGACTGTCAGTGCCCGGTCTACATATGTATTCGCAAGGGGATGCAACTGGGCAAGCCCGGCAAGCACTGCCATGCCTGCATAGGAGGATGCCAGTTCTGGTGAGGGGCCAGCTGTTTCAGCTGTGTTCAGAAAATGCAGGATGCAGTACATAATGGGCATCGTCTCGTTGGAATAGAAATAGATCCGTCCCATTAATTCATAGAGACGGGCTACATCCAAAGCCGCCTCCCTTTCCTCTTGCTTCACTGAGCCAATGTAGTGGGAGGGAAAATAACGGTGCAACGCCTGGTTGAAAACCTGCGAAACGAGTCCAAAAGCAAATTTCGCGCTTGAGTCTGGAAGCGGATTTTGCAGCAGCTGCAAAGCCTGCCGCGCTTCCTTATTACAATCGGGGAGTGAACCGATCCCATAATAAGCCAGGGCCAGTCTGCTGTGCCAGCGCGCCCGTCGCAGCTGTCTGGCACGCGCCGCATCCGTGCCTTCCGGCGGCAATAGTTTGGCATCCCCGTCAAGCGCCTGCTTAAAAAACTGGATTGCCTCCTGGTTGGCAAAATTCTGCATAGCCTGCTCGCCAGCTTTATCAAGATATTCCACCGCTTTTTTCAGCGCATGTTCATTACGGACTGTATCTGGCATTTCAGCAGCCTGAGCCCAGTGATGCGCGAGCAACGTGTAATGCGCTTCAAGATTATCAGGATTACTTTTTTCGATCCATTCCGCCACAGATTGATGCAATTGCCGCCGCTGGGAATAAAGCATCAGGTTATACGCCACTTCCTGCGTAACAGCATGCTTGAAGATATAAGCCAGATCGGGACCTTCCGTTTCCACCAGCGTCAGGCTTAAGCGGGTAAGCGAAGCCATGTACGCATGGAGCAGGGCCTTATCCGCTTCGATGGGATGCACCGCATGCAGCAGGCGGAAGGCAAAAATACGACCGATCACACTGGCCACTTTAAGCGTCAACTGCTGCGAAGGGGCCAGGCTGTCAATACGGTTCGTGATGGCAGCTTGAAGGGTATCGGGCAGTGTCAGGTCTTCGAAGTTGACGAAGCTCGAATGGATGCGGCATTCCTGGTTCTCGATGAATAGAATGCCCGAATCGCGCAGCGCATATGCCAGTTCCTCTGCAAAGAAGGGGTGGCCTTCCGATTTTTCGCGGATCAAACGTCCGATCATTGGGGGGACTGATTTAACACCGAGGCGCTGGCAGACCAGCGATTCCACATCGTCGAGCATCATGGCTTCCAGTTTGATCAGGTGTGTTTCAGGCGATTCCAGAATGTATTTGAATTGAACGGGAATGGGATCTGCCAATGGACGTGTGTTCAATGCAAGCAGGATCGGCCGTACCTTCTGCTGCACATCTGCCAGCAATGCCCATGAAGCCGAGTCAAACCAATGGAGATCCTCCATGACGAGGACAACAGGAGTCCTGCGCGCCTCAAAGGAAAGCAGGCTGGTGAAAAGCTCACGGATGTTACCGCCGCGGGTCTCGCCGGACATCGCGGAGGTCAATTCGTTGTCTGGTATGTGAACCGGCAGAACGACATCCAGTAAGGGGGCATAGCGTGCAAGACCTGGATCCATTTCGGTCAGTTTTCCAGAGATACTGTTCTGCATGATAGTACGAGTCTCTTCTGAATATTCAGATCTCGCGACCAATTCCACGATGTCAAAAATCCTGTTGAAAACAGGACGCCACGCATGATATGGATTGTTCTTCTCAAGGGCATCACCACCGCCGCTGAACAAATTCACATCCAGCGTTTCAGCCTGACGAACAAGGTCTTCGAACAGGCGCGATTTTCCAATCCCCGCTTCGCCCTGCAAGACGATCGTCTGATAGGGCTCGCCGCGTGAAAATTCCTGC
Organism: Chloroflexota bacterium; assembly: GCA_039932795.1. Taxonomy (GTDB): domain Bacteria; phylum Chloroflexota; class Anaerolineae; order Anaerolineales; family Villigracilaceae; genus Defluviilinea. Next base: position 14,955 of record JBDTPH010000080.1, read on the forward strand.
AAGGCGTTTGCGATGAGCGCCTTTTCCTCCTGGCGGCCGATCATCTCCGTCTTCGGGCGTATGACGCTTTTCTTCAACTGCACCGGATGGAACACATCCACCGGCTCGGTCCGACCCTTGACCTGCTGAGGCGCGAGAGGCTCGAACTCCACTGCATCTTTTGCACTGTCGAACGTGACACGGTCACAAAGGATCGGCACTCCATGATCGTGTATCAGGTCATACATGTGGCTCGCTGTGCTCATCAACCGCGCCGACAGGTTGACTGCATCCCCCAGGATCGTATATTCGCGACGGGAATCGTTCCCCACGGAGCCGCAGAAAATTCTCCCCGTGGTAATGCCTATGTAGCTGCGGATCTTCAGGTTATTCAGTTGCTTGCGGATCATGAGCGCGGCCTGCACGGCGCGGGCCGGGTCATCCTCATGTGAGAAGGGCGGCAAGCCCAGTGCGGCAACAATGGTAATTCCCTTGTCATCCACGTTGATCTTGTTGATGCTGCCCTCATAGCGGTAAATGGCACGCTGTATCAGCCGCGCAATGTTTTGTGAGTTTTCCAGTTGCGTATCTTGATCAATATCCGGCAGGTTAATAAAGAGAACGGTCACACGCCTGAGTTCGGCGATCCAGCTGCTTTGACCGGCGGACAGGCGGTTGATGATGGCCCCCGGTATGTAGGCACTCAGGGAGCTTTCCGCGCCATCGGGTATATGGACCATGCTGTTTGGAGTCGATAGGGATGATGGTTTATTCAACCTGTCCAACCGGCCGCCCTGGGCAATCGCATCCTTAAGTTCGAATTCAATGGGACTGGCAACGCTGTCATTCCTGATCAACCGCCACGCGCTGGGTGTGACGAGGATCTCACCTGCTTTTGCGAGGTTGTTTGCAACACCCAACTCTACCAGCGGGTTACCCGTAAGCAGGAATTCCCAGCGGCTGAATACCCCTCCAACATGAGTGGCCGTGATCTTGCCGGAACTTACTGCAAGTTTGAGATAGAGACTTTCATCTTCAGCTTCATAATTGCTGAGTCGCTGACGAATGGTCACCGCGCATTCTGCGGCGCGCATTGTCCATTGCCACTGATCGGCCCGGGAAACGGGGGCAGCTGTCCCTGAGGCTGATGCCTCTGCATCGTCCGAGACGATGGGCCAGACCGCGATCACCGCGTCACCGGCGAACTTGACCACATCCCCACCAAACTCATGAATAATATCGATCAACTGTCCAAAGTACTCGTTCAGAAGCCGGGCCAGAGTCTCGACGCCGGCAGGGCCCCTTTCGACCATTTTTTCGGTAAGAAGGGTAAAGCCTGAAATATCGGCAAACAGGATCGCAGCCAGCATATCCTCTGCGACCGGTGCCTCAATGGGTGACGGATCAGCAATAACCCGGCGTTGGATCAGTTTTGGGACGTAACTGGCAAGCAATTCCGTCAGCGAGGGGTTGGGCATTCAATCTCCAGTTCCATATACAAATAATGTTCAATATGATACCCCCAGTATTCTTTTAATGGGAGGGAGCCGGGGCGAAATCCTATCCTCTTAAAATAAGAACGAGCCTCCGCATGATGCAAGGGCTCGTTCGAGAGATCAAAAAGTCAGCTTTAGTTGGGGATCCAAAGGTGCAAATTGGTCATTTCACAGCGCGTGCCATAATCCTTGTTGGTTCCAGATAATACTGTGAGTGCAATATCACCCGTCAAAGGCCTGCTCTGTGACAGGGTGTATTCACCAATAACTTCATTGTCCACAAGTGCATATACGTAGTTACCTTTGACAATCGCAGTGAAATCGGCTTCCGCAGGGTTGCCAAATTTTACACGTCCGGTACCGCGTGTTGGCCCTGAAATCCTGCCATACCCATCGGATGTGATCAGGAACAATACTTTGGAGCGATCCAGGAACAGGGCATAATGGTCACGATTTTCCTGCAACGAGAATACATATCCACAGCCGTAGGTGTCTGCATTTTGATAGGCGCTGGACCACTTAAAATGGCCGCTGAGGACAAAGTCACTGGCTTTCATCCCGATCCGTTCGAGTTCATACCATCCCAATTGAGCCCATTCATCACTAAAATCATCGAGTTCCTTGAAAGTACCTTCAGTGCTTTCAAGGAACCCCCGATCAAAATATGACTGAACTTCAGCCTGCAGGTCGCTCCTGCGCTGGGTTGCAGCCACGTTGGGTGTGGATGTTGGCCTGGGCGTGGATGTGGGTAGCAGCGTTACGGTTGGCGTGGCAGCATGGGTACTGGTTGCGATTGGTTCAGCAGCATGAACAGGTGCTGGCTGTGGTGAAAAACTCGAGCAGGCAGGCAGGATCAGAATGAGTGACAGGATGAATGAAACGATGGGGCGTACACTTTTTGGTCGCATATCTCCTCCTTCGTAACGTTTCGCCCAAAACCAAGCTCATAATATACCCGTTTTTCAAAAAGATGTAAGGACAAAATCACTTTCCCCTTCCTTATTGGTTTATATTCGGCGATACGTGTAAACCTGGAAAACAGGTGTAACGATTGCTGAAATCCGGTATTCGCCCGTCAAGCGGTAAAATACATGCAGATTAAGGAGAAATCGATGCAACTTTCTGAAAGTGTCCGCAAACAGGTTTTGGAATTCCAACGAACTGAGATCACTGAATACCATATCTACAAGCGTCTTTCACAGAGGATCAACTCGCCTGAAAACGCAAAGATACTCGCCCAGATCGCCGAAGATGAACTGCGTCACTACAACGGCTGGAAGAAATACACAAACGAAGAAGTGCAGCCGCGCTGGTTTTTCGTATGGTTTTATTACCTCATCGGCATGCTCTTCGGGTTTACCTTTGCAGTGAAACTTATGGAACAGGGTGAAGAGGCAGCACAGGCAAATTATGCCGCGATCACCAGTGAAATCCCTGAAGCCGAAAAGTACCAGCACGAAGAGGATGTACATGAAGAGCAGCTGATCAACATGCTGGATGAGGAACGACTGCAATACGCAGGATCGGTGGTACTCGGCCTCAATGACGCCCTCGTGGAGTTGACTGGCGCTCTCGCGGGACTGACGCTTGCCCTGCAAAATGTGAAGCTCATCGCCCTTTCGGGTCTCATCACAGGGATCGCCGCATCGATGTCGATGGCGGCCAGTGAATATCTCTCCACGCGTTCCGAGAAAACGGATAAACATCCCGTGCGCGCCGCCATTTACACAGGAATTGCCTATATCGCCACAGTGTCATTGCTCGTGCTGCCTTATCTTTTATTTGACAACTACATTCTGGACCTGGCGATCACAATGACAATCGCCGTGATTATTATTGCGGTGTTCAATTACTACATCTCTGTTGCGAAAGGCGAATCCTTCCGCGCCCGGTTTTTGGAGATGGCAGGGCTGAGTCTGAGTGTGGCGGCCATCTCATTTGTCATCGGCTACTTCATTCGCCAGTGGCTGGGGATTGAGGTTTAATCCGCTGGTTTCGACACGCCTTCGGCTACTCAACCAGCAATAATTAGTCAACAAAAAATTCAAGAATGTGGTCTCGATACACCCCGCCAAAACCATGCGGGACGACTCGACCACCGGTAGAAATGATATGAAAATCCTCACTGTTGATATTGGCACAGGCACGCAGGATATCTTTCTTTACGATTCGAATCTCGATATTGAGAACGGATTCAAGCTGGTCCTGCCCTCCCCCACCATGATGGTGCATCGGCGACTCAAACAGGCGCTTCCCACGCGGACCCCGATCCTGCTGACAGGCCATCAAATGGGAGGCGGCCCTTCGGCATGGGCGATCGAGGAAGTCGCGCGGGCAGGGATTCCCGTCTACATGACGCCTTCCGCCGCAACGACCTTGAATGATGAGTTGGATAAAGTCGAAGCCTTAGGAATCAAGGTTGTTTCAGAAGACGAAGCGAATGGTCTATCGTCCACGGTCCATCGTCTGGAAATGAGGGATTTTGATTTTGAACTGATCTCCAAAACATTCGCGGATTATGGAGTTTCGTTGAATGATTTGGAAGCAATTGCTGTGGCCGTCTTTGATCATGGCAATGCTCCTGCGGGGGTTTCAGATCGGCAATTCCGATTCGATTATTTGGATGAAAGAATCAAAGACAAAAACTCCCTTTCCGCTTTCGCTTATCTGTCAAACGATATTCCCAGGATCATGACTCGCCTGCAATCCGTCGCGGACTCAGCGGGCAAGCTGCCTTGTCCGCTGGTAGTGATGGATACCGCGCCGGCTGCAGTGTTGGGCGCAGATTTCGACCCTGTCGTCGCTGCACGCAGGCAGAAGATCATCTGCAATGTGGGGAATTTCCATACGCTGGCGTTCCGTCTGGGCGAAATGGGAATTGAAGGCGTCTTCGAACATCACACGGGCGAAATTGACCTGGCGAAGCTCGAATCCTTGATCCGCAAACTGGCAGATGGATCGTTGAAACATCAGGATGTATTTGACGATATGGGCCATGGCGCCCTCGTGTACGGCGACCATCCGTTTGAGTTTGGCAAGGACGAATTTGATGTTGTCGTCACGGGACCACGCCGTTCGCTTTTCAATCTTCAGTCTACAATCCAAAATCACAAATCGCTCCGTCCCTACTTCGCCACCCCCTTTGGTGACATGATGATCGCGGGCTGCTTCGGTCTGCTGGCGGCCACAGCGGATGTCATCCCCGATCTGGCGGAGCCCATTCAAGCGTCGTTGCGAGGCGGGCACGGGCATGGAGTTGCGCCGTGGGACAATCCGTCATAAAAGGAGCCGGATATGGATCAGCATTTACATTTGATCACACTCGGTGTGCGTGATTTTAAGACATCAGTTGAGTTCTATACAGAGACTCTGGGGTGGAAACCATCCAGCAACAGCAATGATGATATAGCATTCTTTCAAGCTGGAGGAGTCCTGGTAGGGATCTACCCGCGAGAGAAGCTGGCAGAGGATGCACTGACATCCCCCGAGGGAAACGGCTTTTCAGGAATCACCTTGGCGTACAACGCACGCAGCGAATCCGAAGTGGATGAAATCATCCGGGATTTGAAATCAAAAGGAATAAGGATCGTTAAAGAACCGCAAAAGGTATTTTGGGGCGGATACAGTTCCTATTTCGCCGACCCTAATGATTACCTTTGGGAAGTGGCATACAACCCGTTCTTTCCGTTCGATGAAAGCGGCAATCTGAAGCTGGAATAAGTCACTTTAAATAAGTGACGATTTTTGCCAAATGGGCGCAGAATATAAATTATCATATTGGCCTCGCATCGCTATAGTCCAGAAAAGCATTAAGGTGGTCGAGTAGCCTTGCGCATTCGTCGCACAAGGCGTATCGAGACCACATATAACAAAGTTTTTGCGATAACTGGTGGTTTCGATACGCCGCCTCGCGGCTACTCAACCACCAAGGAGAACAATAAATAAATGTGTGGAATTTTCGGTTACGTAACCAATAAGGAAGAAGCGCTCGGTCCGATATTGATCGAAGCGGCGGAACGGCTCACCTATCGTGGCTATGACTCGGTCGGCGCAGCGACGTTGAATAGTGGGAAGATCGATTTGCGAAAAGACGTGGGCAAGGTGGATTCGGTGGCGGCGAAATATAATATCGCTGAGATGCGCGGGCAGCGCGGCATCACGCAATTGCGCTGGGCGACATTTGGCGAGCCGTCGCAGGTGAACAGCCAGCCGCATTTGGATTCAGACGGCGATATGGTCGGCGCGCATAATGGCAACGTGGTTAACAATGTCGAACTGCGCGAGCAGTTCATCGCCGAGGGCATGACTGTCCGCTCACAGAACGATGGTGAAACGTGCGTCCATGCGGTGGAGCGATATATCCATCGCGGCTATGAATTCATTGATGCCATTCGTCTGGCCTATGGCGATCTCGAAGGCGATTATGCCTTTGTCATCGGGCGCGCGAATGATGACAAGTTGTACGCGTTCAAAAAAGGTTCGGGCATGGTGGTGGGACTCGGCGAAGGCTTTACCTGTGTTTCGTCTGACCTGCCTTCGATTTTGCCATTGACGCGCGAAGTCATCCGCCCGCAGGATGGCGAGATTGTCACATTGTGGGCAGATCGGGTCGAAGTCCGTTCGGTGAGAGATGGCAAGTTGATCACGCGCCAGCCCGAAGTGGTGACTGAAACGATGGACGCGGTGCAGAAGGGCGGGTATCCGCATTTTATGTTAAAGGAGATCCACGAGCAGGCACAGGTCGCCCGCGAACTCCTCCACTTATTGGAAGGCAGTCCTGAGGTCCAGCCTGTGATCGAGAAGATGAAGAGTGCGCGTCATCTGTATTTGATCGGATGCGGCACGAGTTATCACGCCGCGTCGGTAGGTTCGGTGTACATCGCGCAACTGGCGCGCCGCGCCGCCATCCCCGTGATTGCGCCGCAGTTCATCGCGCAGTACGCGCCCGCGCTCGGGTATGAAGACGTGGGGATTTTCGTCAGCCAGTCGGGCGAGACCAAGGACGTGCTCAACGCGTTGGAAGCCGCCGAGAAGCGCGGCATGACCTGTTTTGGATTGGCGAACGTGGTTGGCTCCACGCTGACGAAAGCGACTTCGTTCTGTCTACCCTTGTGCTGTGGATACGAAATCAGCGTTCCCGCCACGAAGACATTTACCAACCAGGTCGTGACGTTTTTGTATCTGGCGTATC
>JBDTPH010000081.1:0-3312 GCA_039932795.1 Chloroflexota bacterium
GGTTTTGGGGGCGCGGCAAACCATGTGTAAGAACGGTCGATTCAAGTGCTACGATGGCTCTCCCCATGTTGTTTCCTTCCCTGACCTCGCTGGATGTTTTTAAGAAAAGATTATCCATATCCTCAGTTCGCTCACTCTTTAAAAATAATGGTCTCTGTGGTTATCTGCCTATCCAATGTCCAAGTTGCTCATCTATATGTTTTATCGCTTCTTCGATCTTGGGAGAGACTTTTTCATTCTTATCTTTCATGAATTGAACGGCCTCCATAAGTTGCTTGCGATATTCCAGCAGGAGCAGTTTCATTGCGTCCTTATGGTCCAGGTCGGAATGCCCTGAGGAATAGGATCTGCGGTCCTGCAATTCTCTTAGGAAGACGATCTGACTGAGCATTTCGTCCACGCCGTCCTCTGTCAGGCTGTTCTCTGTGGCAGTACCATCCGCTGGCTTCACATGTTCCTTCTTATTGTGATCCCTCTTATAGGGTTTCTTGCTTTGTCTTCCTGAGCCATTGATCTCCTCGAAAGTTTCCAGGGGAACGTTACGAATTAAGGCTTCCATCTTCTGAAGCATGGCTTCCTTTTCGGCCTTTTTCAACGCCTCGTCGCTGCCATTTTTGATGTTCTCCTGGCTGATCTTCCAGGCTTCCAAATGTTTTTCCGGCACGAGTTCCACTGGCGTTTTCCATGTGCCCACGCCAATCCAGTGCAGTTCCACACCGTTATTACGTGCTCTTTTTGTAAACTCCTCTGTAAACTTCGAAAACAAGTTGGTGATCTTATGACGCGGGGTAAAGGCAGGCGGAGGTTTTATTTCCGTGTCTTTCGGTATCTCTGTCTGATGGGTGAACCGCTGTACCTCTTCAGCGATCAATTCTTCGCTTTGTTTTGTCTTTTCAAACTCAGGCATGCCGATGCTTGCCAGATAATCAGATAACTTTTGCTGACTCATGAATCCGCCAAGCTTGCTGCGGATCAAACCGATCATATTATTGATCCAGGAGAACTCATAACTGGATGGGTTTGGCTGGTCGGGAGTTACTTTGGACGACGCCTTGTAAACGATCTGCTCTATGGCATCCCTGCTAAATGGATAGGGAAATTGATCTGCCTTTTGGGGATTCTCGCCACGATACACACTGAACATGAGACGGACATCCGTGGCTGTAATGGGCATGCCATCCAGGCTGCGGCTGTTCACGGCTTGCGATTTGGGGTCCTGGTCACGCAGGTCCACATAATGGTCGCGGATATCAATTGCCTGGCGGAACCGCTCAAACCCCTCAAGCGTGGCTCTTCCACGCGGCTGCTTTCCTGTGGGCCCGATCACATGCGGCGTTCCATCCGGTTTTTCAAAGAGCGCCACCGAGTCCAGATCCACGATGACCTTGCCTGGGCCGCCGATCAGGTAGTTGGGTGAGCGGCGGTGTTCCTCGGAAATTTCACCCTGCTTAATACGGATCGTTTCGTCACTTCCGGTGAGCGCCACTTCCTGAATGAAATTGCGGGCCACACTTACACCCACACCTATACCTACTTCTTCGAGTTCAAAAATATCCGCAAGATAGATGGCTGCAGCTTCCAGGGCAATAAAGAAGGATGCCAGCAAAATGGGAATATATTGGAGCGTATGCGGGTCTGTAAATGCCCGCACGGCAAAGTTGAAGAAGTCAGCGATTGGATTTCCGTTATAGGTGGCCGCATAGGCAGGGTTGAACAAATATAGGAAAATACTTTGAATGTGCTGTGCCCAAAATCTCAGGGCGTAATCTTCGTGCGTAAGCGTGATCAGAAAGATGCTCAGGAAAAACAGGAACACAAGATACTGCAGTCGCTGTGAAGCTCTTTCGGGCCGCAGGTCAAATACCCGGTTAATGAGCGCGTCCACCAGACGGCGGAAGAGTTCGTCAAAGAGATGCTGCTCCTTTTGGAGCGTGGTCTCTGAGGTGACAGGCGACTCAAGGATGGATGACACAGGTACGCTCATGAGTCACTGGCCTCGATCCATTTGATGATCTCTTCCAAGTCATCTTCCTCGCTTGTCATACGCCGCCGTAACTGGTCAGTGTTGAAAATAATGGTACGTGTGCGCATCAGAAGCGTTCTGAGCGTTTCCTTCACACCAGCGGGTTTCTTTTGGACCAGGTCGCGGCTAAGCATGTCTGCATACTGGCGAATGGCCTGTTCGCGCGCTGCGGACTCGATGATATTGCGCTTCCGCTCGATTTGCTCCTTCTCGGTCCCTGCATTTTTCAGCCACGTGGTTGACCACCTGCTAATAATGGTCGATTCGATCATGGGGTTCAGCACCAGTCCGTTAATGCTCACATTAAGAACTCGTAGTCCCCGCTCCTGCAGGAGTTTGAATTCAGCGCTGGGAATTGTTCCTTCCCCGCGCACACCGTTATCGTCGAGAATATCCACTTCGGCCTGGGTCAGCCGCGCTTTCACCATGTCATTGATCACCTGCAATGCGGTCTTCTTTTGAGGTTCGGCCTTCTCAGCTTTTTGCGCAGGAGATGCGGTCGGCCATGCAGGTGTGGTTTTTTTTATGCCATCTTCCTTATTTTCCTCCAATGCTTTTAACGTCCGCGCCATGAACAGGTTGATCTCACGAAGCATGGATGCAAAGATATTTTGCACAGTTTCGCGATTTGCGCCGACGCGGATTGGCTGGCTTAACGGGTCGATCTCCTCTTCGGTAGGCTCAGGTAACTGGAGAACAGGAAGAGGCACCCCCTGATTGGGTTTGAATAATTCATCGAGGGTGAACTTGGCGGCATACTCACGCCAGACATCCACCGCCAGCGCGACCGGGAGTTGATTCCACGCTACACGGTGGCGCGGCGACTCAGGCTCAGCCATGGGGTTGATCCCTTCGCCGAGGATCGCCCTGCGGATGGCGTCCTTATCTTTTTGCTCCAGACTCCTGTCTTTTTTCGTCGTACCTCTTCGGTATCCGAAACGCGATCCTGGCTGCCCCTGTCTGGGGAAACCCGTATCCACCCTGAAGTTGACCGTGATCCGTGGAATGATCTCAATGCCATCCCGTGTCAGGGCGCTGACCTGTTTGCGACGGTCCTGAACCTGGTTGTATTCCTCAATGCTTTGACCGTCATTTTTCTCGTCGAACGGCTTATCTGATTCGCGGGGGCCAATGGACTGCGATTGAATGTGGAGATCGAGGGTTCCGGCAATGAATTCATTGGCCTGGATAAAATGCACACCCGGCCCCAGCGTCTGCCTGATCGCCACGGGAGTCCGTGTCACGGCGGCGCTTGCTGAATCCAGCCAGACCACCCCCGGTCCTCTTTT
>JBDTPH010000082.1:0-23372 GCA_039932795.1 Chloroflexota bacterium
TTTGCTCACGCAAACCAAAAATCATGCGGTGTGTCCTTCGGGAGGGTGACAATCTGTAAGGTAGTCTATGTTAACCTGAATAGAACTCAGACCCCCCCCGAGTCGTTTGCCCGCGACAGCGTGGACAATTTTTCCAGTAGCGGGCGCAGGGACTCGGGAGCGTTTGTATCGCTCGTCTGTATGGTGTGGTGTGTATTGCCTGCCTCCACCGTTATTGTATATTCGTATTCATCGGGTGTGGCGTGGCCGATCAGGTTTTGCGGGATCTTGAAGAAATTCGTCTGAGTGATCAGTTGCATGAGTTCCTGGGATTCGTTGTCAGGCAGCTCATTCAGGTCAATATCGGTATCAATTACGCGTCCGGTAACACCGCCGGTTCTCTTAAAGTTGATCTTTGTCATTTCGCATCTCCTGTACTACATGTCCTGCCTTACGGAGCTCAGCATCGACAATTCCTTCACCAGCGGTCGTAATGAACTGGGCATGGTCGAGTCATTGGTGCGCACGGTATGGTTCGTGATCCCAGCGTCGACCGTGATCGTGTACTGATACTCATCGGGCTGGAAACTCTTGACCAGGTTCTCGGGAAGGTTGAAGAACTGGGCCTGCTCCACCAAACGCGTAATGTTGCGGACAGCACTGATTGGCAGGTTATTCAGATTAAGTTCAAATCTCATCCCTCGATCGATAAATCCACCCGAACGGTTGAAAGTGATTTTAGCCATAATAGCCTTTCATCCTCTCTTCATTTACAAAATAATAGATTGGGTAATCATTAAAACGGTGTCTCATGAATGTATACATTTTGTTAAACGACATACGGCCAAATTTATTACAGGTTTCCCGGAATTCGACTTGTGGATGTTTTGCCCGTATTCATATGGACAAGTCCAATATTGTCCTGTCTTCTCATGGATCTGGCGAGTTTGAGCCTGTGTGCTTGACAGTTGCCCTCACCAAGACTAAAATTTTGTTAAGAAGATTTATAAAAATCTGACAGGGATTAGATTGACCAACCAAAAGGAGAGGATCATGGTTTTTGAATTACCCAAACTTCCGTATGCAGTAGACGCGCTGGAGCCATATATTGACGCCCAGACGATGACCATCCATCACGACAAGCATCATCAGGCGTATGTGACCAACCTTAATGGAGCGATGGAAAAGCACCCTGAACTGGCAGATAAATCATTGGAAGAACTGTTGATGGATCTCAATGCTGTGCCTGAAGACATTCGCGGCGTGGTGCGCAACCACGGCGGCGGGACGTGGAACCACTCCATGTTCTGGGAGATCATGGCTCCGAATGCGGGCGGGGCGCCCAGCGGGGAACTGGCCCAGGCTGTAGATTCAGCGTTCGGCTCGTTTGATGCATTCAAGGCTGATTTTGAAAAGGCCGCCGCTGGGCGTTTCGGCTCCGGCTGGGCCTGGCTCGTTAAAAAGGGAAGCGGTCTGGCTATTGTTTCCACCGCTAATCAGGACACGCCTCTTTCCGATGGGCAGACTCCTGTTTTGGGCATCGATGTGTGGGAACATGCCTACTATCTCAAATATCAGAACCGCCGTCCGGAATATGTGACCAACTGGTGGAATGTAGTCAATTGGGATGCAGTTGCCGAACGATACAGATAGCCTGGCACGACTTGCGCCTGTTTGGAAGCAAGTTATAATTTAGCCAGCTCGTATGCAATTTCCTACAAGGAGACAATCATGACTCACATTATCACCAGTCTATGTGTTCGCGACCGCGGTTGTATTGATGTTTGCCCGGTTGAATGCATGATTCCCGGGCAGCCCATAAATGAATGGCCCTGGATCTACATCGACCCGGATACCTGTATTGACTGTGGCGCCTGCGTGCCAGAGTGTCCCTTTGCAGCAATTTTCCCGGAAGATGAAGTGCCTGCTGCATATACTGCGAAAGGTGGAGAATATATCAGCCTCGTTGGCCTCACTGGACATTTCGAAGGCACCAACCATCACGGCGGGCCCATTGTGCTTGATACCGTTCGGCAGCTCGAAGCGGGTGAAGTTGTAGATCTGACACCCGATATTCAGCCCAATTACGAATTCTTCAAGAGCGGCCCCGGATATTCCTCAAAAGACCAGGACAACGGCATGTAATCCAACAATCAAGACGGACAGAGTCAGGCGATAAGCCTGGCTCTGTTTTTTTGAATTAGGTTGTACTGGATCGAAGACGTTGTCTCATCGTTTTATGGATTCATGGCATCCAGAAGCAATTCCTGTCCAATCCATTGCGCCAGCCTCTCGTTATCCTCCTCCAGTGTGACCACAACGACCAGCGGCGTGGCCTGCCAGTTTGGCGGCGTCCCCGCGAGAAACCATGTCACCTCCGACTCGTCACCGCTCGCCCTGCCAATGTGCGCCCAATAATTTGTCCCTTCCTTAATGAAGGATCCTGCCGCCTCATTCGCATCCGATGCCTGGACCGCTTCGAATGGAGTTCCCGGAGCTGGCAGGACGATCCACCCTCTCTGCGGCGTATTGACCGAAATGATCAGGCGCGGCGCCGGCACCGTTCCCTGATTGCTCAATGCCGCGGATGCCAGCGCGGCTTGCAGGGGTGAAACGTGTAGATCGTTAATTTCAGCAGTCCTGATGGGTCCGGATGTTTCAAGGTTCAGTTGTGGGGAGCGATCAAAACCGAATGCTTCGTATACATCGTTCAATTCCTTTTCATCCAACAACCTGTCGTCGAAGTGAGCCTGGGCAAAGGGCTCGATCACTGAACCCATTGGATACAGTCCCTGTACAGCGCGGTTGATGAGCGGCTTTTCAGAATTCTTGTTAAGCTGTGCCCCGATTTCGTTCAGATAGTTTGGGTTAAATGTTGGGTGCGATGCCATCACGAGGATTTCACCTGTGTTTGCATTCAACAGGACAACCGCGCCACGATGACCCAGCATCATTTCATCGGCGCGGCGCTGCAGGTAGAGATCTATGCTTAGGCGTATGTCCAGGCCCGGGGGTGACATCCCATAAACCAGTTGACTCCATAGGACGGTGGCTGCGGGGTTGCCTCGCACGCCGCGCAGGTACTCGTCGAGCGATGCTTCAAGCCCCGATTGTCCGTAAATGGGATGGTTGTATCCAGTGATAGGTGCGAGGTCGGGATATTCATAGATGCGCGTAAAACTGCCCGATTGCCCGGCAGTGGAGGTAATGATGGCATTGGTACGGTCAAGCAGCATGCCGCGTGGTACGAAGCGGTCCTCAATGATGCGGCGCGGATTGTCTGTGCGGGTCAACAGGTCGGGTCCGCGAACCACGGCCCACCATCCGTTGACGAGCGCGAGGGTGAAAAGCCCCAGCATGAGGAACGCTCCCAGTGCCAGATATGGCTGAGGGTTGGGAAGCGGCGCAGGTTCCTCATCCAGGTGATTGCTGATAAGGATAAGGAAAAGCAGGGCAACGAAGGAAGTCAGGAGAGAGGACCCGCCATAGGAAAGGAACGGCAGTGTTACGCCTGTCAATGGAAGAAGCCGCAAATTGCCACCGAGGATCAGGATGGCTTGAATGCCAAGGTAGGCGGTGATGCCGGCAGAAAATAATCTTCGAAAAAGGTCGGGCGCGCGCAGGGCCACACGTATCCCACGCCCAATAAACAGGCCGAAAAGTGACATCAAACCGATCGTGCCTATCAACCCTGTTTCTTCGGCAATGGCAGCGAAGATAAAATCGGATATGGCCACCGGCACAAGCGCGGGGCTTCCCAGCCCAGGCCCACGTCCTTCAACGCCTCCATTCGCAATGGCAAGCAGGGATTGGATGATCTGGTAGGAGTTTCCGCTGGGATCATCCCATGGGTTGATCCACGAATCAATACGCGCCTGGATGATATCTATGATGTAATAGCCAGCGATCGAGACAAACACCAGAAAGATGGTGCTGATAACGATGGTTCGCCGCCGCCCTGTGGCAAGATAAATAATGATCGTATAGAGTGAAATGAATATCGAAGCAGTGCCCAGATCACGCTGAAAAAGCAAAAGCAGGATTGCAATTCCGCTTAGTAACAGGGTGGGGTAGAGTAGTGTAAAAGGCCTTAATTGGATCGGGATTCTTTGCGCCAGATATGCAGCCAGATAGGCAACCAGCAAAAGTTTGAGCGGTTCCGAGGGTTGAAAATACACGCCACAGCATCCAAGCCACAGGCGAGGGCCATAGCCAATTGGGTTTGTACCGAACAGAAGCGTGAGGCTTGTAAGAATCAAACCGCCCGTAAGGAGCAGATATTTGTACCTTCTTAGAAAGCTGAGCGTGGTTGGAAGACGGTGCCCGGCCATAAATACCACTGCACTGACACTCAGCCAGAGTGCCTGCCGCGCACCAAAACCGGGATCCAGCCGCCACACGGTGAGCAAGCCCCACCCGCTTAAAAAAGCGGCGACTGGAAAGAGATATGGATCTGCATCCGGAAGGTATTTGATAATCGACTGGTGGGAACGATAAATGACCACAATCCAAACGACAAGCGCCAGCCACTGCGACCAGCGGTAGTCCACGTTCCATGTGCGGGCGCGTACACCGGGCGAGAGGGTAATGATCAACGTTTGCAGGATGAGAAAGCCAGCTGCCAGCCTCAGCAGGCTGCCCTGAGTGACTCTGTTCATTATAAATATTTATTGATCAGCAGATCCAGCTTCTGAAGTGTAGCGGGAGCAATAACTGTCTTATGTGTGATCAACGCTGTGGAAAGAGCATGCTTGCAAGCGCAATTCCGTTCAGGCTTGAGATTCCTCACCAGGATGCGCACAGATTCCTGTGCGAGAGCTGTATTTTTATGGAGGGTTTTGATCACCATGTCCACAGTGACAGGCGCTTCACTGATGTGCCAGACGTCATAGTCAGTGACATGCGCCATCACTGCATAGCAGATCTCGGCTTCACGCGCCAGAAACGCTTCCGGGCAGGCGGTCATGCCGATAATGGACATTCCCCAGGAGCGATACGTGTTGGATTCTGCCCTGGTCGAAAAGCGCGGACCCTCAATGGTGATGAACGACCCACCGCGATGGGTCACACCGCCTGCAACATCGACGGCTGATTCCAATTGGTCTGATGTGTCTGCGCAGAAGGGGTCCGCCACACTGATGTGCGCGACCAGCCCTTCGCCAAAAAAAGATCGGGCGCGCCCATGCGTGTTGTCGTAAATTTGATCGGGTATCACGATATGCCCGGGAGCAAACTCCTCTGTTAATGATCCACAGGCACTGATGCTGATGATGCGCTGGACGCCCAGGGATTTCAAGGCGTAGATGTTCGCGCGGTAAGGCACTTCACTAGGCGTAATGTGATGTCCGATTCCATGCCGTGCCAAAAAAGCGACACGTACTCCCTCCAGCGTTCCAACCGTAATGGGAGCGCTGGTCCTGCCAAAAGGAGTATCAATATTGTATTCACGCGGTTGTTTGAGACCCGGCATTGTGTAAAGCCCGGATCCCCCAATGATTGCGAGCATTACTTGTTCGGTCATATATGACCTCCAGTCCTAGTATGTTGTTGTGGGGGAGAGTTTGTCATCAGCATCTATACGGATGCTGAAAATTGTATTTCCGCATTTGAATTCATCGCCTGTGATGATCACTGCGGGTGTGGTCAATTTCTCGCGGTTTAGAAAGATCCCATTGGTGGAGTTGAGATCCTCCAGCCACCATTGACCATGATGAAAGGTAACACGTGCATGATGGGCGGATAATGTTTCATCCATCACAGAAAGGTCGCAGTTTGTATCACGTCCAACCACGATCTCAGGTTGCGAGAAATGCCGCACGCTTTCCCTGCCGTCTTCGATCTTGATGTAGAACGTGATGCCCAGTTTCTTCTGAGTGGAAAGTTTGTTTCCCTGCTGGCGCAGCTCCTGCAGGAGCGTGAATAAAGCCCATCCCAAAAATGCATAAAGTGTGATCGCCAGGGTAAAACGCAGGGCAAGTACGATGGTAGCGATCATTGATCGGATGAATCTTCTTTAAATTTCTTCGTTTTGTCCGCTTTAAGATCCACTGTATTCTGATCAAAAACAGCAGTTGGCCTTTCGTTCCTGCCTGGTTCCGTATCCAGAGGCGATGTATGGGCAAGGTCGGGACGTGCAGGCGGATTGTCCTGACCGAAAATCAGTGCAACCCCTGCAAGGGAAATCACATCACCCGGATACAAAACTGTCTGACTGGTCCGCTGTCCATTGACAAAAGTCCCGCCTGTGGAGTTAAGATCGAACAGAACGAAGCGTCCCTTGATGGCGCGTAGCTGGGCATGGTTGCGCGAAACACGAGGATCATCAACTACCAGTTGATTTTCCAGTCTGCGACCAATGTTTACAACTGATTCGTTGAGAGGGTGCACCTTTACGCCTTCAATGATCAGGAAGGCATTTTCCGGGATGCCGGCACCTTCATCCAGGTCGCTGCCTAGTGTGGAGTTTTCTATTCCCTGTGTCTCTGACACTGGCGCCAGCTTGTGGGATGCCACCACTCTGACTTCATCCTCTGAATAGCCATCATCGGTTGTGATGGTAATGATGGGCTGGCCCACAAATTTCAGCCCCACATCCCTGCCTGCCGTCAGAATAATATTCTTTAAGGTATCAATCGTCTGCTGCTCTTTCCACATGGGTGATGTTTTGGTGGCAACGATCAGCGTAAAAACGTTGGGCGCCAGGGGGTAGTCATCTTTTTGCTGAATGATATTTTCCCTCAACGCTGTCGCCAGGTGCTGGATGACGCGATCCTCCAGCTTGAGCCCCGGAAGTATCCCCGCAAGTTGATCCTCAACTAACTTCTGTAATTGCGCTTCCAATTGTTCGAGTTTTAAATTCATAAAAGCCTTCAGACCGACATTTTCGATTTTTGGTATTATAGAGGCGAGAGGTTGAATCTGCAAGATAAACTTGCTTGCAGATTCAACAGGGTCTGCTCTTAACCGGGTGGCACAGTCTATGGCAGTCTTTTATTGCAATTCGGGCAGGTCATTTCTTCGCAATTTACTGCAAACCCACAGTTGGAGCAGGTCGTTGGATGTGCATCACCCATCGGCGCTCCACATGCAAGACAATTTCCCTCTCCCAGTGGATTGCCAGACCCGCAGAACTCGCAGGTGATGCGAGTCAACCTGTCAGAAAGAGCGTGAGACGCGCCCAGGCTAACAACTGCACGGGCGATCGATTGCCAGACCTTGTCAGTCAGCTGGATGCTTTCAATATCCTGCGCCAGGTCATCCAGGCGGTGGATCAGGCTGAACGGGTTGCGAAGAGCTGTTATCGCAGTGTGACCCAGGCTCGCAGCCACTCCCAGCCAGGCTTGCTGGCCTACTTCCAGCATGATCCCGTCCTCAATGGCCTGGATGCTGATGGTCATGGCTGTCTGGCCACCAGAGGGGGAGCCCATTCGGGTGGTGATCTGCACAGCCATTTTCTCTTTTGTCCCCACTACCTGCGCCTGAAAGTTCCCACGGTTGAACTCAGCCATGAGTGCCTGGGCAAGATCGTTGGGTTTGATGTTTCCGTGAAAAATTCGTCTGTCCATGTTTTCGATTATAATCCGCTTTACAAGCGACGACGATCTGTCGTCGCATTCCATATCATTATGAATATCTACGCAATGAAACGAATTTGGTTTAAAACCTTAATGGGGTTATTGGCGGTAACGGGCCTGGGATGGGGAGCACTGCTTATACCGCATCAGGTGGAAGCTTTTCAGGATGTGTCCACTCCAACGGGTATCTTTGTAACGGTCACGTATACTGATCCGATCAATGTGCGCGGCGGGCCGAGCACCGTCTATTATCCCATTGTCGGGCAGCTAAATTCCGGAGATGTTGTGCCCGCTTTGGGTGTTTCACCGGGCCGTGAGTGGGTCCAGGTCTCTTTTCCCAGCGCAGCAGGCGGAACAGGATGGGTGTACGCTTCCTTCATCTCACTTTCTGGAGGTGAATTGCGGATCGTGGAACCACCCCCGACTCCCACGCCTCTGGCAACTGCCACCATTGATCCAACGCTCGCGGCGGCTTTCAACATCCAGCCCACTTCGACACGTTTGTCGACGTTTACGCCTCCCGCACCGCTCGCAGTGATAGACCTGGATCCACCTGTCGCAGCTCCGCGCATGGTGGCTCCGGGCATCTTTATTGTGATCCTGGGTTTGATCGGGGGAATCGGATTGCTGGTCTCGATTTTCCTGCGGAAGTGATCAAGAGGCACCCTTGCACAAAGTTAGGTTTATTATTCTGGTTGCCACGGTCTCTGCATTGGCACTGCTGGGATTGTTTGATCCAACCCGGCATTCGGCCCTGGCTCAACAACCTACAGGTTCGATCCCCACTGTGACGGGTACACCTTCAGGCCCCACCATACTCGTGGATCAAAGTCTCCAGCAGGTGCGTGTATATGCCGGTCCCAGCTCATTTGATTACCCTGCCATTGGCGTATTGCTGGGAAGCGAAACCGCGCCGGCTCTGGGCCGTGCCAGGGACAAGGACGATTGGATTCAAATCTATTATCCAGGAGTTCCCGGCTCCATTGGCTGGGTATGGTCTTTACAAGTTAAACTTTCGCCGGGCGCGCTGCTACCAATCATTGATATCCCACCGACGCCCACACCTTTTTCGACTCCGACCATCAACCCAACTCTTGAAGCCGCATTCATGGGCCAGCAGACTCCCACACGTTTGCCAACATTTACGCCTCCACCGAATCTCGAACAGCCCCAGTTTCAAGACGAGTCTGACAGCGGGAGCAGCGCGAGCGGTATCCCCAGCGGCCTATTGATATTAAGTCTTGCTTTGTTTGGTTTCTTTGGGGCTGTGATCTCGTATCTACGCGGAAGATGATTAGTTGGCCCGGGAAGTAAATATGGGCCCGACTTTTGTTCAGCAAACAAGAAAGACCGAGTCATCGGTCTTTCTTGTTATAACTTAGGATTTAGGATTGAACTTTAGTTCTGGCAGGAGCAGGAGCCACCGCAGCCACAGCCGCCTTCGCCGTGCTCATGGCCGTGTTCCTTTGCGTTGGGATTATCCACTGCGAAGCCAGCGCCGCGTACGGGATCGTTGACGAAGTCAATGGTCGCGCCGCGCAAGTGATCAATGGACACTTCATCCACCACAACCTTTACGCCATTTGCTTCAAACGTGGTATCACTATCGCGGAAATTGTTATCCAGTGCCATGCCAAAATTTACACCGCAGCAGCCGCCCCCGGCAACGTATACGCGCAGGGCATACCCTTCCAGGTTGCGTTCTGCAAGAATATTGCGAACAGCATCTGACGCAGCGGTTGATAAAGTAATCGCTGTAGTATCAATCTGAGTGATTGTTTTCGTGTCGAGTTCCTGTAACATGTGTTTCTCCTTTTGGAGTGAATTGGATGGATATTATCAAATTCAAGCGAACCTGTCAACCCATGGATGCTCATCGAATTATCATTCTTGACACTTCCCTCTTGCGCCTGTAAAATCCGTCTGCTATGCCGGGCGAAAGCCCACAACCTACTATTCTCAGGAGGAGAATTTACATGTCAGTAATGGGACTTACCCCACTGGAGACGATTGCGATCTGGGCAGTATTTGGAATTGCAATCGTTGGCTTGTTGTACGCGGTGTTCCTGCGCTCCCAGATCTTACGGGAAGACAAGGGGACTGCAAAAATGCAGGAAGTTTGGAATGCGATCAAGGATGGAGCGAATGCTTATTTGCAAAAGCAGTTACGTTCCATCCTGCCATTAATCGCGGTTTTGACGGTCGTGCTCTTCTTCTCCGTCTATATTGTTCCTCCCACTCCGGAAGCTTTGGAGCGATTTGAAGGTTCTTCACCAGACCAGGTACGTTTGATCATTGGCTTTGCCCGTGCAATTGCCTTTGTAATGGGCGCAGGCTTCTCTCTGGCAGTTGGACGAATTGGTATGCGCATGGCTGTGGAAGCAAATGTACGAGTAGCTTCAGCTTCCAGGCGTTCATTTGGTGAGGCGCTCCGCATTGCCTACCGAGCTGGCACGATCACAGGCATGCTCACAGATGGACTTGGTCTGCTTGGTGGAACTGTGATCTTCATGGTGCTGGGTATCGCCGCACCTGATGCCTTGCTTGGCTTTGGTTTTGGCGGTACGCTGCTCGCATTGTTCATGCGCGTGGGTGGTGGTATCTTCACAAAAGCGGCGGATGTAGGGGCCGACCTCGTCGGTAAAGTGGAAGCAGGCATCCCCGAGGACGATCCGAGAAATCCTGCTGTGATTGCAGACCTCGTGGGTGACAACGTCGGTGACTGCGCAGGCATGGCCGCTGACATTTTCGAGTCCTATGAAGTAACGATCGTTGCCGGACTTATCCTCGGTTTGGCTCTCTGGCACATCACCGGCCAGCTTGAGTGGATCATCTTCCCCTTGATGGTCCGCGGTATCGGTGTGTTCTCCTCCATCATCGGAACATATTTTGTTAAGGCTGGCAAGACTGGTAAGAGTGAAGATGCCATGCGGGCGATTTTCAGCGGCTTTATTACGTCTGCCATCGTCTCTGCCTTGTTATTCTTTGTCGCTGGCTTCTTCTATTTGAATACACCTGATATGGATGCATGGGGCGGCTGGTGGCGCCTGCCGCTGGCTGTCGGTGTGGGTGTTTTGCTTGCAGTCGTTATCGACCGCCTTACGGAATATTTCACGGGCACCCATGCTGCCCCTGTGAATGAGGTCAAGAAAGCTGCCGATACGGGCCCGGCAACCCTTATTCTTAATGGCGTCTCTCTTGGTTTCGAGTCGTCTGTGTGGTCCGTGCTCGTTATTGCGCTCACCATTATTGCCTCCATCGGCATTTTTGGCTCGATCGATAACCCGGCTCTGGATGCAGTTGGGCGCTCAACCTTCATCCTGTATGGCGTTGCGATGACTGGTATCGGCATGCTTACGCTGACCGGTAACAACGTTGCCATGGACTCGTTCGGTCCGATCTCGGACAATGCCAATGGTATTGGTGAGATGGCCTGGTCTGGTCAAACAGACAAGGCTACCCGCGATGCCCAGCAGATCATGGCAGATCTCGATGCGGTCGGCAATACCACCAAGGCGATTACAAAGGGTGTGGCAATTGGCTCCGCTGTGATCGCGGCCGTTTCGCTGTTTGGATCATTCCTTGTGGATGTATCCCGTGCGCAAGCGGCACAGGGTATTGCCCTTGCCCAACAAATTCAAGCAATCGGTATTCGTGTGGATGTTCCGCAGGTCTTTGTGGGTGTGTTGATCGGCGGCGCTCTGCCGTGGTTGTTCTCTTCGTTCGCCATCCAGGCAGTTGCACGCGCAGCGTCCTTGATCGTTCTGGAAGTCCGCCGCCAGTTCAAGCTGGGTGTTCTTGAGGGAAAAGTCAAGCCGGATTATGCACAGGCAGTTGAAATCTCGACAACAGCCGCACAAAAAGAACTGGTCTCTCTGGCTTTGCTGGGTATCGTGACACCGATCGTTGTGGGCATTTTCCTGCAAGTCGAAGCATTGGGTGGTTTCCTGGCCGGCATCATTGTTTCAGGTCAATTACTGGCGGTGTTCCTCAACAATTCCGGTGGCGCATGGGATAATGCCAAGAAGCTGATCGAAGATGAACCCAGGAACATTCAGAATAATACAGGCAAGGGTTCAGAACGGCACAAAGCTGGCGTGGTAGGTGACACTGTGGGTGACCCCTTCAAGGATACTGCTGGTCCGGCCCTCAACCCGATGATCAAGGTCGTGAATCTCGTTGCTGTGATCATTGCACCGATCGTTGTGCAATATCAGGATGCGACTGGAGCGACGATGTATATCGTTTGGCTCGTAGGTGTCGCACTGATTGGTGTGCTCGCCTGGGCAGTTGTCCGGTCAAAGGCGCCCGCTCCCGAAATGGGTGCTAGTGTGGTTGCTGCCGCTTCCACTGCCGCGGTAATTGCTGCGGGTAGCAAAGCGAAAAGCAAGAAGAAGTAAACACTTGTTATCTATAGGAGACCTGATACTCAGGTCTCCTATTTTTTAAGTTTGAAACATTCATGCGAAATGTAAAACTACTGCCCTCATTTCTTCTGGTGTTAGCCTCGCTGAGTTTTCTATATCTTCGCGCATCTTTTATTGCCCCGCCGGATCATCTTGTGCGTCCGTTCTTGACGCTTTGTCTCCTTCTGGGAGGCTTATCCTTCCCGTCATACTGGTTGACCCGAGATGGCAATTGGGCGGGTATCCTTCTATTGGTTGTGGTTCTTGGTTTCTTTTCGAGTAGTATTTTTGCATTTTCGTATTCGCTAACGGTTCTCCTCACGGTCCTTCTCCTCGCGGCCACATTGCGGCTCCTGGGAAAAAAAAATTTAGCCAGCAACTTCTTCTTGATTGCCAATATTATCAGCTGCATAGCACTGTTCTTATCCGGAATCGTTCTCTATCAAAGATTCCAATCCATTCCATCCTCCTACTATAAAAGCTATAAGGAGCTTCTAGATTCAGAAAACGTGATTGCACTCGATTCGTTCCCCGCAACAAATCCAGATATTTACTATGTCATTCTCGATGGGTATGGAAGCGCAAGCATGTTGAAGGAACTGTATGGATTCGATAATTCTGATTTTGTCCACTCCCTGGAAGAGCGAGGATTTGTCGTGCCTGAGAATAGTCTTTCAAATTATTCGAAGACGGTTCTGTCCGTGACGTCCACATTGAATATGGAATATGTCCAAGCTTTTGCTCCGGGCATCGAGGATTCATTGTTCTGGTGGCTTATGGTTCCCTGGCTTGATCATAGTCGTGTACGAAACTCCCTGGACGGCATTGGATATAAATCAGTGTCGATTAGCTCGGATTGGAGTATCACGGATAATCCAACCACCGATGTTTATTTCAAGTCACATCCACTCATCCTGTCTGATTTTGAGCGCTATCTTTTTGGTGTTACACCATTGAAGATGTTCCAGCCATTAATAGCAGATTTTTCCTCCGTGTCTACCTTTAATATGCATCGCAGATCACAGATCAACAACTTTGACTCTCTTGTGGAGAGTGTGCATATAGACGGCCCAAAGTTCGTTTTCGCCCATATTATCCTTCCCCATCCACCATTTGTTTTTGCAAGCGATGGAACGCCGATAGATCCAAACTATTCCTTCAGTTTCAATGACGCCAGCGATTTTGAAGGCACGGATCTGGAATACCGCGACCTCTATATTGGTCAGATGCAGTTCCTGAATGATAAATTGGAAGTCGTGGTCGACTCCATTTTGCAGAACTCCACACGGCCTGTCATCATTATCCTGCAGGCAGATCATGGACCGGGCATGCTAACGGACTTCGCGTCTGCTTCCAATACCTGCTTAAAAGAGCGCTTCTCGAACTTCTCTGCCTACTATGTGCCGATGATCGATAAAAGCGCGATTCCCGATGACATCACACCGGTCAATCTGTTCAGAATTATCTTCAATGGATATTTCGGCACCAGCCTGCCACTTCTGGAAAACGCCAATTATTATCCTCGTCAGGCACTCACTGTCTATGAACTGGAGGATGTTACGTCTATTTTGGATCGACGAGAAAATTGTTCAATAAAGTAAATCCAGCCGGTTTTGCGTGAGCATGTTCAAACATGCGCGCTGCCCGATCCAGGAGCAGGTGCGCGGTGTGTGGCAAGTAATGGCTGTAATTAAACCAGTAGATTCAATGTCGCACCTTATGTGATAATCACCGGCACTCCCTAAAAGCCTCGGTTCTGGACACTGCCAGACGATAGGTTGGTTGCCTCTTGCTTCAGAAATGTTCCAGAAACGAACGGTTGGGCAGGCCAGGTACTGTCAAATGAATTGCGCCCGAAATATCTCTAAACGTAGATGCAGTCATGACTCTTAATCTGTCGATTCCCTGCGGAAAATATGAATACAATCCATCTTCATCGTAACCAATTGGCTGAACTGATTTTCATGTCTGCAATCCTGTTCGGCGTATTCATGCGTTTCAATCCTACTTTGCTTGCCGGATCTGTGATTTATCAGGGCGGCATGTTTGCAGTCATGGTGGATGACCTTAGGGCTAACCATTATTTGCTGCCTATGTACACGAGCTACAATCATCTTGAGATTCCGTTCGCGTATCCACCGCTCGGGTTCTATTTGGGCGGAATTATGGCGGACCTGATCGAAATGGATTCGGTCCAGGTCGTGCGCTGGTTGCCGGCATTCTTTGCATCCCTTTCCATTCCCGCCTTTTATCTGCTCGCTCTGCGATTGTTGAAAAACAAATACTATGCTTCGGTTTCAACTTTGTTTTTCGCCCTCATGCCGCGTGCACTCTCTTGGTACATATCTGGCAGCGGACTTACCCGTAGCCCGGGCCAAATCTTTATGCTCCTGACTCTGGCGGCGTCTATTCGTCTTTATCAAGAGAAACGACGGAGCGATCTTATCTGGGCCGGACTGTTCGCCGGCTTGACGATATTAAGTCATCCCGAAGCCGCAGTACACATGGTCGCAAGTGTAGTTTTCCTTTGGATCATGCTTGGCCGTTCACGCAGCTCCTTCATCCATTCCATCGGTCTCGGGGCTACTGCCTTGCTCATCACAGCCCCATGGTGGGCAACCGTTATTCATTATCATGGACTGGAACCACTGCTCAATGCGGCGCAGACCGGACAAAAATCCTCAGCAGTTCTACACCTTCTTTTCTTTGATTTTACAGAAGAACCATATGCCACGTTGATCGCGGTTCTGGGGTTGATCGGCGTGGCAAGTCGCCGCATTCGCAGGGACTACCTCCTGCCGTTATGGATCGCACTGCCTTTTCTTGTGGAGGGACGAAGCGCCATACTGCCTGCGGCAATCCCCCTGGCTATGCTGGCAGCTATCGGTTTGGTGGATGTTGTCATGAACTCCCTATCGCACAAGGTTGGCCCGGAACAAGCACAGTTCAATCAAGTTTCCAAAATTGAATTTGGAATCTTAGTTTATTTTCTTTTGTATTTGGTATTTTCAACCTATCAGTACGGATTCCAGCTTGCCAAGGCTGCCTTATCCGCAGCGAACCGGGACGCAATGCACTGGGTACAGCGCAATACGTTAGCGGGTTCGCGCTTCCTGGTGTTAACAGGAACGAACTCTATTTCCTGCGATGCGATATTGGAATGGTTCCCAGCGTTGACTGATCGACACAGTCTGTTTACTGTACAGTGAACCGAGTGGAAAAAGGGGCCCGACTTCACATCCTATGTTAAATCCACATATGGGGTACAGCAATGCCTCATAAAGGGCAGTGTTTCCTGCTTGAATTCGGTTGTTGCGCCTTCAGAATATGATTTTGTCTACGTTTCCAAGGTTCCATATCACAGTTGCGAACCAGTTAATTTTCCAAACGCGTTTTCTCCCTTCTTAGAAAGCATGCGTATGGAGCTGGGCTTTATTCCTGTGTACGAATCACCCCATGTTGTCAAATTTGGAAAGTGAAAATTCTTTTTCCGATCTGATGGAACGGTTTTCGCCGTTTGCCGCCCATTATTTACCGGAAGCAGATCCCGCCATCATTCCCGATAACATTACTCCCTTTAATCTTTTTAGGATTATGTTCAATGAATATTTTCATACCAATCTTCCACTATTGGAAAATGCATATTACTACCCCAGCCAGTCCCACCAGGTATATGAGTTGGAGGATGTGACGGCTCTTATTGATGGGACAGAAAACTGCGGTCTCAAATAATTCCGTTGGCTGATTGATGCCGCCTTTACTTCGTAAATTTCCTTTGCCATTCAAACAACCTGTTCAACGCCTCAATGGGAGAGAGCGAATTTACATCCACGTTTTTCAATTCTTCCAATAACGGACTCGACTCCGGGAACAGCATTACCTGATGCGCGGCATGCGGATCAATTTTCACGGCTCGGCCAGACGTCTTCTCGAGTTCCGCCATGATCTCGCTGGCGCGTTGCACCACGGGGGACGGCAAACCTGCAAGTTGCGCAACGTGGATCCCATAGGAACGGTCTGCTCCGCCGGGTACGATCTTGTGCAGGAAGACGACCTTTCCATCGGCTTCGGTCACGGCCACGTTGTAATTGCGAACACCTGGCAGCAAATCTGCAAGCTGTGTCAGTTCATGATAATGAGTGGCGAATAACGTTTTCGCCCGCAGGTGCGGATGGTTATGGATATACTCGATGACAGCCCAGGCGATCGAAACGCCATCATAGGTGGATGTGCCGCGGCCAAGTTCATCCAAAATCAAGAGCGAGCGCGGCGTGGTGTGATGCAAAATGTTCGCGGTTTCGATCATTTCGACCATGAACGTGGATTGTCCCGCATGGATTTCATCCTGCGCGCCGATGCGGGTGAAGATGCGGTCCACCAATCCAATCCTCGCTGAATCGGCGGGGACGAACGATCCCATTTGTGCCATCAATACGATCAAAGCAGCCTGGCGAAGGTAGGTGGATTTGCCGGACATGTTCGGGCCGGTGATTACTCGAACGATCTCGCCTTTTTCAAAGATGACATCGTTCGGGATGTATCGTCCTCCGTGCAGGCTTTGCTCCACAACGGCGTGGCGCCCTTCACGGATATCCAGTTCGCTTCCCTCGTGGATCTGAGGCCGGGTGTAGCCTCCGAGAGCTGCCGTCTCCGCAAGAGCGGATAACACATCCAGCTCGGCAAGGGCACGCGCGACCTTCAGGAGTTTGAAGGCAGATTTTGCAAGTGTTGCGCAGATCTCCTTGAACAGGCGCAGCTCGATCTCACGGATGCGGTCCTCCGCGTTCAACACAAGCGTCTCATACTCCTTCATTTCCGGGGTAATGAATCGCTCAGCGTTGACCAACGTCTGTTTACGGATGTAGCTTTCCGGGGCCTTCTCTGCCGCGCCGCGTGAAATTTCAATGTAATAGCCGAAGACCTTGTTGTAGCCTACCTTGAGAGTTTTGAGGCCGGTCTTTTTTCGTTCAACAGCTTCCAGGTTTGCGATCCAATCCCGCGCGTGTTGTGACGCATCCATCACTGAATCCAGTTCCTGCGAATACCCGGAGCGGATCACGCCCGTATTCTGTAAAGTGGATGGAGAATCGTCGTCGATGGCGCATTGCAGAAGCGTGACTTCCTCATCCATCAATTCAACCGTTGGAAGATGAACGTTACGTGTTTCTCCCGGGCCGAAAACGGCGACAATACCGGGCAGGCGCGAAAGTGTATCTCGCATTGCCATGAGATCACGCGGCTGTGCCAGCCCGGCAAGTACGCGGTTGACGAGCCTCTCAAGATCAGACAAAGGCTTGAGAGCCGCGCGAAATTCAGCGCGCTGCATGCCATCCTCAAAAAAGTACTGCACTCCATTTTGACGGTGCTCGATCTTTTCCACATTCAGCAGGGGTTGACTGACCCACTGGTGCATAAGACGTTTGCCCATCGGGCTGACAGTCTGATCAAGTGTGCCGAGCAGGGAACCCTTGCGTTCCCTGCGCAAGGTCTCATCCAGTTCGAGATTACGGCGGGTGGACGCATCGAGCGTCATGAACTCGTCAATACTGTAGGATCGCAGGCTCGTTAACAGGGATAGTGAATTGGGTTGTGTATCTTTCAGGTACTGAATAATTGCGCCTGCCGCACGGACCGCAAGACTGTGATGTTTCAGACCAAAGCCATCCAGCGTGGATGTGTTGAAATGTGCCAGAAGAGTCTCGGTGCACTTGCCGGGTTCAAACCTCCAGGCCGGGTAGGGGGATTGGTGACCAATTATCATGTCGTTGAGGTGCTGGTTGTCAGGGAGCAGGATCTCAGCAGGATGTAAACGTGTCAGCTCGGCGCGTAAAGCCTCGAGTGGGAGCTCGGTAACGCAAAACTCTCCAGTGGTGATATCGGCATAGGAAACGGAAGCAGACCGCTCATCCACGATGACCGCGGCCAGGTAATTATTTGCATCCCCGGGCAAAAGTCCCGGTTCGGTCACTGTTCCCGGAGTCACAACCCGAACCACTTTTCGTGGAAAAAGTCCCTTCGCAGGCGTTTCCCCAACCTGTTCACAGATGGCAACGTGATACCCTTTTTCAATGAGGCGGGCCAGGTAATTTTCGAGCGCATGATAGGGAATGCCTGCCAGCGGTGTACGAACTCCCTTGCCAATCGGACGCGATGTCAGGACAATGTCCAGTTCGCGGGCCGTGATCTCAGCGTCTTCATCAAACGTTTCGTAGAAATCTCCAAGACGAAAGAAAAGGATGGTGTTGGGGTGATCTTTTTTAATATCAAGATATTGTTGTCGAATGGGGGTGACATCATCGTTGGACATGGATTGATTTTATGGGCAAGCAGGGAAATGAGCAAGAGCCTGACCATAAGAAACGAACATCTCCATCGTATTATTGTATGGGCTTTTTTCAATCGAAAACGGATTATTGATTGCTTTTGCATCCTTTGGCTACAACATTGAAAAAGACTGCGGTAGTCAGGCTGGCCTCCATTGGAAAAGATCGTTATCAGGCGGACCTGCCCGGCCCAGTGGGCGATGCTCAGATCGAACAGCAGTTCAGGAAACATTTGTCTGTTCTGAAGCCGTGGCTGGTCCGTCAACCGAACATGGAAGTGCTGTATATTAGTTATAATGCACTCATGGCAGACCCCGAACCCTTTTGCCGCCGAGTGATGGAGTTTGTGCACATGCCTCTTGATCTTGAGCGCATGCTGACTGTTCCCCAAAAAGACCTGTACAGAAACCGGGCCACTTGCGGTTGAGTGTGGGGAATGCTAAAATCCAATGCCCAACGAATCAATGATTGAGGAGTATCTTCGATGTACAAACTTGTATTGGTCCGCCACGGACAAAGCACATGGAATCTCGAGAACCGTTTCACCGGCTGGACGGACGTTGGTCTCACTGACCTCGGTAGAGTAGAGGCGCTCGAAGCCGGCCGGCTGCTCAAGCAGGCTGGCTATGTTTTCGATGTGGCGTACACTTCCGTGTTGCGCCGTGCCATCCAAACCCTGTGGGTTGTTTTGCAGGAGATGAATCTCGAATGGATCCCTGTTACCAATGCCTGGCAGCTTAACGAACGCCATTACGGCGCACTGCAGGGATTGAACAAGGCCGAGACCGCGGCGAAGTTTGGTGATGCGCAGGTCAAGATCTGGCGCCGCAGTTACGACGTGCCACCCCCTGCGCTGGAAGAGATGGATGAACGCCACCCACGCTTTGACCCTCGCTACGCGTCCCTGACGCCCGAACAGCTGCCAGCCACCGAATCGCTTAAGATCACGCTGGAACGTGTTCTGCCGTACTGGGAATCCACGTTGAGCCCAGCCATCAAATCAGGCCAGCGCGTCATTGTTGCGGCGCACGGCAACAGTATCCGGGCACTGGTCAAATATCTCGATAACATCTCCGAATCGGAGATTACGGAATTGAATATCCCAACCGGCCTTCCGCTGGTGTATGAACTGGATGGCGATCTAAACCCGATTAAGAGCTACTATCTGGGTGACCCCGAAGAAGCCGCCAGAAAAGCTGCCGCAGTTGCGAACCAGGCCGGGGTAAAGTAGAGGATTCGTTTTGTCCCATCTGTCATTGTGCAGAATTTCCGCCGCACCAGGTCCTGGTGCGGCTTTTTGATTCCAGGCGTTCAATCCTTGTCGGCGCCATAAATGGGGGATGCCCAACCATCCATTGCAGAGCGCCCATTCTGCATTTTCGTAACACCCGCCAGAAGTGTTCGTTCCTTATCGCAGGCAGACATATATGACTGTGTTGGATTAAATACGCACGTTAATTTCGGATAAGGAGACAAAGATGAAAATTAAAACTCTTGAAGATCTTTTGAAAGACGAATTGAAGGATTTATATAGTGCTGAGAATCAACTCGTGAAGGCCCTGCCCAAAATGGCAAAGACGGCTGAATCGAAGGAATTACGCGCCGCTTTTGAGGAACATTTAAAGCAGACAAAGAACCAGGTGGTGCGGCTCGAACGGGTCTGTAAGGATCTGGGCGTAAGCCCCAAAGGCAAGAAATGCGTCGGCATGCAAGGCTTGATCGAAGAGGGCAAGGAGATCATGACAGAAGCGGAAGAAGTCGGTCCGATGGAAGCTGGCATGATCGGTGCGGCCCAGAAGGTGGAACATTATGAGATTGCCGCCTATGGAACCGCGATTGCCCATGCACGTCAACTTGGCTTTAATAATGTCGCCAGTGTTCTTGAAAAAACTCTTGAAGAAGAAAAATTGACGGATGAAAAGCTGTCCAAGCTGGCCCAGAACCAGGTCAATGTGCAGGCAGCCATGCAGACAGGGGTCTAGGATTTCCGTCCCGCAGACTGTAGAATGCAAAAGAGCTGACAAGACTGCGCGCTAGAAGTACTATTTCCACGGCGTCCCGTAATGGTTTGGTTCAAGTCAAAGGGCTTGGATGAAACTGCGGGACGCTTTGGGTTAGGAGGTATTTCACATGCCACAAAAAGTACAGGAGCAGGAGGTGCAGCGTCCACCACAGCACCAGGAGCACCAACCGGGGATGGAGCATGAGCTTGAGCCGCGTCCCCATGCAGACGATCCCTCGTACCGCGGCAGCGGCAAGCTGAAGGGGAAGGTTGCTCTCATCACAGGTGGTGACAGCGGCATTGGCCGCGCGGTCGCCATTGCCTTTGCGAAGGAAGGCGCGGACGTTGCAATCTCCTATCTCAATGAGCACAAAGATGCCGAAGACACGAAAGCGATGGTGGAGGCACAGGGAAGATCGTGCCTATTAATAGCGGGTGATATTGGGGATGAGACATTCTGTCAAAACGTGGTTAAGCAAACGGTGGAGACGTTGAAGCGGTTGGATATCCTGGTAAATAATGCAGCGGTTCAGTTTCCATAAGAGAACATGCTGGATATTTCTGCAGACCAGTTGCTGACGACATTCCGTACGAATATTTTTGCGATGTTCTATATGATCAAGGCGGCTTTGCCATATCTCGAAAAGGGAAGTGCGATCATCAATACCACCTCCGTGACAGCCTATCGTGGGAGCGCGCAGCTCCTGGACTACTCTGCGACCCAGGAAGCTATTGTCAGCATGACGCGTGCACTGGCACAATCTCTTGTCGAAAAGGAGATTCGGGTCAATGCCGTCGCACCGGGTCCCATTTGGACGCCGTTGATCGCGGCAACGTTTCCGCCACAGCATGTTGCCAAGTTCGGCTCGGACGTACCCATGGGCCGGGCCGGGGAGCCGGAAGAGGTGGCGCCATCGTTCGTGTTCCTGGCGAGTGATGATACATCCTACATGACCGGGCAGGTCCTGCACCCCAACGGGGGCGAGATCGTCAACGGGTAAAATACAGAGCATATCTCAAAAACACGCTGAGCCCGTCACAGTGGCACCACCGTGATTTCTGAATTTTGAAATGCTGAAGCGTTTCATGGCAATTTATGGCAAATCATGCCGAGGTGCAAGCCCTTCGAGGGGCTCAGGATAAACGCCGCGAAGCAATCTCACATTTGGGAAAATAAAAAGCCACGGATCCTGTTATTCGTGGCTTTAATATTTGCAATTTGTTGGGCACAAACAACCTAATCTTTGGTAGGGGCCTTCGTTTTGCCTGGGGGGTCATTCTTGGGCTTTTTTGTTGGAACCTGCGGTTTTGCGGTGGGTGCAGTTTCACCGCCTCCTCCACCGCCTCCAGGTGTGCTTGTCGGTGCCGCGATTTGGATGGTTGCAGTGGCGGTTGGGTTGGGCGTTGTTGTTACCACGGTGGGCACTATGCCCGCAGGCAGCAGGATCATATCTGCCATATAGTAGGAATATTCGTACGCTGTCTTTGCACCACATTCCTCGACGAGCGGGTCAACTTTTTCGTTGCCGTTCAGATCGATACCGTTGAGCATTTTATCTGCCAGAATGACCGCATCGAGAATCGGCTGTGACAGCTCTGTAGCAGATGGGGAGGTAAGGATGGTCATCAGCAGGTCATATAACTGCGGTGACCATAGCGCGAAGTTTTGGGTGCAGGTCTTGACATCCTCACCGTGCGTGATCATTTTTTGTGTCGCCCCGGGTGTGTTGGTTGCATAGTCTGCTTCTGAATAGAGAGCTTGTATGTACCCCAGGTTGTTGGCATTGAGTAACAAGCCGTATCCATCCGCAGTATCTGCCGTCTCCCCATCCGCATTCCAATCCTTGTGATCAGGGCTCTCATCGCCGACGAGGACATTCATTGCAAGTTCAGCAGATTCAAGGACGCCAGCCTTGTCATTGCTCTTGTCCGCGTTTTCCATCTCATGAACAGCTTCGTCAATGATCTGGATAGTATTATATATTCCCTGGATCAGTCCAACATTATTTGGCGTGCCAGGATACGAAGCCAGCAAATAACGAACATGCAAAAGCCCGGCGGTCGGCAGGCTGAAGGAATACGCAACGGGACCGTATACATCCGGGTCTGGATCAGGTTTGGGTTCGATTGTGATCGCGATCTCATCATACAGTGCTATCAGGTTGAAGCTCTGGCTGTCTATGAAGGCCAGGGATCCCTTCCCATTCGCGTCCAATGAGAGGATACCGAGACTCTGCCGGTCTTCATTGCCAATCAGCGAGACTTCATATTGAGAACCTGCGGGTGGTGAAGTCATGGCCGAAGCGGTGAGAACAGCCTGGTCTGCGATGGCGTCTCTGTCCTTGAAGCTGAGAATCCCAGTCGGCCCCAGAATGGGAACCAAAGGTTTTCGGGCTGTGCTGGTGAATGTAACTGGAATGGGTGTGGGAGTTGCATCCACAGGAGGAGAAAAAACATTGAATACAACCGGGGCGCCCACGGCAATGGTAACGACGACGCCTGCCAGGGCTGCAAGTATCCATGGGCTCCAGCGCGGTTTGGCACGCTGAAAGATGCGCGTGGCAGGTTTCTTTTTGTTCTTTTTCGTGGAGGAAGGGTCAGCAAGTTCCACAGTGGCAAAATCTGCCCGGTTTTCCACAGCTGCGCTGAACGCCTCTGCGAATTCGGCCGGGGATTGGAAGCGCTCATCAAGATCCTTTGCCAGGGCGCGGTCCAGGACGAGTTGCATGGTGGGAGGCAGGCCTGGCACCGGGGCTGGCGGCTCATTGATCTGTTTCATGAGCACGCCCATGGTCGTTTCCCCGTCAAATGGCAAACGACCGGCCAAAATCTCATACAGGACAATTCCAAGCGAGTAGATGTCGGTGCGGCCGTCGGTGATTTCGCCGCGGGCCTGCTCGGGACTCATGTAGGCAGGCGTCCCGGCGATCTGACCGGAACCGGTCGTATGCTGAGTCGAATCGAGGAAGCGGACCAGCCCAAAGTCGGTAAGAACCGGTTCGAAGTCCTCAGGAAGCGGCTTGCCGGCGGTGATCTGGCTCGAGCGCGAGGTCAACAGGATGTTGCCCGGCTTGATATCCCGGTGGAT
>JBDTPH010000083.1:0-5702 GCA_039932795.1 Chloroflexota bacterium
CATTTCCCGCATCCATGCATTTGGACATGCCTTCCGAGGCTGGGGTCATGTGCTCAAGACCCAGCAGAACGCATGGATCCATTCGCTGATCGCTTCCCTGGTCATTGCCATGGGTGCATGGCTTGAGCTTGATACTCACGATTGGGCGATCCTTGTGTTGACGATCGCAATGGTATTCTCGGCTGAATTCATCAACACTGCCATCGAAGCAGTGGTCGACCTTGCAAGCCCGGCGTTGCATCCGCTGGCGAAGGTGGGCAAGGATGTGGGTGCGGGTGCAGTGCTGGTCGCCGCGCTGGCGGCAATCATTGTAGGGCTGCTGATCCTGGGTCCGCCGTTGTGGGCGAAACTTTTAACGATCTTTAGTGCAAATTAATTGATTCACTTGCAACATTGAGACGGAGACAATATGACGTTATCTTTTCAATTTGGCACGGTAGGCTCCCCGCTGGGAACGCCGAAGAAACCGGGTGGTTCGGTTGGCGCAATTGCATTCAGCAGATCGATTGGGTTGGACACATTCGAACTTGGATGGGTGCAATCCGTACGCGTGACAGAAGTGACTTGTGCCGCAATCAGGAAAACTGCGTTGGACCAGGGCGTGACGTTAAGTGTCCACGCGCCGTATTACTTTAATTTGAACGCGACCGATGAAGAGTGGCCCAGGAGCCGCAAGCGTCTGATGGATGCGGCGAACTGCGGTCACCTTGCCGGCGCAACGGATATTGTCTTTCATCCTGGTTCCTATTTTATGAATGACCCTGTGGAAGTATTGAAGGTGGCGATACCCAGGTTGAAAGGCTGCGTGGATGAGTTGAGGAAAGCGGGTAACCCGGTCACCCTGCGGCCTGAAACCATGGGCAAATCTGCCATGCTGGGATCATTCGAGGATACGCTTGAGATGAGCAAAGCCATCAAAGGAGTCCAGCCGTGTCTGGATTTTGCCCATTTGCACGCGCGGCCCGGCGATGGGACGATGAACACAGTCAAAGAGTGGACGCGCCTGCTCGAAGCGTATCAGGCCGCGTTGGGGAAGGATGCCTTGAAGACTCTTCACATCCACCTTTCGGGGATCGAATATGGTCCCAAAGGTGAGAAGAATCATCTGGCATTGGCTGACGCAGATCTAAAATTAAATTTTCTTTTTAAAGTGTTGAAGGAGTTTGGCTGCGGAGGGCGCATCCTGGGTGAAAGCCCCCTCATGGAGGAGGACGCACTCAACCTGAGGAAGACCTGGATGAAAGTGAGCAAGGAAAAGAAATAACAAAAACGCGGACGAAAGTCCGCGTTTTTGTTATTTGGGAAAATTAGTAGGACCGCAAACGTGGCTGCTGCTGACGTGTGCCGCCCATGAGAGGAGCAAGTATCAGGCCTGCAACGAAGCCGCCCACATGCGCCATGTACGCTACACCGCCCGTATCGGCAGTTTGTTCTGTTGCGGCAATCGCTCCGAAACCATTGAAAAACTGAAGCACTGCCCAGAAGCCGATGACCACCAGGGCTGGCATGGGGATGATACCGCGGCCCATGAGCACGCGAACACTTCCACGCGGGAACATGAGCAGGTATGCGCCCAGCACCCCGGCGATTGCACCAGATGCACCGAGGTTCGGGATATTTGAATTGGGGTTGACCAGTACCTGGGCAAAGGTGGCCACAATCCCACACAGTAAATAAAAGATCACGTACTTGACCCGCCCAAGGCGGTCTTCCACGTTATCGCCGAAGATCCACAGGTAGAGCATGTTGCCAAGCAGGTGCAGCCAGCCACCATGCATGAACATGGCTGTGAATACAGTAATGAAATCACCGACTGGATTCGCAAGCAACCGACTCGGCACAACCGACCAGCGTTGGACAAATGCATCGCCGGCACTCAACTCCATGAGGAAGACCAGAACGTTAATTACGATAAACACATAGGTCACAACCGGGACAGTTCTGCGGGCAGAATTATCATCGCCAATAGGGAACATGGTAAATCTCCTTTGGTGTGATTAACTCTGTTTTCCCGGTGCTGTTATGCGCTCCATTGTCTGTGATGTACGGTTTTTATGTCAAAAACCCGTGTTTTATCTAGCCACCTGACAGTTTTATATTTCTGTCAATTTCCGCTGGTCGAGTAGCCCCGAATGTTCGTAGAGGGGCGTATCGAGACCACAAATTGGCAGGAAATCACTGTTTCACCGGTTACCTTTGGTCTCGATATGGCGGAAAAACGCCGCCTACTCGACCAACGGACCACTTTTCAAACAAAGTGTCAGGTGGATAGTGTTTTATTTATTTTTCTCTGTATACATGATGGAATAAACAAATGCCGCACGGTTATGGGTGCGGTAACACCCGTCTGGCGCTATCATTTTTTATGGACTGGTTCAATTGTTCATTGCATTGGATGATTTCCCCATCTCGACTCTGAGCCTTGCGTTATAGATCATCCACAGGCGTCCTGCCTTCCATCCAATTCAATTCACTGTCGAACATGAACTGCATGGGCCAGCTGAAATCACCCTGGATCCTCGTCGGAGACCAGGATCATGATGTCAACATCGGAGGTTGGGGTTTCAAATCCGTGCGCGATGGAGCCGCCCAGCAGGAGCGCAATCACCTGCGGGTCACGCTGGAAATAGTCGGTTACATTTTGTATGGATTGGGTGTGATGTGGGTACATGCTGCGCTGCCTTTCCGCCTAGTCGCCCAACAGTTCGCCGGTGAAGGGATTAAGCACCCGGTACGTTCGCGAATTTGTACCCCAATCTCTTACCTCGAGCGAGACCAGATTATCCTGGCCCCATTCAGAGAGAATAATGTCGCGCGTCTCGAACTCCAGCGCGTACTTGAGAAAGCCAGTCTCGATATCGTAGTAGCCAACAGCCGATCCTTTTTGCGGGTCATACGTTACAAACACAAATCTCGGCTTGAATGGTGACCAGATGATATTCCCGGCATAGGTCCCCTGCAGTGTAAATTGCTGCTGTTCCCTTTTATCCTCAAGATTGACAATCCCCAACGTGACAGATGGTTCAACCGCGTCCTTCGGGGTTGACTGGGTATATGCGAGGTAATCGTCATCGGGTGAAAACGTGAAATCATAATGACGATCAGAATCCGGGAGGACCATTTCCCATTTGCCTGACCGTACGTTGATCATTGCCAGAGCTGTGAGCGACATGATCCCTTTTGGGCTTCCGCCGGCAGTCGGCGCGGGGGCGAAATACAGCACCTTGCTGTTGCGTGACCATTTCACAGGGAATACCGTGCTGCACTCCTCAAACAGCTCACACGGAAGTGTCCACACGCGGGTGGTCTCATTGCTGACCACGCGCAGCTTGTCCGGGTCGCGATAAGCGGTCCACCTTCCATTTGGCGCGAAGAGCGAATCCTGGAACATCTCATGCAGCGCCTCGAACGAGTCGAAGGTGGGAGAGGGCAAGGGTGGCACAGGGGGCACGGGTGTAAAGGTGGGGAATTCTGTCGCTGTTGGGATTCCCGTTGCCCCTGGTGTGGGAGTCCATGCAGCGGGCAGTGTTAGCGGGGCGACAGTGGCCTGGGGCTGTGGAACAGCTGCAGGTCCGCATGCGGCCAGGAGGAGAATGATGAATAACGCGCCAGGGATAAATTTTTTCTGCAAGCGGTCACCATCCTTAATCCATTATTTCTCAACTGCCAGCCTGAACGCACAGAGCGCCAGGATGACTGTGATGGGAGCAAATACCAGGTTTTCAAAAGAGGCTGCTGATGCAATATTTCCAAGAGTATTTAATATCATGAAGATGAAGATTAACCATGCACCCGCGTTGATCACACTGTGGAACTTATCCATTTTAATATAGCCTGTTTTGACGGCAACAATAAATATAAATAACAGGGTAACCAAAAGCGCGATGGTTTCCAGCATGACAAGATTCGTTTGCGCGTCGTTGATCTGTCCGCCCCAGACAATATCTGCCGGTATGAGACCCAGCACCACCAGAATATGAAAGATGAACAGCACTCCCAGCGCCGCTAAAAGTATGTTGCCAGCCAGTTTTGCACTGATAAACTTTTTCATGTTGTTAATCCTATCACTGTTCACTGCGCTGTATTGCCGCCATCCACCAGGAGCAGATGTCCTGTCATGAAAGACGAATCATCAGAAGCAAGGAACAACACAGCTTTGGCGATCTCTTCAGGTTTGCCGAAACGTCCCATCGGGATGTACGCACTCGACTCCTTCATTGCCTCCTCGATTGTCACAGAGTCTGAGCCTTCGAAGTACCCCTTTTCCAGCCAGCGATCCACAAGCGTGTCGCCGGGGCAGACTGCGTTGACACGGATATTCTCACGCGCGTAATCGAGCGCCATTGCTTTTGTCATCATACCCACCGCGCCCTTACTCGCGATATATGGGAACGCGTCTCTTCCAGCCACCACTGACCAATCGGAGCCATTGTTCACTATCACGCCGTATCCCTGCTGCTTCATGTACGGGATCACCAGCTTGCACATGCGCCACACCGCGGTCACATTAATGGCGAGAGTCTGCTCCCAGATCTCATCGGATGTCGTCTCGGCGGTGCCGCCCGTGACGATACCCGCATTGTTGAACAGGATGTCCACGCGGCCAAATTCGGATAGGGTTCGTTTGACGACGCGGGAACAATCACCGGCTTGAGAATGATCTGCCTGGACGAATATGCCTCTCACGCCCCGCTGCCTGATCCCATTTACCACGCGCTGACCCAGATCCGCGCGGCGTCCCGTGATGACCACATCCGCGCCTTCCTCTGCAAAGAGCAGCGCAGTTGCCCTGCCGATTCCCGATGTCGCGCCGGTGACGATTGCAACCTTGTTCGATAGTCTTCCCATATGGTTCTCCTGAATGACTTGACAAGGTGATTATATTCGCAATAACATATCAGGCATGAAACTTCATACTTCAATTAAAGCTGTTTTCTTCGATCTCGATGGAACACTCCGCCACAGCGTTCCTTCCGGCGGTGATGTTTTCACCGATTATGTCATCACACTCGGTCTGCGCGTCAACCATGAAGACCGGATACGCGGCTTGCGCTGGGAACATCTCTATTGGGCAAATTCAGTGGACCTGCGCGATGACCTGATCGCTCATTCCGGCGAAACCGAAAACTTTTGGATCGAATACAGCCGTCGCCGCCTTATTGCGATGGGTGCATCCTCCACGTGGGCTCTCACGTATGCGCCCAAGGTTTCGCTTCACATGGCTGCGGAATACAAGCCCGAGAGCATCGTCCCGGATGAGGTGCGCAACGCGCTCGTTCAATTAAAACAGGCAGGCTACATTATGGCTGTGCTTTCGAACCGCAATGAGCCATTTGTGGAACTGCTGAACGCTCATAATATCCATGAGTTCTTTGATTTTTCGATCGCGGCAGGTGAAGTGGACTCATTCAAGCCTGCCCCGGGTCTCTTTGAACACGCGCTGAAACGCACAGGACTGACCGCGCAGGAAGCGATCTACGTGGGCGACAATTATTTTGCGGATGTGGTCGGCTCACGCCGCGCGGGATTGACGCCTGTTCTTTACGACCCGGTCGGAATCTTTCCTGAAGCAGACTGCCCAACGATCAAATCCTTCGATGAGTTGAATTCCCTGATCAAGGATATATAATGGAAAC
The DNA here is from genome assembly GCA_039932795.1 of Chloroflexota bacterium. GTDB lineage: Bacteria > Chloroflexota > Anaerolineae > Anaerolineales > Villigracilaceae > Defluviilinea. Next base: position 5,637 of record JBDTPH010000083.1, read on the forward strand.
AACCGCTGAGTATGTCATGCTGAATACTATGACTTTGTCAAGGCGATTTGCAGGGCAAGTGGCTGG
>JBDTPH010000084.1:0-5525 GCA_039932795.1 Chloroflexota bacterium
ACTTACCAGCTTTTTGCCGGCCACGTTGGGATGATAGTCAAGCTTGCGGGCCGCATCGAGAACACGCTGACGTGTCACGTCACTGATGCTGACACTTGGAACATTATTTAGAACGAATGACACGGTGGTTCGTGATACACCGGCCGTTGTGGCTACATCCTGACTCGTCGAGCGTTTTTTATTTGGCATGAAGATTCTGTTAACACGTGTTACTTCCCAGTATAAGCATTTTGGGAGCGTTGTCAAGTAGTTTGGGATTCCCGGCTCGAAATGACCAATCCAACCCCGATCAGGATGCCACCCAGTAAAAAGAGGGGGGTGATTCTTTCGTTCAGGAATAGCCAGCCCAGGAATGTGCCCACCACCGGCTGTGCAAAAAAAGTCAGGGAAGCGAGACCTGCGTCCACGTAGGCAAACGCAGTGTTCCACAGTACCATTGCCAGCGCCGTGGATATGATCCCGATAAAGAGCACGCCTGCCACTACGCCCGGGCTGATCTCTCCGACCCCAATCGTGGACAACTCCCATGCGCCAGCGGGAGCAGTGACTGGCAGCCCGCCCAGGAATGCAAGCATGCTGAACAGCAGGATGTCCGTTTTCTGAGTCACCTTGCGCACCAGCACCGAATACAATGCCCATGTCACAGCCGCGCCGATGAGTGCAAGGTTGCCCATGAACAGGTCCCGGTCAAGCTGCGCGGAGCGCGGGTCAATCACCGCGATGACACCCAGCGTCGCCAGAAATAGCGCAAACAATCTGCGACGGGTTATTTTTTCGTGGAGCAGCATCCATGCGAAGATCAATACAAACGCGGGCGTGGCAGATGTGACCAGGGATCCGTTTGCCGCGCTGGAAAGCTTTGTTCCCAAAAATTGCAGGCTGAGTGAAACGCCGTATCCCACAAAGCCGACGCCCAGAACCTGTAGGATTTGTTTTCGTGATATGTTCGGAAAGCCCCTGATAGAAAGGACGATAGCCAGCGTAATTGCCCCAAGCACAAGCCGAAGTGTTACCAATGAAAATGGGGGAATGATTTCCAGAACAACCTTGCTGACAACATACATCCCGCCCCAAATGCTCGCCGCGCCGAGCCCGCATAGCAGACCGATGATGGTTTTGTTCATAAGGCTGGGATTATAACGGTGTTTCTTGATGTCATTGCGAGCCCTGGGGAAGCGATCCCCTCCTATAATACGAACAGTTCACGTCTTGGGAAATAGGCTCAAGCCGCCGTCCGCGGCGGCGTCTTGCGAGTAAATTCTTCGCCGAGGACGGCGAAGGGAGCAGGCTCATCTACAACCTTTTGGTGCACCCTGGGGAAGCGCCCCCCTCTTAAATGCGAACAGTTCACGTCTCGATGAAATATCCTGTTTGACGGCGACTGCTTCGCTGCACGGGCAACGACATGACTATTCGAACGACTTGCTTTGTCTCATCTTCTTAACTTCCCCCCTGACTTTCTTCTCCTTCAATCTCTTTTCCTTCGAGGTCCTGGTGGGCCTCGTCTGCCTGCGGAGTTTTGGTTTCGTGAATGACCGATGGACCAGGTCAACAAAGCGCTGGATGGCATCTTCGCGGTTCTGTTCCTGTGTGCGGAACTTTTTTGCTTCGATCAGGAGAACACCATCACTCGTCAGCTTTTTCCCAGCCAGATGTTTCAGTCTTTCCTTTGCATCCGCTGGCAGGGAGGAGTGTTCCACATCAAAGCGCAGTTGCACCGCCGTTGCCACCTTGTTAACATTCTGTCCGCCAGGGCCGGAGGCACGGATAAAAGCAAGCTCCAGCTCGCTTTCGTCAATGGAAAAGGAAGGCGTGATCTCGATCATGGTGCAAGTATAACCTTGCGAAGGTTTCAAACCTTCGCAAGGATTAAAAAAATGCCCCTCTCTTTTAGGAGAGGGGCAGGGGTGAGGTCAAAACTAGAACATCAAAGCGTTGATCTTATTGATCATATCGGGAGCAGGCCTCAGATCCGCTTCTTCGAGGCGGTTGAGCGGTGTGTCGGCCAGATTGTATGTGTCGGTCAGGGAGGGCCGATCTGTCGCGATGTAGATCAATCCTGTTGCCAGCCAGTTGTTCTGCGAGGCTTCTGCAAGGACGCGCAGGGCCTCGAAGCGGTCGGTGGGATTGTAGCTCTTCTCCAGATTCTTCAGAATGATGGTCGAACCATCGTGCATGGCAACTTCACGGATCTCACCTTCCTCCATTTCGCGTTCGAGAACGATCTCGTTGCGGGGAGCGATATAGGTGATATCGTGCAGCGGTTCTTCATGATCCTTGCCCCAGGCATAGGAGTGATAGGCATTATCCTGATTGTTGAACGTCACACATGGGCTGATGATATCGAGGACCGCGATGCCATTGTGTGACATGGCGGCTTTGATCAATTCCTTCACCTGCTTGGGGTTGCCTGCAAACGAACGCGCCACGAATGTCGCATTGGATACAAGCGCTTCCATGCAGATATCCACCGGCATGTACTGGTTCGCGCCCTGCTTTTTGAGATTGAGTCCCCTTTCAGCGGTGGCGGAGAACTGACCCTTGGTCAGCCCGTACACGCCGTTGTTCTCCACAATGTAGACCATGTTCACATTGCGGCGCATCACATGCTTGAACTGTCCCATGCCAATGCTGGCTGAGTCGCCGTCACCTGAAACGCCGAGACCCTTTAACGTGTGATCGCCAAAGAGCGCGCCCGTTGCGATGGACGGCATGCGTCCATGCAGACTGTTGAAGCCGAATGAACGGTTCAGGAAGTAGGTGGGGCTTTTGCTCGAGCAGCCGATGCCGCTGAACTTGATCATTTCCTCAGGCACAACGCTCAATTCATACATGGCGCTGATGATCTGGTTCGAGATCGAGTTATGTCCGCAGCCCTGGCAGAGTGTGGTGGGGTTTCCGCGGTAATCGTTTTTCACAAGGCCGGCAAGGTTTGCATTTGCAGGTGTTCCAGCCATGGGGAGTGGTTGTGTCATGATAGTACTCCTTTCGCTCTTTTAGTTGGTCTCGGGTGTCGTGGTCTGGTCAGTGACGGCTACAGCTTCAATTACAGCCTTGCCGTTGCTGCCATTCGATTTTGCAGGTGCGGCGTACTTCGCAAGGATGCCTTCGCGCACCCACTTTGCAGAAGCAGGCATGCCGTCGCCGTAGGCCACAGACCGGAAGTTCGGCGCTTTCTGCGGATACTCAACGGTCAGGATCTGGTTCATCTGGCCATCACGGTTCATTTCAACGACGAAGACCTGATCGTACTTGTTGATAAAGTCGGTCACTTGCTGGTTGAAGGGGATGGCACGTATGCGCAGGAAATCTGCCTGGATGCCGTGCTGTGTATCCAGCTGGTGCATGGCTTCCAGGATCGCGGCTTCCGTGGAACCAAAGCCGATGATGCCAATGGTTGCAGCGGGTGTGGTGTGAAGAACAGGAGCGGGTACATACTGGCTGGCAGTCTCGAATTTCTTCTTGAGACGATCCATGTTCCTCAGCCATACAGATGAATCTTCGCTGTAACGCGCATTCTCATCGTGCCCTGTTCCGCGTGCGAAATACGAGCTCATCGGATGTTTGTTGCCGGGCACAGTGCGGTACGTGATCCCGTCCTGGTCCTTATCAAGATAGCGGCCCCAGTTGCCTTTGAGTTCTTCCAGGTCCTTCTCCCAAATGACCTTGCCGCGGTCCATGGGCGTGTTGGGATACTCAAAGGGTTTGCTTATCCACTGGTTCATGCCCATGTCGAGGTCGCTGAGTACGAAAACCGGTGTCTGTACGCGCTCGGCAACGTCAAAGGCCTTCCAGCCGAATTCAAAACATTCAGCCACATCACCCGGCAATAAAATCACGGACTGTGTATCGCCGTGCCCCATGGAGTTTGTGAAAGCCAGGTCGCCCTGTGAAGTGCGGGTCGGCAGGCCTGTGGACGGGCCGATGCGCTGCACGTCCCAAATAACAACAGGTACCTCTGCATAATAGGCAAGACCTGCAAATTCCGTCATCAGGCTCAAGCCAGGTCCGGAAGTGGATGTCATCGAGCGCAGTCCGCTCCAGCCGGCGCCGATGGCCATACCGATGGCGGCCAGTTCATCTTCCGCCTGCACGACCGCATAGGTGTGTTTGCCATCTTCGCGCTTGCGAAGGGTGGGGAGATAGTCGTTCAAAGCCTCCGCCAGGGAGGAGGCAGGCGTGATCGGATACCAGGCTGTGAACTGCACGCCGCCAAAAATGGAACCAAGCGCTGCAGCCGTGTTGCCGTCCGCCATGATCATCCCATCGGTCTTGTTCATGGGCTCGAGCAGGAACGGGTCCTTCTTTTCAAGGTTTGTTCCTGCCCATTCCGCGCTCACCTTGACCGTGTTGAAGTTCATATCGATCGGCTTCTGTTTGCCTTTGAAGTGAAAGTTCAATGCGGCATGGATCTTTTCAAGGTCGAGGCCGATCATTTGCGCCAGCGCGCCCACATACACCATGTTGCCAACCAGGTCCCGATAATCAGATGGCACGTTCGGGTCGCTGCGCACGATCTGTTTGACAGGCAGCGGATAGATCGCCACGTCCACGCGGGTGATGGGCTGCTTGATATCGTCAGAGTAGAAGAATGCTCCGCCCGGCGCAACAGATGCAAGGTCGCGCGCGAACGAGTCCGGGTTCATGGCGATGACAATTTCATTCACCTCGTGCCTGGCGATGAAACCATCCTTGTTGGCGCGGATCGTATACCACGTGGGCAGGCCCTGAATATTGGAGGGGAACAGGTTCTTGCCCGAAACGGGAATACCCATCTTGAAGATGGCGCGCAGGATGGTATTGTTGGCTGTTGAACTGCCTGAGCCGTTCTTGGTGCCAACGGTGATGGAAAAATCGTTCACTACGTTATTCATGTGACTCCTCAATGTGTATGTCATTGCGAGCCTTGGGAGGCAATCTCCAAATAAATGGCTGCCTCTTTTCGAGGAGCCTGGCCCGCTTTGCTCGCAATGACATAATGATTACGGTCTATGATACAAAAGATCGGTATGGGCAATGAGAGCCTCATAGCCGGCCTTGTAATCTCCAATACAAACAGCTTCCACCATTTTCTGGTGATAGCGCCAGACTTCCTGCAAATAGTCGTACCCGCCCGCAAATACGTTCAGGCCCACCGCTTCGTAGGCTTCCCAATAGGCTTCGAGGATGCCCGTCACAAATGGGTTCTCGAGGCGGCGGTAGATCAGCAGATGCAGGTTGCGATGTTCCTCATGAGGCACCTGAATCTGTGCACGGTTCAACTTTTCCCAGGCGCGTGCCACCAGGGCCTGTATTTCCTGCCTGTCCTCTTCGGTGAGCTTCTCAACAGCTTCATACCAGAAAGCGGATTCCACGTGGTTGCGCAATTCTGAATACTTTTGGAAATGTGCATCGTTGAGCGCCAGCGCATAGCCAAGACTTTGCCGTATAGCGGGCGTGAATGAGTAGGTGCGGCGCCTCGTCCCCAGCCGTGGGCGGACTTCCACCAGGCCAAGGGCACGCGCCACTTCAAGCTGTTCCCGCAG
>JBDTPH010000085.1:0-14105 GCA_039932795.1 Chloroflexota bacterium
GTTACCTGAGTTGTGAATGTCTGCTCCTGCTGCTGGAAGGCCTGTATGAGCAATTTAAACTGAAAGCCAATCTCTGATAGCCTTACTCCCTGGGAATCAGATTCTGCAATCAGGTAACCTAAATAATGTACCGCCATGCCAAAGAAACGCTCGATGGCATGGGCAAGTGTGCCATCGATTTGTCCCTGTTCAGGCTCAAAATCATTCGGGACTATTCCCAGATTTAGGAACAGGGAAAGGGCCTCGGGACGGAACCAAAACATGGAACCGGCAACATATGAGAAATTGATCGACTCTGTCGGAAGACCAACAGAATGTGCCAGTTTGATTACGTTGGCAGCATTCTGTTGCCAAAAATAATCATGTGGCACGACATGTCCTTGAGGTGCAATCATCCCCCAGTTGGGATGCTGATCAAACGCTTTTTTTATTTGTGTGATTGTTCTGGGGGAGCCAAGGAGTTTTTGCAACATGTCCTCCTGCCATTGGCCTCCATTTGTTATGTGCCGGCTCTTTTTTGTGTGAATTTTGCAAATATATTTGTAGTCCAGTTTCGCAATGGCGGAAAATACCGCCAAAAAAGGCGCCACGTCCCGACCACGGTTATCACAACGGTGGATTAGAGCATCGGGAAAGTTGGCCTTGATTACCTGTTCTGAAATATGGACCTCATGTGGGATAGTTACAAACAGGTCAAACTTTTTGTCAAAATTGGAAAGAGAGGATGATATTTCATTCCACATCTCAGGATAATACAAATGCAAAATTACACATGTGTCATGGCGCTTGATTATTTCCCCTTCCCGGAATATATTTGCATTTTGATTTGTTATTCTAGCGGCCATCATCTGCGCACGTCCTTCGAGATCGGCCATTGTATTTCCAAGATTTTCCTGACGTGTCACCAATAGATTTGCCTGAGCGAAATCATTTACCGGGGAGAATCTGTAACTGCGATGTTCGCGGCAAATTTCAGCTATTTTTTCCCAGTGTACATCGAGTTTACTTTGGGTTTCTTTAACAAGAGAACACAATCGGGGCTGATTCGATCGGACTGCATTTATAAAATCCGTAATACCATCCAGGTCCTCGGGGCCACCAAAATATACGTTTTCCGAGGATCGTAAAAGCGCATATTTTGGGAGTCTGGCAGTCATGGGTCTAAGCACAGGCAATCCATAGTTCAATGCTGTAATTGATAAGTGAAGACTTAAGGCAATCGCTCCGCTGCTGTGTGCAACGATGCCTGCAATTTCCAGAGGAGATGGCCAATCCGAAAGATATTTGGCCTGCGGCAGGAATTGTAAAACCTGAGAAACATCATCCCCAAGTATGGGGCCAATGGGAAGCACAAGAATATCGAAATCAGAAAAATCAACTTCTGAAAAGAGCGCCCTTGTAACAGATTCCAGGGTGGATGTTGCCTGAATCACAAGATACTTCTTTCGCACGCCAATGCTTGAAAGAAGTTTTTCCGTTTGTGCACGCAGATCCATGCTTGGGAAGTGACCAGCGAGTGAGAAAACAGTATCTGGAACAACATTGCATTCACCTTCGAAACCAGCTCTGCGGAGTGCTTCGAAGCTAAGAATGTCCCGGACAGAAACGTATGCACTATTTTCGAGTGTATACGCAAGCAACCCGTGTGACCAGGCCGGAAATTCATTAGATGAGCTTGGTGCATTCCAAATAACAGGTCGGCCTGCTGTAATACCAGCCAGGGCAGGTGTCAGCCAGTAACCGGTAGGATGGGGAATCTGGGCGAGTGTAGGTTTGTATTGGTCTGCCACTTGCTTGTCAAAACGAAGCAGGTGCCCTCCTCCAATTAGAATGCAATCCAATGTTTGGATACTTGTCGAATCGTTGAGCAGGTCAGCCAAGCTTGTTACATTGTAGTACCACGACGACTCATTCTTTTCATTGTATGAGTATCTTATAATCTCGACATTTTCCAGCCTTTGTTTTAGTTCCCGTTCAGCAATTATGGGAAACAAAAGGTCTCCATAGTTTTCGACATCAAAGGTTCCAAATATTCCAATTCGCATATATATCTCCATGAATTTGTTTCGTAATACGGTGAAGCAATAAACCAATCCAGGCACTCTGTGGGTGCACCATTGACTTCAGCAGTGTAACACTTGAATAGAAAGTGAAGCCGCGATGGTTACAACGAACAGGCGAAGCTCGAAATTTATTGAGCCAGGCAGGGGAGAGTTCTACCATAAAGCGCCTTTTATACACGTCCTGATGTTCAGGAAAGTTTGGACAATGATAAGAGACAATCGTTTAAATATTCCAGACAGCTTGGTTTTACCTGTGTCCCAGAGCTCAATATACGACAACCTTTCACTCGAGAACAACCAAAAAGTCTCATGCAGTTCTCTGGGAATTGCCCCCTCCCACAATTGACGAGGTGGAGTAGTTATGAGGATTATAGGAAAACAGATTCGACGCTTCCTATTCAATTCTTCGGAATATACTAGTTGGATCGATCTGATTTTTGCCAGAAAACAGGCCCATCGAAAGAAATATAATTGATTTTTCTTAAAGGGAAAAGGGTTCAATTTGTTTGCCGCAAACCCGCCCTCCCTCTTTAATTTCCAGAAAGTTTCCCTGCCAAATAACATTCGGCCAACTCAATTGCCTGAGTTGGCCAAATGTTATTGTATTTATGGGTTTTTGGATACCAATTTCTACCACGTGCCTATCCGTCTTCTGATAAGGCAGTTATGGTTTACCGTGCTTTTTCGGAATTTTACGGTAACGGTGGAATTCCAAAAGCTCGGTCAATGAAAACAGCCATCTCTGCGCGTGTTACCTGTCGTTCGGGGCAGTAGCGCAGTGGAGCTGAAGCACAGCCGGTTGTAATGCCTTCTTCGTAGAGCTCTTCGATCCAGGGCTGCATCCACGCTTTTCCTGACACCGGCACATCAGCAAAGATACCCGTTTGGGATGGGTTGGGCTGATGCGCTGCTCCATATTTGGCTCGCAGCAGGAAGACTGCCATCTCTGCGCGGGTTACCTGTCGTTCGGGGCAGTAGCGGAGCGGAGCTATAGCACAGCCAGATGTAATGCCTTCCTCGTAGAGTTGTTCGATCCAGGGCTGCATCCACTCTTTACCTGCCACCGGCACATCAGTGAAGATACCCGTTTGGGAGGGGTTGGGCTGATAAGTTGCTCCATATTTGGCTCTCAGGATAAAGACAGCCATCTCTGCCCGGGTTACCTGCCGTTCGGGACAGTAGCGCAGCGGAATTACAGAACAGCCAGTTGTGATCTTTTGGTCGTAAAAGCTTTCGATCCAGCGCCATGCCCAATAGGTATTCGGAACATCCTCAAAGGTGCCTGTTTTAATAATGGAATATGATTCGTCACCTGTATATGGCAGGTTTCCCAGCGGGTTTCCGAACAGATCTTCCACATCTGCCTGAGCAGAAACGTCCAAGCGGATCGTCCCATTTCCTGTGCCGGTGTTCACGGTGACTGTATAAGTATCATCAGAACCGGAAACGCCTGCGATGGATGCTCCGCTTACCCCTGTGGTTGTCAGCGCAAAATCGCCAGTATCAACGTTTGTAACGTCTGCAGAGAATGTCACCGTGAAAGCCACGCTGGTGGCAGATGTGGGACTGGCACCGGCGCGCATGATGGAGGAAACCATGGTCGTAGTAAAGTCCAGCGTCCAGGTGTAGGAAGCAGGGCTCAGGTCGGCGTTCGAAGCATTGTCAATGGCATAGACGTAGAAGGTGTGTGTGCCTGCCAGTAAAGCCGGTGAAGTAAGCGGGCTGGTACAGGGATCATAGCCGCTGTCATCCATCTGGCACATAAAGGATCCGATCCCACTGCCTGCGCCGTCGTTGCCACTGAAAGTGAAGCTTGGTGTGGTATCGGCATTCGGGTCAGAGGGTTGGCTATCAATGGTTGTGTCAGGTGCAATGGTATCGACCGTCCAGGTGTAGGAAGCAGGTGTGGCATCCATGTTGTTTACATTGTCAATTGCCCGCACCTGGAAGGTGTGCCCACCATCGATCAGGCTGTCATAGCTTTTTGGGCTGGTGCAGGCGCTGTAACCACCGCCATCCAGCTGACATTCAAAGGAGTCAATGCCAGAGCCTCCACCATCATTGCCACTGAAGGTGAAGCTGGCAGATGAGCTGTTGCTGGGGTTGGACGGCTTGCTATCAATGCTGGTATCTGGCGCCGTGGCATCAATAAATTCATATGCACCCATGTCACACAGACTCCCCTGCGGACGTGTCACCCCGCGCTGATCAGTACCAGGACAGTCTGCGTTATTCCCTGCACCTATGGCAGGACTGTCAGTTCCCAACGCCATGGTCTGAGTGTAGCCGCCATTATTCGCCAATGCGCCCAGCAGGGGATCTGCATCCAGGTTGCCGGTACCGGAATGTCCGCCCTGGACAATACTATAGGTTACAACCGGAATACTTGCTGGAATGGTTAAGTCGTTATAGATCTCATCCACGGAATTGCCGTATAGGATGCTGTTGGTGATGATTGGGTTGCTGTTGGAATAGTTGAATATCGCACTACCATTCGTGCTGGCTGAGTTGCCGCTGAACGTTACATGTTCGAGTGTTGGGTTGCCGCCAAAGGAGTTGTGCATTGCGCCGCCCCACTGAGCCGTGTTTCCACTAAAGGTCACGTTCGTCAGGAATGGGCTGCTGCCGGAGACGGTCATCCCGCCTCCTCGGACAGATGCAGCGTTTTCACTAAAGGTCACATTTGTCAGTATTACATTGCTGCTGAGTGTGCTATACATCCCGGCGCCCCGTTGGGCAGAGTTGCTGCTAAAAGTTGCGTTCGTCACTGACGGGCTGCTGCCTTCGTTGTACATCCCGGCGCCATATTCGGCAGAGTTGCTGCTAAAAGTTGCGTTCGTCACTGACGGGCTGCTGCTTTCGTTGTACATCCCGGCGCCATATTTGGTGGCCGTGTTTTCGCTAAAGATCAAGTTGGACAGCGTTGGGCTGCCGCTTTTGTTATACATCCCGCCGCCATAGAAAGCGGGGTCACTACCATTGGCATTGCCGGCCGTAATCGTAAAACCAGCCAACAGAGCGGAACTGTCTGTCCCGCTGCCGGTCACCACGTGATAACTGTTATCGCCTGTATTGCCGGGCGTGCCAATATCGCCACTCAAAATGGTGACGTTCGTGGCAGGATCGCGCTCAGCAAGCAGAGCCTCGGTCCCATCAAAACCACCATAGATACTTACGCCATTCTTGAGTATGAAGGTGGCACTTCGGTCTGCTCCAGTGGTGGGATAATACGTTCCGGCAGCTACCCAGATTTCACCGGGTAAAGGATCCAACCCAAGTGCATATTGCAGATCACAACCATTTGCCCATGAGTCGCAGTTCCCACTCGTGATGCCTGATGGCACAACATAAGCTACGGTTCCATCTGCATGGACAGTGCTTAAGGGCAGGAAGCCGAATACTCCAGTTAGCAGTAGTAGCGCTGTCACTGGATGCAAAAACTTTGTGATTAGGGTTTTAACAGGTTTAGTTTGCATATTTGCCTTTTCCTTAAAAGATGAACTTGATAATTATAGGATGAAATGAACAGTTCAGTTATTTGCGGTGTAGGCCAACTGTTACCGCTGACTGCAAGACGAAGCAATTGCACAAACGTTTCACGAAAAACAGAGAACATGAAGTTAATATGAATTTGTGATACTGTGATTTGCTTCATCTTTGCACACAAAAAAGCGATTCGCTCATCCTCGCGATGGACTAATTTTCTACATCCGATTTATCTCCTTACGCTCTCAAATTGGCCGAATCCTGTTGTTATTTACACCTTTCTGGATGCTTAATTTTTCCTCATGCTTATCGTCCAGGTTTTCGGACTGGGTATCTTCTGAAAAGAGTTACATTGAAGCGCGTTTTGCGGTGCTTTTTCGTAATTTTATGGTAACTGCGGAATTCCAAAAGCTCGGTCAATGAAAACCGCCATCTCTGCCCGGGTTACCTCTCTTTCAGGGCAGTAGCGAAGTGGAGCCACGGCACAGCCGACCGTTATGCCCTCCTCATAGAATCTTTCGATCCAGGGTTGCATCCATTCTTTGCCTGTGACTGGCACATCAGCGAAGATTCCCGTTTGAGTGGGGTTGGGCTGGTAGGCTGTCCCATACTTTGCTCGCAGGATAAAGACAGCCATCTCGGCCCGGGTTACGGGTCGTTCGGGGCAGTAGCGGAACGGAGCCCCGGCACAGCCGGTTGTAATACCTTCCTCGTAGAATTGTTCGACCCAGGGTTTCATCCATTCTTTGCCTGTTACGGGCAGATCCGCGAAGGTACCTGTTTGGGTGGGGTTGGGCACAAACGTGGCGCTGTGTTTGGCTCGGAGCAGGAAGACAGCCATCTCGGCCCGGGTTACGGGTCGTTCGGGGCAGTAGTTGATCGGGATTTGGGAACACCCGGTTGTGATCTTTAGATTGTAGAAGCCTTCGATCCAGCGCCATGCCCAGTAGGTGCCAGACACATCCCCGAACGATGTGACATGTAATTTCAGGGTACCGCCGGTTGGAGTTTCAAATGCCCCGTTGGATGTCCCGTTGTATTGTGCGACTTCGATGTAATAGGTAACACCCGCCTGCGCAGAAAGCGACAACTGCGATTGCAGTCCAGCGATATCATCGTCATCACAACCGACAAGAGTAAGAGTATTAATATTTGGCCCCCTCCATACCGCGATATAAGTATCATAGTCTTGAACACCTGAGGGCGGAGTAGATCCGAATGTGTCGATAAACACCTGCTTGGTGGATGCGGATGTGTATTGATACCAGACATTCTTAAGCCCTTTCCTCAGCTGTTTTCCATCACATGACCCAGGAACTGTGGGACCATCTCCCTCATTGACTGCCCCAGTAGTATCCAGGGAATCGGTATAAGGAACACTTCCAATCGTTTTAGTACTGGCATTTGCAAAGTTATCATTGACTGGAGGGCTGGAAAGCTGAGCCACTCCATAGATTGCTGTCGACCCGCTGATATCATCGGATTGCAAGCCCGTCAGACTGGTATTGTAATAAGGGTCCATGACGGCGACTGTAGCGGTGTTTTCGTGATTGAGTCCGAGGGAATGCCCAATTTCATGTAATGCAACAATACCGATATCTACTCCGCTGGTATTGCAAGTCCAGTTTTCGGCACTGTCAAAGTGTATGTCACCAGCGCCAGAAATCCCAGGATATGGAAAATAGGCATGTGCTAAAACACCGTAGGGAGCGTCAAAAGCATGGGTTCCAATCCGAATATCACCTATGGCGCCGGTCGTATTAAAGGCCGCACCATTATCTGTTACCTGGACGAATCTAATATTGGAAACAGCCTGCCAGGCCGCAAAGGCCATTTGGATATCTGTGATGAAACAAGCTTGAAATCCTGGCAGTGATGTAATCGCTACGCTTGTGCCAAAGTTTGTTGAGTTGGGTTCACTACTCAGGTTGATTCCATTCCCCATAAAACTGTATGTGACGGTACCCCCTGATGTACCCATGGTGCTCGAGCCCCATTTCGCGTTTGTCAATATAAAATCAGCAGAGTTCTCGCTGCCAAGCATAATGCCACCGTCGTCAATGAAAAGAGGAGTCTCTTCCTGCAAAGCCCCCGCAGGATTATTCGCTTCGGTCTCCTCGTAACATAATTTTGAAACGCGGATGTATTCGGATGCGGCCCGCTTCATCTCCGGGCTGGCCGGGACGGAGCCATCAGGCGCCAGTGTAGCCAGAAACGCAGCTTCTGCATTAGCCAACAGATCACCGCACGCTGCCGTGGTCTCAGAATCTGTACTCATAAACGATGACTTGGCGTGTGCAACGTTTATACCGCCTGCGCCACTGCTGAAAATCAAGAGTGCCAGGAGCAGGACAACCTGCATACCTGTTTTTAATGGATCCAAAAGGACTGCCTTTTTCATGTTTTCCTCCGAATGATTGATAACAATGATTATATCTTTGCCCCCTCTTATGATGCGTTTTTTTCTCAATATTGTCAATAACAAATATGTTGGTTACGATATCCCACTTTTGTACTGCCTGATGCATTCTTTTGATGAGAAGTGCAAGTGGGAGAGGGGCGAAGGATGGTCAATGTAAGAATCGTCTCTTATGATGGGAGCAAGCCCTGCCTCATTCAGACGGGGAAATTGCTTCCGTTATGTTAATGCTCTCCATTCTGGTGTTGATCCCCTTTAATCCGTCAGACAACTGACGGAGTGTTTAGTCGGGTGAGTACCGCTTGTTCATAAATTTGTCTTACTATTCAAATACCTCTGCCTCGGACAGCAATTTCCCCATTCCATCCTTGGCAGACAAGACTGGCAATTCGTCCTGTATGGGCCATTGAATACCAATCATCGGATCATTCCACATGATGGAACGCTCCCATTGAGGCGCATAATAATCGCTTGCCTTGTAAAGCACTTCGGCATCCATGCTGGTCACGTAGAAACCATGAGCAAACCCAGCCGGCACCCACAGCATTCTCCTGTTTTCGGCTGAGAGATAATCGCCAACCCATTGCCCAAAAGTGGGCGAATTTTTTCTGATATCCACAGCCACGTCAAATACTTCCCCCGCTATGACGCGTACAAGCTTCCCCTGTGTCTGCCGGATTTGATAATGCAACCCTCGCAAGGTGCCCTGGCAGGATTTTGAATGATTGTCCTGCACAAAATCCACATTTATCCCAGCTTCCTGGAACTGTTTTTTTTGATAACTCTCCAAAAAAAAGCCTCTCTCATCCTGAAAGACTTTAGGCTCGATCATTAAAACATCGGAAATGGCAGTAGAAATAATTTTCAAGGTGGTTATCCTTCGTCATTTTTTACTGGGACTGCCTGTACAAGGCAACGACTTCTTTTGACGGGCCTATGGCTTTGATCTCTCCATGGTCCAGCCACAATGCCCGGGAGCATAACAACTCGGCGGTGTCTGAGTCATGGGTAACCAATAGCGTGGTTGTTCCCTGATCCCTAAATTTTTCCATTCGCGTTTGACACTTATGCCGAAAAGCCTCATCTCCTACAGAAAGGACCTCGTCCAGGATCAATATCTCCGGCTGCCAGGTGGTGGCCACAGAAAATCCCAGGCGTGCCACCATGCCGCTCGAATAGGTTCTCAATGGGGAATCGATAAAAGCACCGAGTTCAGCGAATTCGATGATTTCTGGCAACTGGGTTTCGATCTCGCGCCTTGGATGGCCCAGAAGAGTACCGTTTAAGAATACATTTTCGCGCCCTGTCAGTTCAGGGTGAAAGCCTGCACCCAACTCAAGCAGGGGAGAAACCCTGCCTCGCAGCCGAACGCGGCCCTCGGTCGGGATCAGCACCCTTGAGATCACCTTAAGGAGCGTACTTTTTCCTGCTCCATTACGTCCGATAATTCCCAGAATTTCACCCTTGTTTACTTCAAGATCCACATTGTTCAACGCCTTAAACTCTTTAAAGCGAACGTTGCGTCTCAAAAACTGGATCGCGTATTCCTTAAAGGTACCAATAACCTCTTCAGGTGCCCGATATCGCACACTTACATTGTTGAGAATAATGACGGGTTTCATAATTAATCGACGGGGTTATGCAATATAGGCAAATTTATCTGCCTGGTACGAAAAATAAATCCAGCCAATCGCCAGAGTTAGGAGCGAGATTCCTGTTCCCATGATTGAAAGGGGCAATGAAGGCAATACACCATCATAGATTGGTACTCGGAACATTAGGATCAGGTAATACATGGGGTTTAAGTACAACAACCAGGCTCGATATGCTTCCGGGATTATATCTGATGGATACATTATGGGAGTTAAATACATCCATGCCTGTATGAGTATTTGGTACATTTCCGAAATATCCGGAAACCGCACTGCCAGACTCGATAGCAACAGGCCCACCCCCAAAGCAAAGGCTGTCAAAAGCAATATGGGAATAGGGATGAAAAGGATCGCCCATGTAATGGGCCTTTTCACGATCAGCAGTATGGCAAGCAGTGGAATGAGAGATAAAGTCAGATTTACTACACCTGTGCCCACCGAAGCCACTGAAAAAGCTGTATGAGGAATATAGATACGACGCATCAGCGCGCCGCCCCACACACTCTGATGCACTGCCGCAGTGGTGGTTTGAGCAAAGAATGTCCACGCGATCAAGCCGCTTAACAAATAGGCCGCGTATCCATCCAAATGCCCAAACAACTGTGAAAACACCACGGTCAGGACAATCATCATCCCGAGAGGTTGAAGCATTGTCCAGGCAATGCCAAGTAGCGACCTCTTATAGCGTGCCACAATATCGCGCCGTACAAGCTGGAAGATTAGATCCCGGTATTGGATGATATCCAGCAATTCCTCAATCGCTGGGGATTTCCTTTTCTGGCTGTCATATGTAAATGGTACAGTATCAAACGTTTGCGATTCTTTCACTGACTGGTTATTTTTCATGGTGATGCAGCTCTATGTCAGACTCGTTTCCAAATATATTTGCATCGTGCCAAAAAGTTATGGCACAAAAGCTTGATTATTAAAGGCAGGAATTGTGGCTTTTTTGAAGGCTATCATTCTACCCACAAACGGGCATATTATAGCCTTGTTTGATTGACTTTTCCTTTACCCTCGTCTACACTTTTCGCATGCTTGCCCGCGTGTACTCCTGTGCTGTCATCGGTCTTGAAGGCGTCATTGTCGAAGTTGAGGTGGATTATTCGAATGGTCTGCCTGGCGTGACCATTGTTGGACTCCCGGACGCAGCGGTGCAGGAAAGCCGTGAGCGGGTACAGACTGCTGTAAAGAACGCAGGTTTGAACTTCCCACGTCATCGGGTTGTTGTCAACCTGGCACCTGCTGCGGTCCGCAAAGAGGGGCCGGCGTACGATCTGCCCATTGCCCTGGGTGTCATGATCCTGGCAGGCTTCCTCCCCCATAACATGATAGAAAATACAATCGTTGTTGGCGAGCTTTCCCTGGATGGAGTTGTCCGCCACACGCGCGGCGTGCTTCCCATGGCGGCAACTGCCCGCGCAAACGGATTCAAGCGGATGTTCGTGCCCGAAGTGGACGCGGGCGAAGCGGCTCTCATCCCAGACCTGGAGATCATCCCCGTCAAATCGCTTGCTGACCTGTACGCCCATTTGTTGGGTCGCCGTTTGATCGAGCCTTATCAAGCTGCAAACAATGAACTCGAACCGCTCTTCATCCCAACCGACTTCAGCGAGATCAAGGGACAGGAGCACGTCAAGCGCGCTCTGGAAGTCGCCGCGGCTGGTGGTCATAATGTCCTTCTTGTTGGGAGTCCCGGCGCCGGAAAGACGTTGCTGGCGCGGGCGATGCCCAGCATTCTGCCCGAGATGAGCATCGATGAATCGCTGGATGTCACACGCATCTACTCTGTAGCAGACCAGCTTCCTGCGGGCACGCCATTGATCCGTCATCGGCCGTTCCGGGCGCCGCATCACACCATATCACACGCGGGGCTGGTGGGCGGTGGGAATATTCCGAAGCCGGGGGAAATATCCCTCGCCCATCGCGGCGTTTTGTTTTTGGATGAGTTCCCTGAATTTGGCACGCGCGTCCTTGAAGTGATGCGGCAGCCCATGGAAGATAAGGTTGTGACCATTAGCCGCGCAAAAGGCTCCTTAACTTTCTCCGCGAACTTTCAACTGATCGCTGCAATGAATCCCTGCCCGTGTGGATATTATGGTGACTCGCTCAAGCCATGTACCTGTGCCCATGCACTTGTGACCAAATACCAGAAGCGCATCTCCGGTCCGCTCCTGGATCGTATTGACATTCATGCCGAGGTGCCGCGCGTGGACTATGAAAAGCTAAGCGGCGATCGCCTGAGTGAATCGTCGGACTCCATCCGTTCACGCGTACAAGCCGCGCGCGATATACAAAACAAACGATTCTCCATGAATGGATCGTCGGATATTGTGTGCAATGCAGATATGCGCATCGGGGAGGTGCGGCAGTTTTGCCGGTTGCAGGCTGAGGGTCAGAGCTTGATGCGGGCCGCGATGACGCAGCTCAATTTATCGGCGCGGGCTTATCATCGGATCCTGAAGCTGTCGCGCACGATTGCGGACCTGGTGGGGTGTGAAGAGATCCAATCCGTCCATCTGGCGGAGGCATTGCAATACCGTCCGAAGATCATGATGGGGTAAATGAAATACTGCTTGCTGTTGTGTTTATATATGAAGGAATCCTTTTGAGGGTGTTGATCAGCATAGGATCGAATAGCAATAGAAAGGCTTCACGGGATACCAGTCTGGAAAAGATACCCGTGCCTGGATGTATTGCGTTCACTTTCCCGTTTGTAAGAACTAATTCTGATTAGCATCATACTTGCCGAGGGACATCAAGAAAGATGTTGAATTCTATAGCATTCGTGATTCCATATCCCCTATAGGGGGGATAGTTTCTACTAGAATCACTTCGTTTTTACCGTGCAAGTCTCACATTTTTCCTACATTTACTTTATTCTGTTCTCACTCGCATTTCATGCGGGATTAACGGACGTTTTCTATACTTGCGTGACACTTTGAAAGGAGTAACTCACAATATGAGAGAATCTCACGTTCGTTCCGTGCTCATACTGGGCAGCGGCTTGGTAGCGGGCTGGATCACCTGCGCGGTGATCATCATCCAGAATCTGGGCGCATTCTAAGCGGGGCAAACTTTCATCATGGGGCAAACGATCCTGGCAGTAATTTCCTGCCAGGATTTTTATTGTCTTTTTGAAGCCCACTGAGAACACAGTAGTATTCAGCAAAGGGTATTCATCAGCTTGATTTGGTCAAAGGATTGTTTTACAATCAGTATGGCGGATAAGAGCATAGGATTTAACCCTTTGTCTGCATAGGTCGTTGGGCACTACAGATTGATGATGCATGAACTTGAAAAAGCTCTGCGAGGTGAACGCACCGTGGATATTTCTTCCGGTCAAGGTACACAACTCAACTTTAGAATTCCACTGGTGTATTTCCAAGACAATGCCGGGGGCGCTCAGAGATTGCCCATTTACCCTTCTGCTCCCACTTATGATCTACTACTTTCGACGAAACTAACCAAGAGGCTTTCTATGGAGATCATTGCAATTGTTTTGGATGTCCTTTTAGTGATCGCCGCCATAGCGGCATACCTCGCCCGTCCTCGTATCGGTGGCCAACTCTCCAAGGGGCTGCAGACACTCATGACTGGGATATTAGTGTTGGGCCTTGCACACTTAGTTGAGACCCTGTTTTTTACCTTGTTTTTTGTGGATCGCCCTCTTAACGAGGTCATTCATAGACTCTTGGTGGCGGTCGGATTTATTTTTGTGATTGTAGGCTTTGTCCGTATGCGCAAGGCGTTTGATGGTGAGGATTGACGAGTGATGGGAAGCATGATTGGGTCGGAAGATTTGTCTGTTGAAGGAGCTTCCTTTCGGGAGATCATTACCGCGATCGTAAAACGGTTCGCGCGATTGGCAGGTACTTCGACCGCCTTGCGTATCGCGCGGAAAGTTCCCCGGTTGACGCTGGACGATGATGGCAACGTTCTCGACTATGACACCCAAGATCCATTAGGCACAATTACCCTTTTAATCGATCAGTATGAGGTGCTTTATGGTGAAGTTGCACGTACACTGGTCCGGCAGGCAGCCCAACCCCTTGCTGTCACCGATACCAAACTCCTTCGAGAAGTAGGGTTATTCGAGGAGCCAGCTGTCCCAATACGGCTTCTGCTTGTTGACGATCATGTTCTGTTCCGGGACGGATTGGTCAGCTTGCTGGAAGCGCGACCCGATTTGAAGGTAGTTGGGCAGGCCGGCTCGATACACGAGGCAGTCACGCTCACTCGAAAAACAGTACCCGATCTGGTGCTGATGAATATAACATTGCCTGATGGCACAGGTACAGACGCAATTGGTGCACTCCTGACAGAGAGACCCGAGACCAAGATTGTAGTCCTCACGCTGCATGAAGAAGATGACGAGTTATTCGAAGCTATTCGTGCTGGTGCCGTAGGCTACTTATCCAAGCAGGTATGTGCGGCCGAGCTTTTTAAAACTCTGCAGGGAGTCATGCATGGCGAGGCCGGCAT
>JBDTPH010000086.1:0-40372 GCA_039932795.1 Chloroflexota bacterium
CTTGTGGGGTTCTGTCCAGTCATGACTAAAGAATAAATGCCTCAGGACGGTCTATGGGCTGCACATCGCCCCCTTGTGGGGTTCTGTCCAGTCATGACTAAAGAATAAATGCCTCAGGACGGTCTATAAGCCGCATTCTGTCCAGCGAATTGCTTCGCCTGTGCGATCATCTCTCTGGGCGGCGCGTCGCCGCGCCGCTCGGTGCGGCCTACCCGGGACTGACTCTCTCACCGCGTGAGAAAGCACGTATGAAGACGAGCAGTCTCCCGCCGTCCGCAGACGACTTCGTCCCTGCTTGGCCTTGCTCCCGGCGGGGGTTACCTGGCCATCCACATTACTGTAGATGCCGGTGGTCTTTTACACCACCTTTTCACCATCACCCCTCACTCCTTGCGGAGTGAGCTGGCTGTTTGTTTCTGTGGCCCTTATCCGGCAGGTTAGCTCCTCACGGAGGGTTCCCCGCCCCGGGTGCTATCCGACGCCGTGCTCTATGGAGTGCGGACTTTCCTCGGCCCCGACAACGCAGGACCGCGATCGCCCAACCGACCTGAGGCTGGATGATGATACACGCAAGGATACAGCACGTCAACAGTAGCAGGAGTTTTCAAATAAGGTTTAAATACAGCTTATTTCGAACATTCGCCAACCCCATGTGCACTTTTTCCATTCCGAAGACAAACTCCGGTCAATGGAGCGGTTTACATTGCACAATTGATCAAGCCATTGAGCAAGGCTGTCTCCTTTTTCTATTGGAGAATTAGGGAAATGACATTAAAATAGGAATAGACTAATCCAATTTAAAGTGCTGGAGTCCCTGTGAGCAAATTGCCCGGGAAATACGTGATCGGACTAACTGGAAATATAGCCACCGGCAAAAGTGTTGTACGCCGCATGCTGGAGCATCTGGGCGCCTATACCATCGACGCAGATGCGCTTTCTCATCGCGTCATCTCTAAAGGCGCGCCAGGCTATCAGCCAGTTCTGGATCGATTTGGCACATGGCTATTGGATAAAGATGGACAGATCGACCGCGCCAGGCTTGGGCGGCTTGTATTCGCACATGGACAGGCACTCGCCCAGCTTGAAGATATCATTCATCCATACGTTGGGCAGGCAGTGGACCTTCTGAGCCGGCGTGCAACACAAAAAGTGATTGTGGTCGAGGCAATCAAATTGCTTGAGTCAGATTTGCGCAATCGCTGCGATTCGATCTGGGCGACCGACGCTCCGCAGGAAGTACAGACTGAGAGGCTGATGCGCAAGCGAGGCATGAGCCGCGAGGTTGCATTGCAACGCATCCATTCACAAGCTGCGCAGAAGGACAAACTCGCCGCTGCACAGGTTATTATCACCAATAATGGATCCTACGAGGATCTATGGAAGCAAGTTACTGAAGCGTGGAAAACTGTTTCGCAGGAAACGGGTCCCGCAACGTTGATCACGCCCAAAGCCGCGCCCGGTTCATTTTCTTTGCAGCGTGGCAAACCCCGTGACTCACAAAAGATCGCAGATTTGATTACCCGCTTGAGCAGGGGCAAACACACCATGACCAGCGAGGACGTGATGGAAGCATTCGGGGAGAAGGCTTTCCTGCTGCTTCAAATGGAGAATGAACTGGTCGGCATCGCTGGCTGGCAGGTGGAGAATCTCGTGGCGCGCACAACTGATCTTTATCTGGACCCCCGAGCCGCCGCAGACAAGGCGCTCCCGCTCATTATGGCCGAGGTGGAAAAAGCATCCAGTGACCTGCAATGTGAGGCTTCACTTGTCTTCCCACCCATGGAACTGATCGGTTTTGATTCAGTTTGGAAACATATTGGCTACGAAAGACGTCCTCCTGAAGGGCTGGGTGTGCAGGCGTGGACAGATGCTGCTGCCGAATCCATGCCGAAGGGATCGGCTCTCTTCTTTAAACAGTTGCGCACAGACCGTGTTCTCAGACCCATTTGATTCGGAACTGTGAAACCTTTCGAAGGCCCTCTCCCGGGATGATCCATCGAAAACACGAACAGGGTGGGGAGACATTCCAAAGAAGCGCCGCACTATCGCAGTAAAATGCGATATTTTAAGCCCACGTTCAGCCAGCCCAAGTATACTGATTGACGCATTCACAAATGGCGAATTTTCTTAATAACCTTCTCTTTATATTTGAACGTCTCAATTGGTTAAGCGTCCTGGATATCCTGTTGGTGACGCTGATCTTCTTCGTTATTCTATATTCCCTGCGTGATACACAAGCAATGGTCCTATTACGAGGCGTGATCCTCCTTGTTGTGGCGCTGGTGCTCCTCACCACCCTGGTGGAACTCCCTGCTTTTTCATGGTTGGTCCAAAGCATGTTACCTGCCCTGCTGCTCTCGATCCCCGTTATCTTCGCGCCAGAGATCAGGCGCGCGCTTGAGCGACTCGGGCGTGCCGGAACATTCATGCGCGCTTCAAGCAAGACATCAGACGAAGACGCACAAAAAGCCATCCGTTCAGTTGTGGAAGCCGCGGCGCGGCTTTCAGCGCGTCAGCACGGCGCATTGATCGTCATTCAAAGACTAGACAGTCTCGATCAATACATCGAGACGGGCGTACAAATGAGGGCACATGTGACACCCGAGCTGTTGCTGCAGATCTTCTATCCGGATACACCCTTGCATGATGGCGCGGTCATCATCGCGGGAGCACGCGTCGTAGCGGCGGCTTGTGTCATGCCGCTGTCAGCAAGTGGAGTCTTGAACCGTACACCAGAGCGTCAGATGGGGCTCCGACATCGCGCCGCCCTGGGTATCAGCGAAGTCAGTGACGCGGTATCAGTTGTCGTCTCGGAACAGAGCGGTTCCATATCCATCTCACATGCCGGGCGCATGATCCGTCGTATTGACCCTGAACGGCTCGAAAACATCCTGGCTGCATTCTTCCGCCCGGATGTCACAGAACCACAACGCGTGTGGTTCAAACGTTTTTTCCCTTATCTGTTCAAGCGCAGGGATAAATAGCATGCGCAGGTTTGCCATCAACATTCGCACATTTCTGCTTGCTCTGGTTCTTGGCCTTTCGGTCTGGGTATCTGCTGTTTCCGCCGCTGATCCTGATGAGGTGCGCGCCTATCCAAAACCCATTCCCATTGAGATCATTGGCCAGGAATCTTCGTTGATCCTGGCCGGCGAGCCCACCAGTATGGATAACGTTACCATCCGCGCGCCGCGCTCGGTTTGGGAGCGGCTGACGACCCAGGACAACGTTGTGCGTGCCATTCTGGATTTATCGGGTCTCAGCGCAGGAGAACACATTGTAGATGTCCAGATCCAGATTTCTCTCAGGCCGACTCAGATCGTTTTCGCGAACCCGACAGCTGTTACCGTTCAGTTGGAATCGGTCGAGACCAAAACGTTGCCCATTACTCTCTCCCTAAGCGGACAACCTGCCGCGGGTTATCGGGCAGGGGAAGGGACTACGGCTTTTCAGGAAGTGACGATATCAGGGCCCGAGTCTCTGGTGAGGGAAGCTCTACGGGCGCGTGTCGTGGTCAGCCTTGACGGCGTACGTGAAAACATCGAGGAACCCATTGCCATTCAGATCTTTGACACGAAAAACGAGATCCTGCGAGGGCTGACGATCAATCCCGAGACGGTTCTCGCAAGTGTTCCCGTCAGCCAGCAGGGCGGATTCCGCGATCTGGCGGTAAAAGTGGTGGTACGTGGACAGCAGGCCGCCGGCTATCGGCTCGAAAACATTTCTGTATTCCCGCCTGTGATCACCGTCTTTTCCACCGACACGGCTTTGGTAAACTCCCTGCCGGGTGTGGTGGAAACGCAGCCGCTCGACTTGCAGGATGCGAAAGAGGACATATCCACACGACTCTCGTTGAACCTGCCCGAAAACGTGACTCTTGTAGGCGCGCAGACGGTTCAGGTGCAGGTAAGCATTACCGCGATTCAGACCAGCCTGACATTGTTGAATCAACCCCTTAATGTAGTAGGCATCGCAGAGGGACTCAGCGTACAAACCTTCCCAGAAACGGTGGATGTGATCATCTCCGGCCCTGTGCCGGTGCTCGAAGTACTGGCATCACAGGATGTGGTGGTCACAGTCAATGTTGCTGACCTGGGGATTGGCACATATCAACTAAAGCCCGAAGTGCAGGCATTGATCGGCAACGTGTTGGTGGAATCCATTCTGCCGGGAACGGTGGAAGTGGTATTATCCATACCCAACACGCCCACACCGACAGCATTCCCATAATACACCGCGCTGACCATTCTTGAAGAATCCTGCGGAACGGACATCGCGCTAAAAATCAGAGACTGGAAAGATATGTGATCTGCACAGCATTTTGCGTGAGATCATCCTGGAAAAACTTATGTCCAAACCTATTGTTGCACTCGTTGGCAGGCCCAACGTAGGAAAAAGCACTTTATTTAACCGTCTTGTCGGTGAACGCCTCGCCATTGTAGACGAAGTACCCGGCACCACGCGCGATCGTCTGTTCGGTGAAGCCGAATGGAACGGCCGCGCTTTTCATATTGTTGACACGGGCGGCATTGACCCAACACACGGCGGCAGGACTCCGCTCTCGATTGGCTCGGCGGATTTTATTGATGACATCCGCAGGCAGGCGGCAGTCGCCATCGATGAAGCGGATGCAGTCCTGTTTGTCACAGATGGGCAAACGGGCGTCACTTCCCCTGATCTGGAGGTGGCGGATATCCTCCGCCGTTCACAGAAAAAACTGGAGGATGGAAGATTCTGGCCGCCGATCATTGTCGTGGTCAATAAGACTGAATCAAGAGATCCGCGTGACTCTGCGCCTGAATTCTACGAGTTGGGGCTGGGTGAGCCATATCCTGTTTCCGCTGTGCATGGCACAGGGACAGGCGACCTGCTCGATGCCCTGGTTGAAACCTTCCCGGAGCAGAAAGAGGACGAGGAAGATGACAGCGTCAAGATTGCCATCGTCGGCAAGCCGAACGCGGGCAAATCGAGTTTGTTGAACAAGCTGGTCGGACAGGAACGCGCGATCGTCAGCCACATACCCGGAACGACACGCGATGCCACCGATACCAAGATCGAAGTGGATGGATTGGAAGTTACATTGATCGATACGGCGGGAATTCGCAAGCGCGGCAAGATCGAACATGGCGTGGAGCAATACAGCGTTCTGCGTTCGTTCAAAGCCATCGAGCGCGCAGACGTGGCATTACTGATGATCGACGCGACGACCGGCATCACCGCACAGGATGCCCACATCGCAGGTTTTATTCTCGACGAATGGAAATCCTGTGTAGTGGTCGTGAACAAATGGGACGCGGTCGAAAAAGATTCGTATTCGATGGAGGATTTCACCAAAACGGTCCGCCATGATCTGAATTTCATGGATTATGTGCCGCTGTTATTCATCTCAGCCAAGACAGGTCAGCGCGTGGATCAGGTGCTGCCGATGGCACTGCGTGTTCAGGAGGAACGTCTTGCCCGATTAACGACCTCCAGGATCAATGAAGTGATCCATAGAGCGCAGGACAACCATCCGCATCCATCCCATGCAGGCCGGCAGTTGAAGATGTTCTACGGCACACAGGTCCGCTCCGACCCGCCCACATTCATGATCTATGTCAATGAACCGAAGTTAATGCATTTCTCCTATATACGTTACCTGGAGAACCAGATCCGTGCCGAGTATGGATTCCTGGGAACGCCGATACGGATCGTGACGAAGGGCAGGAGAGAATAGCTGATAGCAGTTGGCTGGTAACGGTCAGCTTTTAGCTGGCGGCTTTATATAATGCCCCCGGTCACAAATTGCGGTTCCCGCAGAGTAAAAAGGCGCAATTTGTGACCGTGAAGGGTATAGCGATATACAGCTGACCATTTCCGGCTGAGCCTGGCGAAGCATCTCTTCCACGTTGTATGAGTTCCTCTGGGCGCAGCGTCAGGCCGATATGTCAGCAGGTGTGTCCGCAAGTGAGCCTTCAGTTATAAGCTGTCAGCTTATAATCAAAACATGAAAGACTTTCGTCAGCGCAAAGTATGGGAAAAGCCCCATCAACTCGCTTTGGCAGTTTATAAAGCAACAAAGGAATTTCCAAAAGAAGAACTCCATGGGTTGACCAGTCAGAGTAGACGCGCCAGCATGTCTGTCCCAATGAATATTGCTGAAGGTTGCGGACGAAACACAGAAGCAGATTTTGCAGGATTTCTACAGATGGCCATGGGCTCAGCCAGCGAAACAGAATACCAGCCACTTCTTTCACATGCTCTGGGTTTACTAAACAAAGAAAACCCAACAAACTCAATACAGAAATCACAGAGGTCAAACGCATGCTCGCATCACTCTTAAAAACGCTCAGAGCTGACCGCTGATGGCTGACTGCTTTGATTATGTAATCATCGGTTCCGGTTTTGGGGGAAGCGTCTCAGCGATGAGACTGACTGAAAAAGGCTACTCTGTTCTTGTACTCGAAAAAGGCAAACGCTTCGAAGATCAGGATTTCGCCAAATCCAACTGGCAGTTCTGGAAATATCTCTGGCTGCCTGCCTTGCGTGCACATGGCATCCTGCAGATCAGCATTCTCAAGGGCGTGATGGTCCTGCACGGAGCGGGTGTCGGCGGCGGGAGTTTGGGGTATGCCAATGTGCTCGAAATTCCAACCGATGCAACGTTCGCCACACCTGCATGGAATCACGATATCCAATGGGGTGAAGTGCTGCGTCCCCACTATGAGACGGCGAAGCGAATGCTCGGCGTGGCGCGCAACCCCAAACTATGGAAAGCCGATCATTTCCTCAAACAAATGGCGGATGAAATATGCATGGGTCACACCTTCCGCGCCACCGATGTTGGAGCATACTTTGGTGAAGCGGGGGTTACCGTCAATGATCCATATTTTAGTGGCGAGGGGCCCGCGCGGGCAGGATGCAACCACTGCGGCGGATGCATGGTGGGATGCCGTCACAACGCCAAAAATACGTTACCAAAAAATTATTTATACTTTGCGGAGAAGAACGGCGCGAAAGTTAGGTCGGAAGTGGAAGTAATTGATGTCAGACCATTGACCATGCACAATG
This sequence comes from Chloroflexota bacterium, assembly GCA_039932795.1. GTDB lineage: Bacteria > Chloroflexota > Anaerolineae > Anaerolineales > Villigracilaceae > Defluviilinea. The sequence goes on from JBDTPH010000086.1 coordinate 7,051, forward strand.
CACGATCGGCCGCCGACAACGCGCGTTACGAAGTTACATGCCAATCGTCCACCTCCCCACTCAAACGCAAACAAACTGTCCATGCAAGGAACGTCATCTTCTCTGCCGGCGTGATGGGAACGATGAAACTGTTGTTGAATCTGCGCGATGTGAAACGCTCGTTGCCCAGGCTGTCGGGGAGCCTCGGCCACATGGTCAGGACCAACTCGGAGGCTTTGCTGGGAAGCGTGGCTCGCAAGTCCGAAATCAATTATTCAGAGGGCGTAGCCATTTCATCCATCTACAATTATGACGAGATCACGCGCGTCGAGCCTGTCCGCTATCCCAATGGATCATCACTGATGCGCTTCCTTGCCGCGCCGTTGATCGATACCGATGTCAGCGTGCCGGTGCGCCTGTTGAGGTTCCTCGGTTGGGCGTTGACGCACCCCATTGATTTTGCAAAGGCCCTGATCCTGCCAGGCTGGGCGCACAATGTGACGATCCTGCTGGTTATGCAACACGCGGACAATCGAATGCGCTTCCGCATCGGACGAAGTGGATTCACGCTTTTCCGTCGCGGCATGGTCGCAGATAAGGAACCTGGCTATGAAATCCATGCGCACGTAAAAGGCTCACACGAATTAACGCGTGACTTCGCAAAACGGACAAATGGTATTCCGCTTGGTTCCGTCGGTGAAAACGTACTCGGCTTGCCAACGACTGCGCACATCCTTGGCGGCGCGCCCATTGGATGTAATGCGGACGAGAGTGTTGTAAATGAAAATTTTGAAGTACATAATTATGGGGGTTTGTATATTATTGACGGCTCGGTCATGCCCGCAAACCCGGGTGTCAATCCGTCGTTGACGATCACCGCGCTGGCAGAATATGCAATGAGCAGGATAGCAAGGAAACAAGTAGACTATTCTGTTTAACCTTAATTGGTTGACTCTTGGTCATGTCATGCTGAGCGAGGCGAAGCATCTCTACGACTGAAAACCGAGACCCTTCGCTACGCTCACACCGTTCGTGCCGCGAGCACGTTGGTGCGAGACGGCATCGTCCCGATGTCCTTCGGGAGGGTGACAATCTGTTAGGCAAAGGATTTTATGATTACATTCTCCCCTTCTCTCGATTTCGCCAGACAACTGGACTCACAAGACGCGCTCGCATCCTACCGCGAGCATTTTGTCATCAGCGATCCCGACCTCATCTATCTCGACGGCAATTCCCTCGGTATGATGCCCAAAGCCGCACAGCAAAAATCCCGTCAGATCGTGGACGAACAATGGGGTAGCGGTCTAAGCCGCGGCTGGAACCAAGGTTGGTGGGACGCGCCATCGCGCGTGGGCGACAGGATTGGCCAACTGATCGGCGCGGGGGCAGGGCAAACCCTCGTGGGTGATACGGTCTCCATTAATCTTTTCAAACTCGCCACGTCCGCGCTCACGCTTCAGCCAGATAAAACGCGCATCATTACCGACACGTTCAACTTTCCCTCTGATCTCTATGTCCTGCAGGGCATCAAAAAGGTACTGGGCGACCGCCACAAAATAACTCTGATCGGCGCAAGCGACAACGACATCACACCCGATATTGCCGCACTCAAATCCGCCATCGATGAAAACACCGCGCTCGTTACGCTCTCGCATGTTGTCTTCAAAAGCGGCTACCTCTACGACATGCAGCGCATTACCGAGCTTGCGCATAAAAAAGGAGCGCTTGTACTTTGGGATCTGAGTCACTCCGTTGGTTCCATCCCCGTTGAACTCGATCACTGCAATGCGGACCTCGCCATTGGCTGCACCTACAAGTATCTCAACGGTGGTCCAGGCGCGCCTGCGTTTATATATGTCAACAAAAGCATTCAGGAAAAACTCTCATCACCGATCTGGGGCTGGTGGGGGCAAAAGAATCCCTTTGACTTCGACCTCGAGTACACACCTGCTCCCGGCGCGCAACGCTTCCTTGTCGGCACCCAGCCGATGATTTCCCTGCTTACGATGGAAGCCGCGCTCGAGCCCATGCTGGAGGCAGGCATGGACGCACTGCGCGCCAAATCCATTTTGATGACTGACTACGCATCGTATCTGACCGATGAGATGCTTGCGCCATCTGGCTTTTCCCTCGGTTCCCCGCGTGACTCTGCCCGACGCGGCTCCCACATCAGCATTCGCCACGAGGAAGGCTATCGCATCAACCGCGCCCTGATCGAAGAGATGAACGTCATCCCTGATTTTCGCGAACCTGATAATATTCGTCTGGGCTTTGCACCGTTATACATTTCCTTCACTGATATTTGGGAAGGATTTGATAGAATCCGCAGAGTGGTCGAGGAAAAACTCTACAAAAAATATCCGAGGCAAAAATTGACAGTCACTTAATGTTATTCGTCATTGCGACCGTTCAGCGGCGAAGCATTGACGGGAAAGAGGTTTAAATGGAATCCAAACCCGATACGATCAAAGTTTCAGCATCACACCGTGAGGAGATATTTGCATCTCACGCGAATTTACATGTAACCGTAAAAGGCTCGTCCATTGTCAGCAGCAATGAGGCGTTGAAAAAAGCCCAGGAAGTGAATGCGCTCGTCGAAGCGCTGACCAAATTCGGGCTGAGTCCCGATGCGATTCATTTACAGGGAGTCCGCCTCGAGACGGCAGGCGGCGCGTTGCTCAAGTCATCCAGCGCAGTGTATCGTCTCAAGGTCAAATGCGAAAAACTGGACCGACTCGCCGACATCATGGACATCATCACAGAACAGAAGAATGCAACGTTGGAGCAGATCGAATGGAGGTATCCCGAAGAAGACGCACGTGAACGCGGCTTGGAATCCGCAATCGCAAAAGGGACAGCAAAAGCTGAAAAAGTTGCGACGTCGCTGGGTGTCAAACTTTTGGGTGTATACGACTTTATCGAAAACGCCTATGATGAAGAAAGGCCTGCCATGCCTTTTCAGGCAATGGAGATGAATATGAAGGCACGCAGCGCAGTCGCCAACGAACCCAGCCTGAATATGGATATCCATCACAGTAAGACGATCCATGTAAACGTGGATATCTGGTACCGGGTGTCATCGCTTTAAACAATCACTAGCACTTCTGTTCTACTAATGATAGAATCGCTGCTCACTCAGAGGAGCGATTTTTCATGTCCCCACACACCATTATAGTAGACAGCCTTAGCAAAACATATCAGGTACCCGAGCGCGAGGGTGGGTTTGGCGCAGCAGTAAAAAGTTTTTTCAAACGCAAATATAAAGATGTGAAGGCAGTTCAAAAAGTTGACTTCAAGATCTCCCGGGGGGAGATCGTTGGCTTTCTGGGTCCGAACGGTGCAGGCAAAACCACAACACTGAAGATGCTCTCGGGTCTGCTTCATCCAACAGGCGGGACGGCAAATGTGCTGGGCTTTACGCCCTGGGAACTCAAGCCCGAATATCTGCGTTCCATGACCCTCGTGATGGGGCAGCGCAATCGCCTCGCATGGGACATCCCTGCTGCCGATTCATTCCTGCTCAACCAGGCCATCTATCGCCTTCCTGATGATGAATACAAGGCAACATACAAGGAGCTGGATGAGCTGCTGGAGCTCGAACCGTTGATGAAGAAACCTGTGCGTAATCTCTCGCTCGGTGAACGCATGAAATGCGAAATTGCAGCAGGCTTGCTCCACCGCCCGAAAGTCTTGTTTTTGGATGAGCCCACCATCGGGCTCGACATCACGGGTCAGGTGCGCATCCGTGAATTCCTGCGTGAATACAACAGGCGCACAGGGGCAACCATCCTGCTCACCAGTCACTACATGGCGGATGTCACCGCGTTGTGCGAGCGCATCATCATCATTCATCATGGTCAACTCAAATATGACGGTGGCATCGGTGACCTCTCGCGCAAGATCGCGCCGTTCAAATTGATCGGTGTGAGACTCGCCGAATCCAATTCTCATGACCTGTCAAAGTACGGCACGGTCGTCCAAAATGCGGAGGACGCCGAGAAGCAGTACATCCAGGTCAAAGCGCAGGATGTCACCCGCGTCACTTCCGGACTTCTGGCTGACCTGCCCGTCCACGACATCACAATCACCGATCCACCCATCGAAGATGTCATCGAACGGGCGTTTAATCAATAAAGTGAATGTCATCGCGAGCCTTTGGAAAGCAATCTCCTGTGCGGATGAGATTGCCACGTCGGGCTACGCCCTCCTCGCAATGACATGAGGAATCCTTATGTTCAAAATCTTCCAACGACTCTGGCAGGTCAACTGGGCAGAACAATGGCAATACCGCGCCAACCTGCTCATGTACCTTCTCTACTGGCTGGTCTCCCCCATTATCTACCTCGCGGTGTGGACAAGCATTGCCAACAGCAAGGGCAGCGTGAATGGATTAACTGCCAACGATTTCGTGACCTATTACATGACACTTTTGATCGTTGACCAGATCACAAGCAATATCGTCATCCACACGTTCGCCTACAAAATTCAGGATGGGACTCTCTCGAGTGAACTGATCCGCCCCATTCACCCCATGCTGACCAATGCGCTGATCAACAATATCGCATTCAAAGCCTTGACCATTATGGGCTTTATCCCCATTTGGATCGTCCTGTTTTTCCTGTACAAGCCAGATTTTAGCAGTGTGACCTTGACCGGAATTTTAGTAGCCATCCCTGCCATGATCATGGCATTTTTAACGGGTTATTTGCTTTCAGCCGCCATCACCGCCCTTGCCTTCTGGACGACGCGCGTCTATTCCATCCATGAGTTTTATTTCGCGCTGATCCTGTTGTTCTCGGGCCAGTTCGTCCCCCTAACTCTCATGCCAAAACTGATCCAGGACATAGCCCAGTATCTCCCGTTCCAGCTTCTCATCTATTACCCGATCCAACTTATTCTCGGAAAACTCACCAGTGCCCAGATCATGCAGGGATATCTTATGAACATCATCTGGCTGACGGCTGCCATCCTCCTCTTTAATTTGATATGGCGAAACGGCGTAAAGCGTTATTCCGCAGTAGGAGCGTAATGATGCAAACATGGAAGCTGCTGTCCGCTTTCTTTAAGGTCAATGTTCAAATGTCGCTGGCATATCGCGCCGATACCGTGGTCAATATTCTGCTTAATCTAATGTGGCTTGGCTGGGAATTGCTCAGTCTTAACATCATATTCAGCAACACGGAAACCATTGCCGGCTGGGGCTTCGGAGAACTGATCGCCCTGCTCGGAGTGTTCCGTCTTGTACATACCTTGATGATCGCGCTCATCTGGCCCAACACCGAAAAGTTCAACCAAAGCATCCGCGACGGCTCGATGGACTACACCCTTCTGCAGCCCGTCAACAGCATGTTCCTGGTCACATTCTCGCGCATCACCGTCTGGCGCATCTGGGATCTGATCCTTGCCATCGTTCTGATTTCCATAGGCGTCAACATTTCCGGGGATATAGTGACCCCGCTTAATCTTCTGACCTTTATGCTGCTGACCGTTTCGGGAGCGATCGTCATCTACAGCCTTTGGATCGTGCTCATCGCGCTGACGTTCTGGTTCACCAAATTCGATAATAACGTCACTATCCTGCAGGCGTTGCTCGACGCGGGCCGCTATCCGGTGACTGTGTATCCCGTCTGGCTGCGCATCCTGGTGACCTTCATAATTCCCATCGCGGTGGCAACGACAGTTCCCCTCCAGGCACTGCGCGGCGACCTGGACATAGGTCGCATTTTGATGTACCTGGGAATTGCAGTCGCAAGTTTTCTAATCGCATCACGAGTATGGAAACGGGGTTTGAAACAATATAGCGGAGCAAGCAGCTAGCAATTTTCATCCAGAAACCAGGACCGCGCGCTCACGTAGGATAGAAGAAAGGCAGGCTATGTGGCCTGCCTTTCTTTGTCAGATGTTCGTTTTTGTTCGAATTTACTTTACGGCAGCGGGATGCCAAAGGCACGGACGATGAAGACGGCCATCTCGCCGCGTGTCACATAGTTCTGTGGACAGTACTTCAGCGGGTTCACAGCACAGCCGGTTGTGATGCCATCGTTGTAGAATTCCTCGATGAACGCCTGGAAGGAGGCCGGCTGCCCGGCATACGGCACATCTGCAAACATGCCGGTCGGGTTCGGGGTGGGCGTGAAGTTGCCCAATGCCCGCTCGATGAAGACTGCCATCTCGCCTCGTGTCACATAGTTCTGCGGACAATATCTCAAGGGGTTCACAGCACATCCGCTCGTGATGTCATCGTTGTAGAATTCCTCGATGAAGGGAGTGAAGAACTCCAGTCCGGGATACGGCACATCCGCAAACATGCCGGTCGGGTTCGGTGTGGGAGCAAAGTTGCCCAGTGCCCGTTCGATGAAGACTGCCATCTCCCCGCGCGTTACGAAGTTGTCCGGGCAGAATCTCAGCGGCGTCTGCGAACAGCCTACTGTTAGGCCTGCCTGGTAGAAGGCTTCAATATGGCGATAAAACATGTGACTGGCCGGCACATCCTCAAAGGTGGTATGTGTAAGCTGGTAGATCCTGCCCCCTGAATAATCAGCCAAATATAATTCTCCCTGTTCGTCTTCTCCAAACGTAGAGATTGTGTAGAATGTATCCAGAAGCTGAGCCGATTCCCAGCCCAAACCTGGATTGTTGCGCAGGCTGAATATTCTGCCGCTGCAATAATCTCCATAGAAATAGTACCCGCCCAGGGAAGGGAATTGTGTCCCGCGATAAACATAACCGCCTGTAACTGAACAGCCCAATGTATGATCGTATTCAGCGACCGGAAGGATCTTTCCACTTTGATTGCAGTTGGACGATGGGTTATAGCATAATGTGCCTTCCATCACTCGCCAACCGTAGTTTTCACCCCCACCACTTGCTGCAGATTGAAAATTGATTTCTTCACGAGAGCCCTGTCCAACATCTCCAATAAACATGTCGCCGGTCTGGCGATCGAAGGAGAAGCGCCACGGGTTACGCAAACCGTACGCCCATATTTCCTTCCGAACGGCTGGATCTGCGCTATTGAAAAACGGATTGTCTGTTGGGATTCCATAGGGCAGGCCCGAATTGACGTCAAGGCGCAGTATTTTCCCCAGGAGAACGGTCAAATTCTGCGCATTATTTGAGACGTCTCCAGCCCCACCGCCATCTCCTGTTGACCAATAAAGGTATTCATCTGGACCGAATGCCAGTGTTCCTCCATTATGGTTGGAATTATTCGGATGTGGAATTGTAAGCAGGGGCGCCATACTGTTTGCATTTGCCAGATCAGGGTTATTTTGAGAGCGGGTAAACTTTGATAAGACCAGCGAACCATCCTGGCCGGTATGCACAGTATAAAATTGGCCATTTGCTGTGTAATCAGGATGAAAGGCAAGTTTGAGAAGGCCCTGTTCGCTACTGGATGAATTCACAACTGTATGAATGTCAAGAAAAGGTATGGATAACAAAACACCATTCTTTATGATACGGATCCGTCCTGCCCTCTCCACAATGAAAAGCCGTCCAGATCCATCACCTGCATTCGTTATGAATAGAGGTTGAGTTAAGCCCGCGCTTACTTCGGCCAATAGTATATTGGCCGGGTCCAAATCTGCTGCCGCTTTCGCAGAAGTTTTCCCAAAGAGCATAAATACCATGGACAAACAACTTGCAATTACAAGAAGTGAATGAACCTTCTGATATCTCATTTTGTCATTCCTTTCCATTTTGTAACTTCGCCTGTTATGACGTGTAGAGATCATTTTGGATATTATCTGCTGGAGAATTAGTCCTAATTTATCAGTAGATAATACTCATACTACCTGCATTTGATTAATATTGCCTTTATTCAGTACATATGAATAGAAGGTGGTATGGAATTCATAACAGGGATTATTGTGGTGAGGCATATGAATTAAGACAAGGCAGGCGCGAAAAGCCTGCCTTGTCTTAATATTTAGGTGTTCTTGCGAACCGTTACGGCAGCGGGATGCCGAAGGCACGGACGATGAAGACGGCCATCTCCTGCCTGGTCACCTTGTTCTGCGGACAGTACTTCAAGGGGTTCACCGCACAGCCGGTCGTGATGCCATCGTTATAGAACGCCTCGATGAACGCCTGGAAGGAGGCTGGCTGCCCGGGATAGGGCACATCTGCAAACATGCCCGTTGGGCTGGGATCAGGATTGAAGTTGCCCAGTGCCCGCTCGATGAAGACCGCCATCTCGCCTCTGGTTACATAGTTCTGCGGACAGTATTTCAACGGGTTCATCGTACAGCCGGTCGTGATGCCATCGTTGTAGAACTCCTCGATGAACGGCGTGAAGAACTCCAGTCCGGGATAGGGTAGATCTGTAAACATGCCCGTCGGGTTCGGAGCGGGAGCATAGTTGCCCATGGCCCGTTCGACGAAGACCGCCATCTCGCCCCTCGTCACGTTGTTGAGTGGACAGTACTTCTTCGGCGATTGCGAACAGCCAGTGGTGATGCCAGATTGATAGAACGCTTCGATATATTTCCAGAACATGTGCGTAAAGGGCACATCCGCAAAGGTGGACTTAACAACAGTATATGTTCCGCCACTGCTGAAATTTCCATTACCTCCGCCCAAACCTCCCAGCGGATGATTGTTCTCATCTTTGATACTGTCGCCGTCGACAACATCCAGTCTGATGGTACCGTCACCAGAACCAGTATTCACTGTGATCGTGTAGATCGTTCCAGATCCATTTACAGCCGACAGATATGCGCCTGCCACGCCTGTTGTAGTCAAAGCAAAGTCGTTGAACGGAGCGCTTTTGTCCACACCTGTGACAGCTTTCGAGAAAGTAAGAGTGAAGTTTACACTGTTCGAATCTGTAGGACTTGCATCGGTACGAACGCTCGACAAAACAATTGGATAGAAAGGTATTGTATTTGACTGTCCTTTTGTGATTGAAGCTGTGGGCAGCCCCGCCCAGGCTCCTCCATCTGGCAGGCGATATCTGGATAGGTCATAACCAGTATTGCCATAGCTATAACTATCCAATACAGTACTGGCGTCTTGCTTGAGAAAGCGGACATCATCACCTGCATTGTTGAAGTAGCTGGTTCGATCCAAGGTCCAAAATCCGTGAGCTGGAATCAGGGTAGACGCGGGAATCTGGTAGACAGCACTTCCTCCAGCAGCGACGTCATCAATATAGCAGTAGCCAATATTTACACTGCTGGCTGTAGTGTTGTAAAGTTCGACCCATTCCGTTCCGTTATTTGAAGGCGAAGGAAGAACTTCATTGATCAACACCTGACCCGCTGTAGCCTGACACGAGACCGAGGAGGCAGAACAGGTTTGATAGATGGAACCACATCCTCCGTTTGGCGCAGGCATCAGAGTAGAGTTAATATCGCTGGGATCCACTTCTGCAAAGTAGCCATCACCATCCGAGTCAATCCGTAGTGGTTCAGTCGCAGAGAACGCAGTGCCATTCACGGTGTAGGTTAGTCCATTTGAAGTTTTGATGACAATGTTTCCAGCCACGATTGCGGCTCCGATATTGGTGTTAGTGTCACCGCGCTCCGTCATATAGACCGTGGATGTCGCGAGAAGACGATCCATGATCGATTGTGCAGGATGCCCATACGTGTTTCCATTTCCGACGCTCACTATGGAAACTTCAGGATCAAGTTGATTGATAAACGTGTCACTACTGGAATGAGAGCTGGCATGATGATTTACTTTGTAGACATCCACATCACCAACCTCAGGAGCAACACTCAATTCAATGTCATGGTAGGTATAACCGAATCCACCAATTTCATACTGACCACCCAAATCGCCACCGATCCACTCGTCAAAATTACCGTAACTGAGCACGGCACCAATACTATAATCATTCTCAGACGGTGGGCTGGCGTCTCCATGAAAATCTCCAGCAAGGATGGCACCATTCCCATCCAGGGCAACGATGCTAAAACCAACTCCTGCCCCTAAATTGATCTGGCTTGTTCCTTCAATTGCCAAGATGGGATGAAGTTTGGCTTGTCCAGCACCCTCAAGATAAGTTTTCCAATTCGTAAAAGTACCGCTGATATCACCCAGGTAGGTGTTGTAGTCACGCACCAGGGTTGTTCCCATTGTAAAGCCCTGTGTTTCCACTAAATGCCAGAGACCACCATATCCAACGTAACCAAGGTGATCAACGTGGAAGTGAGAGATGACAACATAATCAAGTGCCTTGCATCCAAGAACACCTTCGATGTACGGGCCGATAATCCGTGCCTTGGCACTGGAGTTCCAGTTGGACTCACCAGCATCAAAAAGCAAAGATCTGCCTGTCGGTCCGACAATAAGAGTTGAGTCTGCCTGACCAATGTTGATGTGATGAATTTCAAGATTGCCAGGCTGCCATGAACCAGAGCCACAAAAATCAGCGATGAAACCATTAATATATGGTTCCATGCTCGATGGGCTGTTTACCAATATTGGTTGAGACGTGGCTGCTTGAACAGTATTTACTTTCACCCACCCAAAAGTTGAGGACAGGAAAAACACTAAAAAAACAGCATGACATGTTTTTTGTATAAATGCCCCAAAATTAATATTCATTTTCCTCCTGAAAAGTATCCGAATTATGAAAATATTTATTCCCTATTATCTTCCATGAATATTGTAGAGCGAGACCGGAATAATTATGATTATTATTTGTCACGAAATCAAATTGCTTTGGTATACGTCTCTCTGTATACTAGACGTATCCATCCATCACAGGGATACACCTATGTCCCACTCCGAAGCTGACACTCGCGTCAAACTCATTGACCCCGCCCTGCACTCTCGCGGCTGGATCCTAGCAGGGATTTGATCTCCCGTGCGGAGACTGGAGCGTGGTAGAAAACAACATCATAAAATAAAGAGCCAGAGACACTATGCCTCTGGCTCTTTATTCTTGCATATTATCCTTACTTCTTGTTATTCGCCACATACACCTTTACGGCTGCGTGCATGAACTCCGCAAGCTGCGGATGCATCTTGTCGAAGTTTGCCTTAAAGCGCGGGTCATCGTTGTAGCCGCTGGCGAGGGCTAGGAGTTGATCCAGCTTGGGGGTCCAGAAGTGGTTCATGTGCTTACGCCAGCGTTCGACGATCGTTTGCACTTCCGGGCTGGCAGCACCTTTTGGCATGGCAGCGATCATGTCGGTATAGATGGCTTTACCTTCCGCCATAATGGATTCCTTTTTCGCCGCGGAGTATGCCTTCCACTTGCGATTGGATTCGCGCACGGTCTCGGGGTCGTACATCTGTTCCGCCTCAACCGCATACTTCTCCTGCTCTGCTTCGCTAAAACCCTCAAAATATGCCTTATCGCTCATGATATTGTTTCCTTTCAAATGATTGATCGTGTTATCCACGGTGTTGATCAGGCGGTTTAAACGCGTCACCTGTTTTCTGAGCGCATCCTTGTGACTTTGCAACGCACCCAGCACATCGAAGTCACGGCTCTCCGCCATGCTCTTCTTGATGTCCTCCAGTGGAATATCCAGTTCACGGTAGAACAGGATCTGTTGCAGCCGCAGAAGCGACTCCTCCCCGTAGTAGCGATAGCCGTTATCGCCCACACGGGACGGCTTGAGAAGACCGATCTCATCATAGTGATGCAGGGTACGCGGCGTGACACCAGCCAGTTTCGAGAGTTGCTTTACCGTGAACATTTTTCTCCGTCGTTGCAAGGTGTTTTTGCCCGAAACAATTTCATGTTAAGGCGGAGAATGCTTCGCTTCTGTCGCAACGACATCGCCAATATAAACCCTAACGTAACGTTAATGTCAAGGGTTTGGTGAACCATGCGGTAAAATCCAGTCCATGAAGCTCATTTACGAAGATCAATACTTAATTGTTGTAAATAAGCCCGCGGGACTTTCCGTGCTGCCTGATGGCTGGGAAAAGGATTCCCAGTACCTGGTCAAAATGCTCGAAGAGCAATACGGGAAGATATTCATCGTTCATCGTCTCGACAAGATCACCAGCGGAGTAATGGTCTTCGCCCGGGATGCGGAGACACACCGCGCGTTGAACATGCAGTTTGAAAGTCATGAAGCGCACAAAACGTATCATGCGATCGTGGAGGGGAATCCCAAATGGGATGAGAAGGTTGCCAAACATCCGTTGCGCTCCGATGTGGGGAAGAAGCATCGCACCGCAGTGGATGACAGAAACGGGAAACCATCCGAGACGCGCTTCAGGATCATTAAACGGAACCCGGAATCGGCTTTGGTCGAAGCAAAGCCCATGACCGGGCGAACGCATCAGATCCGAGTCCATGCCTATGCGCTGGGGCATCCACTTGTAGAAGACACCCTGTATGGCGCGCGGGATATGTATGGAATGTCGCGCCCGATGCTGCACGCACAATCTCTATCGTTCATTCATCCAGCCACAAATGAGAGGCTGAAATTTACCGCGCCGCACCCCGCTGATTTTGACGATGCATTAAAAAATCTCGGGACGGTCTATTAGCCGTCCCGATGAAGTAGATGAGCTACGAAATTTTTCTCGCTTCCATGTAGAAGCGTTTCTCACGTGCTTCCCCCATCGAAAACGTTTTGCGCGGCAGCGCGCCATCCAGAATGACCGTCTTGAACAGGTCAGATTTGGGCATGCCCGGCAGATAAAAGCCTGCGTTATTCGGCTGGCTTCCAAGCTTGACTGTGACATCCTTGCCGTGGACGTAATCCACTTTCTCTGCGCCACCCTCTTTGAGGAACGAATCGATAAAAGGTTGGAGAGTGCCAACGGGCAGATTGGATGAGGCGTTGGCGATCTCGATCACGCCAAACTCTTTTCCGCCGCCGACCAGGCCGATCGCCTGCTTCTCACCCCTGGCAGAATCCACAGCCTTAACCATTTCCTCCGCGCTCGCAATGGCCCTGTACGTTAGATTGGCACCGAAGGTTTTTTCGAGTTCAGCGAGGAGATCCTTCTTCAAACCAAACAGCACACGATGTATCGGTTCGAACTCGAGCCCTTCATCATGGACATTTTCGATCTCGACCAGCGCGTAACGCGATGCATGATCCATGCCAACCTGCGGTTTCATCTTTTCCCAGATGGCTTTTGCCGTGGCGAGAGAGTGATTGCCGTCACCCATGGCGAAGAGTAACACAGGTTGATTCTTACCGATGCCATATTTCGCAGCGAAGATCTCAGGTTTTGCAAGTCCGCGCAGTGCTTCGACGACTTGATTCTCAAATTCATCATTCACTGCATAGCCCGCGAGATGTCCGCTTTCCAGCATCAGATCAAAATCATATAGCGTTTCGAGTTTGGATTTTGCCGCGCTCAACGGCTCAATGACCGTGCGGTTTGGATCGTCGATCAACACCAGGATATGCGGCAGTTCGAGGGTCGCGCCTTCACGGATCTTCATACGCGGTGGCAGGCGGTCCACAATGGTTCCCTCAGTTGCGCGGATCAAACTGGATGAGCCCTTGTTGTAATCATATGCTTCGAGATCGAGACAGAGAACGATTCCCTTGCGTGTCTTTCCTCCAACAGTGCGCTCCACATAGACGAGTCCGTCGTACGGCTGGAGGATGCCCTCGTCCGTGTATTTGCGCATGGTGGCCTGAATATTCTGGATGCGTTCGTCCCCACCTGAATTTTCAAGAAAGACTTCAGGAAAGGTCAGGTTGTATGTGGATGGCGCGTCACCGATGATCTTTTCAACATCGCTCCAATATTCAGGCTGGGACGTGAACTGGTCACAGGCGATAACCGCCCACTTGGTTAGGTCCGTTCCGGGTTTGGGAAGATACACTTGCGGGATCTGAATGCCAAGGTCGCTGATGATTTTCATGGATGTACCCTTTAAATAGTATGTCATTGCGAGGGCGGTTTTGCCCAAAGCAATCTCGCAATTAAACGGGAGATTGCTTCTCGAAGACTCGCAACGACATTCTGTTAATTACGCAGGCTGCATGTTCCTGGCGAAGTCAATCAGCTTGGCGGCGACTTCCGCGCCGACGCGGGCCTGGGCTTCCCTGGTGGCTGCGCCGATGTGAGGTGAGCCGATCACGTTGTCCAGCTTGAGCAGTTTCCACTCTGTGGGAGGCTCATTATCAAAGACATCCAGCGCCGCGCCAGCAACCTTGCCACTGGTCAGAGCTTCATAGAGCGCCTCTTCGTTGATGATGCCGCCGCGTGCGCAGTTGACAATGCGTACGCCATTCTTCATCTTTGCGAACTGCTCTGCACCGATCATGTTGGCAGATTCTTTATTTTTGGGCAGATGCAGGGTGATGTAATCTGCCTGGGCCAACAGTTCATCCAATGTCACCATCTGGATGCCATCCGCTTCTTTGATGTACAGGTCGTAAGCAATGACCTTCATATCGAGGGCAAGGGCGCGCCGGGCAGTTTCTTTTCCGATATTGCCAACGCCAATAAGACCAAGAGTCTTGCCGCCGATCTCATCGCCAGTAAAGGACTTCTTGTCCCATTTCTCGGCTTTCATCGTCGTGGTTGCGCTATAGAGCGAGCGGGCCAGCATCAGCATATAGCCGATGGCGAGCTCTGCCACAGAAGCGGAATTGGCAAGCGGGGTGTTCATCACCACAATACCCTTGGATTTGGCATATTCGTGGTCAATGGTATCGAGACCCGCGCCGCCGCGCACGATCACCTTCAGGTTGGGACAAACGTCGATCAACGGCTGCCGTACCTTGGTCCGTGAACGAACGACCATGCCATCATAATCGGGAAGCACCTGTGGGAGTTCCTGCGGGGTAATGTCGTCGCGTACATCCACGGTCAATCCGGCCTCGCGCATTTGCTCGATGTATTCCTTCTCAGTCTTGTCACAGATCAGGATTTTCATTTGAATATCTCCTTGGTTGAACAGAAATTAATAACAGAGACCGACCCGACGAATCGGCTGGTCTCTGTTTGAAAGGTGAAGCGGGTCACGAAATCATTGTACCTAGGGCAAAAACCTTTGTCAACGACATACATCAGGTGGGAATCGTGCCAATTGTTCTTGGAAATTTGTCTGACAAAAAGATATAATGAAATGCAAAGTGGATAAATTTGTCATCATCAGGTAATCCTGCGCCTGTGTGCGCGATTGTAAAACTATAAAATAGGAGCTATTTCCATGTCCAATCTGAAGCGCGTTTTCAATTTCAATCCAGGTCCCGCGGTGCTGCCTCTCGAAGTGCTCGAAAAAGCCCAGTCTGAACTGCTGGATTTCAAAGGCACGGGCATGTCTGTAATGGAGATCAGCCACCGTTCGAAGGAATTCGAGGGTGTCATCCAGACCGCCGAAGCAGATCTGCGTGAACTATACGGCATTCCCGCCAATTACAAGATCCTGTTCCTGCAAGGTGGCGCGTCGCTGCAATTTGCGATGCTGCCGATGAACCTGCGCCCGGCGGGTGCCTCCGCTGATTACATCGTGACCGGTACCTGGAGCAAGACCGCCATCAAGGAGGCACAGAAGCTTGGCACAGCACGCGCCGCCGCCACCACCGAAAAGGAAGGCTTCAACTGTCTGCCCGGCAATCTCGATCTCGACCCGAACGCGGCGTATCTGCACTTCACCTCCAATGAGACCATCCATGGAGTGGAATACTTCACCGAACCGACTCCTCCTGCAGGCGTTCCCCTGGTTTGCGATACGTCATCAGATTTCATCAGCCGCCCCGTTGACATCTCGAAATACGCATTCCTGTATGCGGGCGCACAAAAGAATGCCGGTCCGGCGGGTGTGGTCGTTGTGATCGCACGTGATGACATGATCGAACGCACACCCGCCAACCTGCCCGTCATGCTCGATTACAAGGCGCTTGCCGCAAGCGGATCCCTGCACAACACTCCGCCCGCATTTGCCATCTACATGGTGGGGCTCGTCTTCCAATGGGCGAAGAAACTGGGTGGCCTGGCTGAGATCGAAAAAACAAACCGCAGGAAAGCGGATGCGATCTACAATGCCATCGATGAAAGCGGTGGATTCTATCGCGGCCACGCGGCACCAGAGGCACGCTCGCTCATGAATATCCCGTTCCGCCTCCCCACGGAAGAACTTGAAGACACTTTCGCAAAGGAAGCCAAGAAGAATGATCTCATCGGCCTGAAGGGTCACCGTTCCGTCGGCGGCATGCGCGCTTCCATTTACAACGCCATGAGTGTCGAAGGCGCGCAAGCACTCGTCCAGTTTATGAAGGAATTCCAGAAGAAGAACGGGTAACTACGGCCCTTCGCGCTGAGCGGAGAGGTAGCCCTGAGTATTTGTCGAAGGGAAACTCGTAGTCGAAGCGCAGCTCCATATAATAGTAATAGGAGATTGCTTCGCCTTCGGCTCGCAATGACATTTCCAAACTGTAACGCAATCGCCCGCCTTCCCACGAAGGCGGGCTTTTTTTCTTTTGGTTATAATAGCCAGATGGATTTCTTTTTCCCCGAAGACAGCCTCAACCGCATGACACCCGAAGAAACGCGCATCCTGACCCTGAGCGCCGAGCCGTATCCTGATGGTTATCGCCTGCGCGTCAATCTCGGGATCACTCCCTTTCAAAAGCGCCCGCATATTGAAGTGGTTCTCAGTGATGCAGAGGGCAATGAGATCGCATCTACGACCCTTATTGAGCCAATGAGCTGGAAACTCGAATTCACCATGCATATCCGCGGTGAATTGAACAACCCATACACAGTGGATGCAAAGCTCTATTATCCGGATGGGCCTGAAGCCGAACCGCAGTCATTTTCATTTGACGTGAAACCACCTGAGGAGAAGCCCGAGTCTGATTCCGCTTAACCGACATTGTTCATGCTGAAAACAAATCTCCACCTCCCCGCGCTGACAGCGGTCCTGTGTCTTATCGTTCTCACGCTCCTCGGCTGCACGCCGCAGGTGACAGCGACTCCGGAAACGATCAACACCATCCAAGCCACAGCAACAGAAGAATTTATCCCCGTTGTTCCCAAAGACGCGCAGGAGATCGTCATCTTCTCGTTTGAAGAAGATGGATACGCCCATCTCTTCGCGTACCGTCCAAACCAACTTCCGCTGACGCGTCTTACGTCAGGCGTCTGGGATGACATCTCACCATCGGCCAGCCCCGATGGTGAGAGAATCGCATTCGCGTCCAACCGTAATGGATTTTGGGATCTGTATCTTTTGAATTTATCCGCGGGGGAAACAATACAACTCACCGATACGCCTGAGTATGAAGGTTCACCGACCTGGTCACCTGATGGTTCATTCATGGCATTTGAGGCCTATATCAATGACAACCTTGAGATCGTAGTCGGTCCATCGGACGACCCGTTGAGCGACGCGGTCCGTTTAACGACATCACCTGCATCCGACCATTCACCCGCCTGGGCACCGGATGGACGTCATATTGCGTTCATCTCTGACGGTGAAGTTATCCTTGCAGACCTGGATCAAACGGACAGCGGTCGCTTTGAAAATTTAAGCAAAACGGAACTCGCCGCCGAAACACACCCTGTCTGGTCGCCAGATGGAGACAAGCTTGCCTGGGCCTCCGCTGCAACCATGCTTGGACGTAGTGGCATTTACATCTGGGGTTCGGAGAACAACATCCCTGCCACATGGCTCGGCGATGGAGATTATCCCGCGTGGAACAGCACAGGCGATCAGATCATCACGACTCTCGCCGCTTCAAACAATACCTATTTCACCATTTACTCCTCAAACGGACAACTTCTTCAATCGCTGACACCCTTCCCCATGTTTCTGCGTGGATTATTGTGGGCAAATTTAGTGACATCGGATTCGTGGCAGACGAGCTTTCAGGAAGCCGCGAAATTGACCCCTGCTCCACTATGGGCAGCCAGTGGCGAACCCGTTTCAGAGGGCGCGTTCGGGAGATGGTCACTTGTCAACCTGGACGGCGTGCAGGCTCCCTATCCGCAAATGCATGATCTCGCAGATGAGGCGTTCGATGCGTTGCGGAAGCGCGTCACAGAGAAAGTAGGCTGGGATGCGCTCGCCAGTCTGGAAAATGCTTTTGTGCCGATCACTACATTGCTCGATCCAGGCTATGCAGAGGATTGGTTGTACACTGGCCGAGCCTTCGCCATCAATTCACTGATGACCAATGCAGGCTGGATGGTTGCGGTGCGTGAAGACTTCGGCGCACAGACCTATTGGCGCTTGTACCTGCGGGCCCAGTTGCAGGATGGTTCACTGGGCGAGCCGCTGCATAGCCAGCCCTGGGACTTATCTGCACGCTACAACCTTGACCCGAAAATCTATGAGCAGGGTGGCAAGTATAGTGATGTGCCACCCGGTTATTGGGTGGATGTCACCTCGCTCGCGATCCAGTATGGATGGGAACGCGTCCCTGCCCTGCCAAACTGGCGCACCTATTATCGCGGCGCTCGTTTCACTGAATTTGCTTTGACGGGTGGTCAAAGCTGGCACACAGCCATGCTTGAGCTCTATCCGCCCGATGTGCTGGTCACACCGACGAAGTTATTGCCGCCGACTGCCACTGCCACACGTACACCGCTCCCTACCCGCACGCCGTTACCGACGCGCACACCGCGTCCTACTTTCACGCCAAGCATTACGCCGACCCCGCGTGATACAGCTACGCCATTGAATACACTGCTGCCATCGCCGACCCCCCCGACGATCGTTCCATGAGTTATATCTTCCGTCATTGCGAGCCTTCGGGAAGCAATCTCAGACATAGCAGGAGATTGCTTCGCTGCGCCCGCAATGACATGATTCTGTTTTTACTTATCGTAATCATCTTCACCTCCTGCACCCCATCTGTTCCCACAGTGGAAAAGGGACAAACTCCAACGGCGGTGATCGCCGGTGCAATGGCCACCGAGCCCACGGCTGACGCGCAAGCGGAACCTCCAGCCAGGCCGACCATCGCGCCGTTCCGATTCATTCTCCCAACCCCAGGAGCGGAACCTGTTTCAGGATGGCGTCCGCCTCTGTATCCAGTACCGTGGGCTGTTTCCGCATATGATCATTTTTACTTCGCCCGGCCCATCGCTGCAGATAACGTCAACTGGCCCCTGGCCGATTACCGTTATGGAGGCGTATTCTTCGCGCCAAACATCGTCCACACAGGCGTGGATATTGACGCCAACGAAGACACACAAATCCTTGCAGCAGGACCCGGCACAGTTGTCTCGGCAGATTGGGGCTTATATACGGAAGCGCCCGGTAATCAATCTGATCCTTATGGTCAGGCTGTGGTGGTGCGCCATGATTTTGGCTATAAGGGACAGACCCTTTACACCATTTATGCTCACATGAGCAGGATCATTGCAGTAGTAGGACAGCGCGTCGAGACAGGCGATGTGCTTGGTTTGGTTGGCGCTACCGGCGCAACAACCGGCCCTCATTTACATTTTGAAGTGCGTATGGGCGAAAATACTTTTTACAGAACCTATAACCCCGAACTATGGATGGCTCCGCCGCAAGGCTGGGGAGTCCTGGCAGGACGGCTAACCGATGAAGACGGCAAGCTGCTAAACCAGTTTCTAGTGGAGGTGCGCCCCATGCCGTCTGAGGTGCCACTGCGAACGGTGAAAACGTATGCAGAGGGCTCGGTCAATTCCGACCCCTACTACAACGAGAATCTGGTGTTGAGCGACCTGCCTGCCGGTCTTTATAAGATCACCTTCGAATACAAAGAGAAACGACTGCAATTCTGGACAGAAATTTATGCCGGACAGATCACATACTTTACGTTCACCGATGAGGACGGGTTTCAAGTCGCTCCACCGCCGGTGCCAACATTGGATTTTCTGCCAGGTACGGCAACGCCCGCACCTTGACGCTCAGAACATCTGTGCTATACTTTTGCCTACGTACACAAATTTGACCTTTACACTTTGTATTTGGAGATTAAAAATGGCACCTCGAAAAGCAAAAGCCCCCGTAGCAGAAGAACTACAACAGAATCGTAACGTGGACGGTGCAAAACGCGCCGTTCTCGATAAAGCCGTCGGTGATATTATCAAACGCTTCGGCGAAGGCTCCATCATGCAGTTGGGACAGGCCCACAACATGATCACGGAATCATTCCCCACTGGTTCATTATCCCTTGATATTGCACTCGGCGTCGGCGGTATACCGCGCGGACGAATTACCGAGATTTACGGTCCAGAGTCATCTGGCAAGACCACCCTCTGTCAGCACATTGTGGCGGAGGCACAGAAATTGGGGGGCACCGCCGCGTTCATCGATATGGAACACGCTCTGGATCCCACGTATGCTGCCCGGGTCGGTGTGGACATTGATAACCTTCTCGTCTCGCAGCCCGATACCGGTGAACAGGCGCTCGAGATCACAGAAACCCTCGTCCGTTCCGGCGGCATTGATGTGATCGTGATCGACTCGGTCGCTGCGCTCGTTCCGCGTTCCGAGATCGAAGGCGACATGGGCGATGCCACCATGGGTGTGCAGGCCCGTCTCATGTCACAGGCGCTCCGCAAACTCTCGGGGGCCATCAACCAGACCAAGACCGCGGTCATCTTTACCAACCAGCTCCGCCAGAAGATCGGTGTCATGTTCGGTAATCCCGAAACAACGACGGGCGGCCAGGCACTCAAATTTTATGCTTCGGTCCGTCTTGACGTACGCCGCATCCAGGCGATCAAAGTTGGCGACGAAGTCATCGGTAACCGCACTCGCGTCAAGGTCGTTAAGAACAAGGTTGCCCCGCCGTTCCGGACTGCCGAGTTTGACATCATGTTCAACGAAGGTATATCCAAATCGGGTGACGTGCTCGATCTGGCTACCAAATTCGAAGTCGTTCAAAAGCGCGGTGCATTCTTCTCCTATGGCGACATTCGTGTTGGCCAGGGACGGGAAAACGCGAAAGAATTCCTGCGCCAGAACCCCGAGCTCATGAATGAAATTGACGCTGTCATCCGCCAAAAGGCACTCAGCGGCGAGATTGCACTGCCACTGGAAATTGGTGTGGAAGATAGTACTGCACGTTCATCCGACGAAGAATAGGAAGTCCGTTGGGCGACTCGGCAACGGGTCGCCCTTCTTTTTTTATGGACACAGACCGTTTCCGCTTTATGCCCAGCCGGCAATTGTCCGCCATTATTTTGATTCTTCTCTCACTTTCAGCCTGCTCCCCGGCTCCCACACCAACACCGTTCCGCCCGCCGACAGCCCAACCTGCGCTTATTGAACCAACCTTCATCATTCAGCCTACACAACAGGTTGTGATTGTTCAATCCACGCCCCTGCCCACCATTCTCCCTACTGTTGACCCACAGGACTGTGTCAACGATCTTAATTTCATCAGTGACATCACTGTGCCTGACAATTCCTTTGCCACCTTTGGCTCAAGCATAGATAAACAATGGCTCGTCGAAAACAGCGGCACCTGCAACTGGAACTCTGCCTATCGCATTAAACATCTCGGTGGAGCCGAACTCGGCGCACCGCAGGAGATCCTGCTTTACCCCGCCCGTGCAGGAACTCAAGTCCCGATCCAGATCATTTTTACTGCCCCTTTCACAGATGGAGTCTACGAAAGCGCTTGGCAGGCCTATGACCCGAATGGTGATCCGTTTGGGGATCCCATTTACATTCGAATTACTGTGGCCCAATAACCATTCATGGCTGAACCCGACAATTGGAGTGACATTCATTTGTTTTTACAGAGGTATAAACCATGCCTGCTCAAAACGATTTCCACATAGTCTTTGAACAACTCAAAAATATTCTGAAGCCGTATGCCGAAAACCTGACTCTCAAAACGGATACGTCAGACACCTACTATCTTGACGGTCCCTACAGCGAAAAGTGGAAGAAGGAACTCTTTTTCGGTTCGGCGCAGATCAAGAAAAACTATGTCTCGTTTTACCTGATGCCCGTTTATATGTACCCTGAACTGTTAAAGGATATTTCACCTGAGCTGAAAAAGCATATGCAGGGAAAATCATGCTTCAACTTTAAAAAAGTGGATCCAGATCTATTCAGGGAGCTAGCCAACTTAACACGTAAAGGTGCTGAAAAATTTAGAGAGGAGAATGGACAATGAACGGACAGGATATTACATTCGATGTAAACGGACAATCTGCAAAGGGATATCTCGCATTGCCATCACAATCGAACGCGCCCGGAGTGATCGTACTGCACGCCTGGTGGGGGTTGAATCCGTTCTTCAAGAATCTATGCGACAGGCTTGCTTCAGAAGGGTTTGTCGCGTTCGCACCCGATCTGAATGATGGCAGGGTTGCACAGACTGTTGATGAAGCGAAGCAGATCATGTCTGAGACTGAGTCTGAACGGCAGCAGGCTGTCGCCGGCGCACTCGTTGGTTTTAGGCGCGGCAGGCCCGAGGTCCGGAAAGAGCCGCTCGCGTTGATCGGATTCTCCATGGGCGCAGCATGGTCATTGGAGGTGGCAAGCAGGCATCCTCAAGACATCCGCAAAGTCGTTTTGTTCTACGGAGTCGGAGATCCAGACTTCTCACAGATCAAGTCCGGCATCCTGGGCCACTTTTCTGATGTCGACGAATGGGAGCCGATGGAGGGCATCCGCGCAATGGAGGCGGAAATGCGCAGCGCAGGGTTAGATCCGGATTTTCAGATATATCCAGGTCGAAGTCATTGGTTCTTCGAACAGGATCGCCCGGAATTTGACCCGCAAGCTGCAGAGCTTGCATGGAAGCGTACACTGGAATTCCTTCACAAGTAATTTTGCAGGAGACCCGTGAGATACAAACTCGAACTTCTCATCCACAAAACGCGCGCTGAAGTATGGGAGGCATTTGCCAGCGTTGAAAATATCAAGGAGTGGCAGCCAGCCTTGATGAGGATCGAGCTGATTAGCGGGACGACAGGTCAACCATCTGCTGTCTCAAAATTGATGTACAAAGAGAATGAGCGCGAGTTTTCGCTCTCCGAGAAGGTCATGTATCGTGATGAACCGAATCGATTTGAAAGTGTCTTTGAGAACGATTTTGCTGTCAACATGCTAAACAATATATTTATTGAGCAGGGCAGGGATCAAACGCTGTGGGTGGCAGAAACAAAATACATATTCAAAACACTGCTGATGAAAGTAGTGGGGCCGGTGTTAAAAAAGAATTATGTGGCTCGTTCACAGCGGGATATGGAAAGGTTCAAGGAAATGGTGGAACGTGAGTAGGGTGAGACCATTGTCTCACCCTACTTTATTCCTATACAATCGCTTTCTGAAGCATGTCAACAGCCTGTTGTTCGACCGTGCTGATCTTCAACAAAATATCACGCAAATTTGCACGCAAGTCCGCCGCCTGAACATTGGATAGAGGGAAATTAATTTCAGACTTCGTCAACAACTCATTCAAGCGCGAATTGATCTTTTTGATCTCAGGCAATGCCATTTCGCCTTCCCTGACAAACAAATCATGTTTCTTGTTGATCAACTTCTTGCTTTCACTCAGCATCGGAATGTCATCTGGAAGCAGGGCATCTGCAAATGCAAGCCACAACGTGTAACTCTCGCGAAACTTCCCGGCAGATTCTTTCAGAGCGGGCCTGTTCAATATCTGCGCAGCCTCAAGAAGGAAATCAGCATACAGGCCGCGTTCGGCGCCATCGGCGGAACCCCAGTTCATGATCCAATGATAGGCTCCGGGCTGCACTGGCGAACCCGCCAGCGCATGGTACATGCGAATGCCGGGCGCAAAGAATCTCTCCCAGCTTTGTTTATTTCGTGTGTTGACAAGCAATTCGGCTAGCTTTTGGTAGGCGGCAAATCCGAAATTATCACGTGCTCCGCGCGGGGGTTCCTCGGTGAACAAGCTGATCGCCTGGCAAATGCCTTTATACACGGCACCAGCCAGTTTGCCTGTCTGCGGCGTATCGAGAGTCATCAGGCGATATTTATCCTCCTTTACACGTCCACGGGCTTTGGTCAGATCAGTCATGGAAAGGTGCAAAGGCTGACTCGACCGATCGGCAACAGTGACCGATTTGCCATCCGCCTCCACAGCCAGGATCGGCATCATGCCCCACATAGGCTTGTCAACAGGGAGACAGTTATACGGCAGGCTGAACTGGTCTGCCCATAGGAGTGGATAAAGCCCACTCTCCAGTGTGGCTTGCAGATTTTTTTCCGCCTTGTCTGGCTTGTTGGTCTGCTGGATATCCTGCGCAACACCCAGCCTCTCGAGAACGGTTGAAAAGGGACTGAATGTATTACGTGTGAGCAGGGCAACATGTGGGAGGTATCCTTTATATTCAAAGGTGAAATATCCGAAGCTAATACCGCCACTGATGCCGAGCAGCAGCGCTTCTGAATAGGGCTTGCCAGTGTGCGGAGCTTTGATTCCCTGCACAGCCAACGCGTTATGGATGCTGCCAGTCTCCCAATGCCTGCCGTTAAATTGAGTTTTCGATTTCATCGCTACCTCCAAAATTTGATCTTTTGGCATTATAAACATTGGGTGTTGTATGAGCAAAAATTAGCGACATACTTTGACCTTTTTCAAAATTCCGTATCTTGAATATGAATCCAGCTCACTCCAGTATAATTGTCAGCATCACAGGATACATCCGCCCATCGTTAAAGCAGAAAAGGCAACAATATAGTTGAAGGGGTAGGATTTATAATCCTGCAATTCAAAATTATTAATTGCTGATAGAATAGCAACAGAGAAAGCCCATCAGGGCTTTCTCCATGAAAGCAAGGTAAGGATCCCGAACTGAATGTCTTATAATTTCCGCCTGTTTTGGCGAACGACGTACCGCTCTTTTTTCGCCTCAAAAAATACCCCCGCCCGTCTTACACGCAAGCGCATCATATTTCTTCTACTTTTTTATACAGTATGGCCCATTGGGCAGTTCATTCACTGGTTCTGTTTCCTGCTGGATGACATTCTTTTCCCCGGGCATAAAACACAGGTAATCGAAAAGCCACTTTTCATTCTCGGCAACCTGAGAAGTGGTTCCACCTTCCTGCACCGTTTACTCTCACGCGATTCAGAAACATTTACCAGCCTCACCACCTGGGATATCTACCTGACCCCATCTGTAACGCAAAAGAAGATCACGCAGTTTGTCTCACGCACTGATAATAAACTGGGCGGTCATTTGCATCGCCTGTTGTACGAGTTCGACAAACGAACGCTGGGCAAGCTCAAGATCCATCGCATATCATTTTTCCAACCTGAGGAGGATGAGAACATCCTGCTCCACATCTGGGATTCGTTCTGGGTCAGCTTCCTCTTCCCATTCATGGATAAGATGCCGAACTATCAGCATTTTGATGAGGCATTGTCACCTGCGCATAAACGGCGCATCATGGCTTTCTATAAGTCCATGCTTCAGCGGCATATGTATGCCACCGGCAAAAAATATTTCGTCGCCAAGAATCCAGCATTCAGCCCCAAGATCAAAACACTACTTGAATTCTTCCCCGATGCGCGCATCATTTACCTGGCGCGCAACCCGCTCGACATGCTCCCATCCACTGTCTCATGGATCAACTACGCCCGCCGCGTCTTTACCGAGCCAAAGGAGAAATATCTTTATTTGAATGAGATCGTGGACTTTACCCAACACTGGTATCGGTACCCTCTCCAATATCTGGATGCGCATCCTTCGCCCCGACACCTGATCCTGAACTATGATGATTTGATCCAACGCCCCGAGCATGTCATCCGCTCGTTCTATGAGCAGTTTGGCTACCCAGACAAACCCGGCCTCGACATCATCGTGGATGAAGCCGTGAAAGAGACTCTTTCCTTCAACAGTGACCATGTTTATTCGTATGAGGAGATGGGTTTTACACGCCAGCAAATTATTGAAACGTATGCCGACATCTTCGAACGGTTCGGTTTTGAAAAACGGGAACACGAAATGACAGGGGTAAATGCGCATACAGTAAGTGTTTCAGCAATTGATTAAACGAAAACTCCCGAAGAAAACCTTCGGGAGTTTTTATAGATGAGGGCAAGCATGGGAAGCGCTGCGTTGCACTCACCATGCCGGATTATGAAGACTTCTTTGCTTTCGTCGTGCGCGGGGATGATTCCTTGGCCGCGTTACGCTCAGCAATCCTGGCTCTGGCCTTTTTCTGAAGGGTGGACTCGCGTTTGACAACCTTCTTTACATGTGGAACTTCCTTTTGTCCCTGCCCGACAGCATCCTTGTTCACAGGGAACTTTTCCCCAACCTGATATTCCTCTTCCCACTCCTCAGCAAATTTGGTATTGATCGCCTTGTAACGGATCATCAACAGGACTGCACCGGCAACCGCCATCAACGCTGAGACCAGGCTGGAATAACTAATTCCCGTATTGCCGATTTTCGGCTGATCTGGACGGAAGAGTTCGATGATCACACGTCCCACACCGGCCAGCACCAGCCAGGCAGCGAACAGCGCGCCAGGTTTCAGGTCCTTTTCATAGCGGCGGGACAGCCATAACAACAGACCTGCTGCGGACAGGTTCCACAGCATTTCGTATGCAAATGTCGGGTGGAAGCGGGTTGTATGCACGGGATACAGGCCCAGGTCTGCGTACGGGGCGATGCGGTGTTCGGCAGAGATCGGAATCCCCCACGGAAGCGTTGTCGGAGGTCCGTATAACTCCTGATTAATGAAGTTGGCAATACGTCCGATCGCCTGACCGATCAAAACGGCCGGGCCCGCTGAATCGAGAAACAGCCAGGGGTCGAGCTTATTCTGTCGAAGGTAGTAGAGAAGGGCAGCTGTTCCGAACAGGAAACCGCCAAAAATATGCAACCCACCCTGGGGAATATTGATGATCTGAACCGGGTTTTCAATGTAATAGCGATTGCCTCCCAGTGTGGCATTCATTACATACCACAAACGAGCACCGATAATTCCAGCCGGCAACAACCAGATGAGAGCGTCCCAGATCCTGTCGCCCTTCTCACCGCGTCGCCTGAGTTCGCGCTCGACAATCAACGATCCAACGATGACGCCGATCATGACGATCACGCCATACCAGCGCAAGGGAAATTCCCAGCCAAATAAACGAATGGTAAATATTACAGGGTCAATCATTTAATACCTCAGGTCGAGTTTTAGGTGATTATACTGCTTCGCTCCTCTATTTCAGTGATTGATTCCAGCGTGGCAACCTCTGGCTGACCTGCGCTCCATCATGTCAAAAGATTTGGAACATCCTGTTTATTAAATCTGTCATTTTCATTTGTGATAATTTACACATAACGTTATAATATTGGAAATGCTTACAATCGTATTCAACATTTACTTATAAGGTAATGGTTTGTAAGGATGATTCATGCTCAAAATCAACCGCCAGACTGATTATGCCGTTCGTGTGGTGCTTGCTCTTGCCAAGCGCGGTGAAGGTGTGCGCCTGTCGAGTAGCGAGATTCGACAGGAGATGTTGATTCCGCCTGCCCTGATGGCTCGCATTGTGGCACAGCTTGCGCGCGCCGGCCTGGTCAACACCTTTGCCGGGCGTGATGGAGGCTTGATGCTTCCCCGTCACCCATCACAGATCACGTTGAAGGATATCGTCGAAGCGTTCGAAGGGCCGATCCTCCTTTCGGAGTGCCTGCAGGTAAAGGGTGAGAAGGATTGCCCATTCCAATCCAATTGCCCGGTACGACCGAAATGGGGACGCGTCCAGGTGGCAATGCTGCGTGAGATGGCGTCCATTACTTTTGAGGATCTCGTGCTTGAATCGCTTGGCATCCCAATGACAATACCAAGCTTTGTATAGGGTACTCGCATGCCCGCAGGGCGCGTGCATAATTTTTTCAAGGAGAACATATGGATCCCGTTACACTTTCTCGATTGCAGTTTGCTGTTACCACGGTCTATCACTGGCTGTTCGTCCCTCTCACGCTGGGATTGGGCTGGTACGTGGCTTTTATGCAAACTCGTTATTACCAGACCCGGGATGAAACCTGGCGTAAAATGGCGAAGTTCTGGGGGAAGCTTTTCCTGATCAATTTCGCCATTGGCGTTGTGACCGGTATCGTCCAGGAATTTCAGTTCGGAATGAACTGGTCTGAGTATTCCCGTTACGTGGGCGATATCTTTGGTGCGCCGCTGGCGATTGAAGCCTTGCTGGCTTTCTTTTTGGAATCCACCTTCCTCGGCGTATGGGTCTTCGGTGAGGGCAGGGTTCCTGAAAAAGTCCATCTTGCTTCCATCTGGCTGGTTGTCATTGGCTCGAACCTTTCAGCCATATGGATCCTGCTCGCCAACGGCTGGATGCAGCACCCGGTTGGTTATGTGATCAATGATGCCAATGCACGTGCCGAACTCGTCAACTTCTTCGCGCTGGTCGGCAATCCCAAGGGCTGGATCTTCTTCTGGCACACCATCACTGATGGTCTCGCGATGGCTGCATTCTTCATCCTTGCCGTGAGCGCCTATCATCTGATTCGCAAACAGAACGTGGATTTTTTCAAACGCTCCTTCTCGATCGCTGCGGTTGCCGGTCTTATCGCATCCGTGCTCGTTTTCCTTGGCGGCCATACAATGGGCCAGTTCATGTATGAGAACCAACCCATGAAGTTCGCTGCCATTGAAGCGCACTGGGAAACTTCACAGCCTTCCGATTTCTCCATCCTCACCATCGGTGACCTGAGCGGCAAGCGCGAGGTCTGGTCCTGGCGCATGCCCGGGGTGTTAAGTTTCCTGGCCTGTAATAACTTCGATTGTGAGGTGCGCGGCGTATACGATCTTCAGGAAGAGGCCGAGGGTCTGTATGGCCCAGGCGATTACATTCCGCTCATGGTGGTCACTTATTGGACGTTCCGCATCATGATGACATTCGGATTGATCATGATGGCAGTCACGGCATTCTTCGTCGGGGCAATGATCCGTGGCGATATCACCAATGCCAGATGGATGAAGTGGGTTCCGCCTCTGCTTATTTTGCCCTACGCCGCCAACGCCAGCGGCTGGATCCTGACCGAAATGGGACGTCAACCCTGGATCGTTCACGGTCTGCTCAAGGTGGAGAACGCTGTCTCACCTAATCTCACTACTGTGGATCTGCTTATCTCCCTGATCGGTTATACCGTTGTGTATGGCTCACTGGCCGTTGCAATGGTCTATCTGATGAAAAAATATGCCATCGCGGGTCCCGATGGAGCCCTACACGAATCGGTTGATGTCGAACCTGAGAGCCATGGCGGCATCGGTGATGCCCTACCTGTTGGCGCTCAAGACTAATAAGAGAGGCATGACATGTCTTACGAATTTCTTCAAATCCTTTGGTTTGTCCTGATTGCCGTACTGTGGATCGGATTCTTCTTCCTGGAAGGTTTCGATTTTGGTGTGGGAATGCTTCTGCCCTTCCTCGGCAAGAAGGACAATGAACGCCGCGCCATCATCAATTCCATTGGTTCGGTATGGGATGGCAACGAAGTATGGCTGCTGACTGCAGGTGGAGCCACGTTCGCTGCCTTCCCGCACTGGTATGCGACCATGTTCAGTGGTTTCTATCTGGCCCTATTCCTGCTGCTGGTTGGTTTGATCATTCGTGGTATTTCCTTCGAATATCGCTCCAAGGATGCAAACCCCGCCTGGCGCAACCGCTTCGATTGGATGATCGCCATCGGTTCCTTCATGTCCGCTTTATTGTTGGGCGCGGCCTTTGCCAACCTGGCGCGCGGCGTGCCGATCGACGAAAACATGATGTTCACCGGCAACCTCTTCACCCTGCTCAACCCCTACGGTCTGCTTGGTGGCATAACCACTGTGGCGATCTTCCTGCTCCACGGTGCGAACTTCCTCGGTCTCAAGCTCGAAGGTGAACTGCGCGAACGTGTCAATGTGTTCGCAAAGAAACTCTGGGTTGTGACTTCTGTACTCTATGTTGCACTCGGGGCCTTCACCTACGTTGCAGGCTTCTGGGATCGTGGTTTTGTCAATCCGGGTATCGTACCGATTGCAGCCGTTGCGGCTCTCCTGGTTGCCGGATACTTCATCAACCAGAAGATGGAAGGCTGGGCTTTCATCATGGTAGCTCTCAACATCGTGTTGACACAGGTCACATTCTTCAGCATGACCTTCCCCAACGTGATGCTTTCCACCACCAATCCGGCATATAGCCTCACCATCTACAACGCATCCTCCTCACAATATACGCTGACGGTCATGTCGGTCATTGCTTTGATTTTCGTCCCGATCGTGCTTGCCTATCAAGGCTGGACCTATTACATGTTCCGCAAGCGCATCTCCACAAATAAAGAATCACTGGTCTACTAGATCGATTCAGGCCGGAGCAAACAGCCTCGCAAGACAGTCTGCTCCGGTTCTTTTCTGAATTCCAATACAGGCTCACCCCAAAAATTGGGGTGAGCCTGTTTATATTCATTTCTTTTGCAGCCATCTATTAACGAAATATATGTTTCACACCAATAAGCTCATGTGCAATTAATCACAAAAAAGACCTTTTTAGGTATATTAATGAAACTTGTGGCATGTTTCACAAAAGCGATTTTAATTATTATTGTTGAGTGTACTTTGGAGACGCGATGGACATAATTGGCCTTTCCCGTATTCAGTTTGCAGTAACCACTGCATTTCATTTTCTATTTGTCCCCCTCACGCTAGGGTTGGTGTGGTTCGTTGCAGTCTTTCAAACCCTCTATTACCGCACAGGCGAAGAACGTTATCGTCGTATGACGAAATTCTGGGGCAAACTATTCCTTGTCAACTTTGGCATAGGCGTTGTGACCGGGCTGGTACAGGAGTTCCAGTTCGGCATGAATTGGTCGGAGTACTCCCGCTTCGTTGGGGATATTTTTGGCACACTGCTCGCCATCGAAACCATGGTTGCATTCTTCCTTGAGTCGGTCTTTATCGGCATCTGGATATTTGGCGAAGGGCGCGTTTCCAGACGCGTCCACCTGTTCTCGATCTGGATGGCAGCGATCGGCAGTCTTTCTTCTGCGATCTGGATTTTGCTTGCCAGCGGCTGGATGCACCATCCCGTTGGATACAGCATCAATCCTGTAACAGGCAACGCGCAGCTTGTGGATATTGTCGCCGTGCTGACCAACCCAAAAGGCTGGTTGTTGTTCCGTCACGCGCTTGCAGCAGGACTGGCGACATCCGCCTTTTTTATATTGGGCGTAAGCTCCTGGTACATCCTGCAAAAAAAGGAAGTGGAGGTCTTCAAACCTTCCTTCGTTACGGGCGCAGTTGTCGGCCTGATCGCCTCATTCCTGTTATTGATGACCGGCCATGAACAGGGCCAGGAGATGCGTCTCTATCAACCCATGAAACTTGCCGCCATTGAAGCGATTTGGGAAACCGAGCAACCTGCATCTTTTTCCCTGCTCACCATCGGTGACCTGACAGGCAAACGGGAGGTCTGGTCCATTCGCCTTCCCTACCTAATGAGCTTCCTTGCCTGTAACAACTTCGACTGCGAGATACGAGGCGTCAATGAACTGCAGGCAGAATATGAAGCACTGTACGGTCCAAATGACTACATTCCGCTGATGATGGCTACCTACTGGTCGTTTCGAACCATGGTCGGCATGGGATTCGTCATGCTCTTTTCATCTGCCTTCGCCCTGCTGGTGGTGATGCGCGATTGGTCACCCAAACTTGTGAAGTGGCTCAAGTGGATGCCATACATGATTCCCCTGCCCTTCATCGCGGGTGTGGCAGGCTGGGTCACTACTGAAATGGGACGCCAGCCCTGGATCGTGCAGGGATTGCTGACCACGGCTCAAGCTGTCTCGCCAAATCTAACGGTAACAAATGTAGCGATCAGCCTCTTTGGATTTACCTTCGTATATGGCATCCTGGCGATTCTGATGCTAAAGCTTATGTGGAAGTTTGCACGGGAGGGAACCGAGGCCGCACTGACCAAATCTGTGGATGTGGCAGATGATGCTGATCCAATCATCGCACTCCCGGTCGGCGCACAGGATTGATGAAAATCAACTAAATATCCAGATAGCTAAGCTGGACTTTATCCAAAAGGTGCATGTAAAAATGCACAAGTAGAGCGAGAAAAGCGGTAAGTGGAGCGAAGGCGCGGCACTTTTCGGATTTCGCCATCAAAGTGTGATGTTCGAAAATGGTGATGAGAAAATAAAGTTTGCTTCACAATTCTCAAGGCATCCGAAAAGGTAGGAAGTTTCTTGTTGTACCATGCGGCTTGTTGAATAGGTATTTTTTGTTTGCGAGAATGCAAATTTGCCAGCAAGGTCACAATGGAAAACAAGCCCAGTAAGGCAGGCGTACTCCTCAAGATAGACAGATCTGCCCATTGCCTTTGTGTCTCTACTCCCAAATGGGTGCGGACTTCGTGAAATGTGACTTCGACTTGCCAACGACGAACAAACCACTCAATGATTTGCTCTGCGGAGACTTTGATGTCCGTGCATAAGAGTGCCTGCGTTTTGAAGATCTTCTTTGGGTCACGTACAATGACCCAGCGAATGGGCAATGGCGGTTTCCCGCTGTGAAACCAGACCGCAGTTTTGGATGTGATTTCAATGTCACGTTTTTTCTCTCCATACCATTCTTGTACCGTGAGACGTTTCCAGTGCGTCAGTTTGTCTGCCGCGATCGTTTCCAAGGTAGGCAGGCGTTTGCCCTTCTTGCGCGGGCGGCCCATCTTTCCTGGCGTAGGTTTGTTTGGCTCATACAGCGCAGCGTCAAGGCGAAAACGTGTAATCATGCAAATTGGATTTTTTAGTTGGCGCAACTGCCAAAGCAGGTCAATCACGGCAAAACTACTGTCTGCCACGACCACCAGCAGGCGCTTGGGAAGCCAGCGACGAACTTGCAAGACCATCTGATACGACCACTCGGTGAGTTTCTTGTGTTTACGAATCTTGTCCTTGTAATATCTTTCCGAAGGAGCTAAGACAGTCAGAAACGGTAACGCCCAAACTCGCTTTGCCCACGGAATAGGAGCCAGTAACATCAAACTTAGCCAGCGCAACCCACTCGCTTTTACAAAGTGGCTATGACTGGAACGAACGGGATCTCGGTAGATGCCTTTCGCTTTGATCTTCGCTCCACGACGACGTTCAATCGTATCGTCCAGTCCCATGATGATTGGACCGCTGCTTGCAAAAGTGCTGATCAATAATCCCAACAGAATATGGCTTGCTTCCAAGCTTGACCATATTGCACGATTGAGGACACGATGATAATTTTGAAAATGTTTTTCATTGCTCAAACCCATTACGCGCAACGCCGCTGTGACAGTCCGTTCAGCAGGAGAGAGGATTGCACCTATCAACAATTTTTTTGCTTGTTCCCAAATGCGCTTCGAGAACAGCCTCGCAAAGGCTCCAAGGATCGTGATATATTCTGCTTGCAGGGTTGGCATTGGCTACCTCTTGGTGGAGTGTTTGCCTTTAGCTTACCCTGCTTCTTTGTTAATGCCCAAATGGATAAAGTCTAGCT
>JBDTPH010000087.1:0-11789 GCA_039932795.1 Chloroflexota bacterium
ACAAATATCTTTACCGTCTCGGAAGATGTTTCCTCAGCAACGCTAAGCTGATCCAGATCGCGCGTGTCATCATTATCGATCGATGACCATAAAAGCTGCCTCAAATCCCGAACTGAATCGCTATTCGCTGACTCTGATTTTGGAAGCCGGTCCACTTCGGCGAGTGCTGCGCTGGAAAAATTTGGAAGCAACCCACGCTCGAGCATCGCCTGCTCTGCAAGATTCCTTAAGATGGAACGGTGGTGGGTGGCATTTGAATTCATATAATGTTTTCTCGCTTTGATACGATTTTGAACGGCCAGGAGCTATTATAGCAAGCTTCCTCGATTATTCAGTGCTTTGCAGAGACCCTTCGCGGAGTTTATCCTGAGTGAAATTGAAGGGCTCAGGATGACATTTTGAGAAGGCTTCCAGAAACAATTTGCCTGGCGGGAAATTTTTTATGACTACAATTTCTCTCATTCACTGCGCGTCGCGTAAACGACCGTGTGGTGATCGAACTGGCCATTGACGATGTATCCAGCACAGGTGATGAGCGTCAGGTGGGAGAGGCCGTCGGTTGCTGGCTGTGGTCCAGTGCCAGCAACCGGCCCGGCACCGTAGATCTGTGTCAGCACCTCCGGGTCGGAAGACTCCTTGAGGGAGTAGGTCTTGGTCTGGTTGACAATGAAGCGAATGTCTGTGTTGGTATATTTGACGTGGATGATGATCAGGTCACCGGGCTGGAGATCCTGAAGGTCAGCAAATATCTCAGGCCGTCCGAGCGGATCGTTGACGTGCCCGGCAATCGTGGCGGTCCCTACATCGCCCGGAATGCCACTGCCACGATACCAGTATGCTGTATGCCAAACGGGATCACCGATCGGACCTTTTGGCGAATCCATCACATTTTCCAATGTGAGTCCGACTCCAAGTATGGGGGCATTGACATTGAGTGAAGGAATCAGAAGCTCAAGCGGCACGTCTACAGGCCCAGCTCTTAAGTCGAGGTCGGTATCAACGAGCGGCCCACTGACGAAGACTGTGGGTGTTAGGTGAACTGTTGGTTGGGCTGTGAGTTGAACCACCGGCTGATCCGATGGTGATGAAATAGGAGTCGGGGGAGGCCCAGCCAGCGCCTCCCCCGACTTGTTGTTTCCGCATCCCGCAAGCACTGCCACAATGACCATAACAATCGCGAGACAAGTGAGCGAGCCGCGACGAGTGAGAATACTCACCGTTCCTACAATAATAATGTTATTGCTTCGGCAAATGGGTGCGTCGGTATGCTCGACCGCCCAAGACCAAAGCTATGACGCTGAAGCCACCGAAGATCACCAGACCCCAGGGGAATCCTTCGTTTCGGATGGGAGCACCACCAGTGTTCGGCAAACTCCTGACTGCATTGTCATTGTCATCGTCAGGTGTGGATGTGGCCACAGGCGGCGCGACGCAGACCGGACCGCTTATGGTATTGTTATTCAAAGTCACTGCACCAGTTTGCGCCAGGACGCGACCGTTCAAGGTTGCGCCAGCTTGCATGTTAATGGACGTGAGCGCGAGAATATTTCCTATCATTTGAGAGCCTGTACCGATATCACCGGACGACGACTCGAGTCTCCACCACACGTTACATGGGTCACCACCTGTAACAGATGAATTAGCCGATGTCGTGAGCGTTGCCCGGGATTTGAAAATCCAGACGCCTGACCCACTGAGGGTTAAGTTCCCACTCAATAGAAAGGCATCGGCACAGTAGACACCCGGACCGAGAGGCGAAAGAGCGGTCAGGTCTACCACGGCCGCAGTGTCGCTGTCACAAGTCTGGTTGAGAAAACCGAATGCAGCGGTGTTATCATTCTGAGCAGTAGTCAGTAGGCCGGGGTTATTTCCCGCGAGACCATCAGGACCCAAGCTATCGACTGAATATATCGTGCCCGCTACCTCCACAGGCGTTAATCCAGCATAATTACCACCGGCGGCTGGACTCAACCCAACATCCCCGCCTATAACAGAGGTAGGAACGTTGGTGACTGCCGTTGCGCCTAGAACTGAAAAGCTTGCTGCTGTACCGAGCGTGGGCGACACGCCGTGATTCGTGAGCGGGCGTGCAGACACGTCGGAGGACGGACCTGCCAATGAAAGGGATATAACCAGGATAGTTGAGAGCGTTAGATACTTTAATTTGTACATTTTATTAGGTCTCCTGCCAAAACATCCAACCAGATGAGCGACCAGGGTAATTTGAAATTCGGAGTCGACATAACCCTGGCTGATCACCCAGCCGATGATATTAGTTCCTAAAAGTTAATCTTAAGTTAAGCATTTTGTCAAGGGTTGAGAGGATTCGGTAATTATTTTTGGCGCAAAAAGCCTGTTTTTGAGTTGTTTTTGGAGGTCAAAATGCCGTTTTGACGTAACTTGGCGGCAAAAAAATCTCGGCTTTTCTCCAGAATCTGCTTGTTGGCAACAGCTTTTTTGCCGCTCCGCTCTTCAAGACAGGAAATCTGCGTGCTTTTCGGGAATTACCGAATCCTCTCGGGTTATATAAAATCCTATAAGGTTGCAGCGCGTAGAAGCATTCATGCTAATTTCCAGTCCAGCAAGAGTGTAAGTTGCCAGCCGTACCAGTGAGAACACTAGTTTGGGTTCGTGCCTGGCGCATTTGGGCTTTCGATGGCAATCACGCACATCCCCGCGGCCGCGATCGTGGATGCAGAGCCATTTGGATAGTAAAATATATTCATGACAACCTACTGCGATTACTGCAACACCCACCCCGAAGACACCTTGAATAAGGTCTATCACGATACGCAATACGGGTTTCCATTGAAGGATGACAACCTGCTTTTTGAGCGTCTGATCCTTGAGATCAATCAGGCGGGACTTTCATGGATCACCATTTTGAAAAAAGCGGACAATTTCCGTGAGGCATATCATGGTTTCGATATCGCCAAAGTAGCCAGGTATGGGGAGAAGGATGTTACGCGTCTGCTCAACGATGCTGGCATCATTCGCAATAAACTTAAGGTCAATGCTGCGGTCGTCAACGCGCAGAAGATTCTCGAGCTGCAGAAGGAATACGGCTCTTTTCGCGGCTGGCTGGATAAGCATCATCCCCTAACGAAGGATGAATGGACCAGGCTGTTCAAAAAAACATTTGTTTTCACAGGTGGGGAGATCGTCAATGAGTTCCTTATGTCCACGGGGTATTTGCCGGGAGCGCATGATGAGAGTTGTCACATCTACAAAAAGGTAGCCTCGCTGCGTCCGGCGTGGATGCGCAAATAGCCTATAATTTCAAACATGAATCAAATCATTCCCACTGCGGAGCCTTTTCTCTTTTTAGGCGAACCGGG
The DNA here is from genome assembly GCA_039932795.1 of Chloroflexota bacterium. GTDB lineage: Bacteria > Chloroflexota > Anaerolineae > Anaerolineales > Villigracilaceae > Defluviilinea. Next base: position 3,339 of record JBDTPH010000087.1, read on the forward strand.
CAAACCCGCGTGCCTGCTCATCCACGGCTTCACGGGCACACCCAAAGAGATGCGTTGGATGGGGGAGTTTTTGAATCAGCAGGGATATACCTGCCTCGGGATTCGACTCACGGGCCACGCGACTCAACCCGAGGATATGATCCGCTCCACCTGGACCGATTGGGCTGCCTCCGTTGAAGATGGATATCATCTCCTGCGGGGATTGACCGATAACATCTTCCTCGTTGGGCTATCGATGGGAGGAATACTCTCCCTGCTCATGTCCACGCGGCTCGACGTTCGCGGCGTCGTGGCGATGTCGACACCCTATAAACTTCCCGATGATCCTCGTCTGAGACATATCGACTGGATCAGTAAAATTGTTTCTTATATGCCGAAGAGTGATGAAGTGCCAGGAGCGAGCTGGTTCGATAAGGAGGCATGGCAGGATCATGTCTCGTATCCACAGAACCCGGTGCGTTCGATCGGTGAGTTGAATAAATTACTGGGCGAGATGCGCTCCGCTCTACCTCAATTGAATGTACCTGTTTTGCTTATCCATTCCAAAGATGACGGTTATGTGCTGCCTGAGAACACCGAGCTTATCTACTCAGGTCTCCTGAACGCGTCAGACAAGACAAAACTCTATGTAACGGGATCAGGTCACGTTGTCCCGCGTGATGCGGCTCGTCAGGAGGTTTTCCAGTATGCGCTGGAATTTATCCAACGAATTGACTCGTCAAAGGAACAGGCTTGAATCGTAATATTCCATTCATTGCGGCAGCCTTGTTCCTGTGGGGTTTTGGCGAGGGGATGTTCATTAACTTTGTGCCGATCTATCTGGGCAGGCAGTTTTCTCTCAGTGAATATCAGATCGGGTTTGTGCTGGGTGCGTTCGGCCTTTCGATGGCGATCACGCACATCCCCGCGGGGCGGCTCGCAGACCGCATCGGGCGCAGGCCTCTCTTGATCGGCGCCTGGGTGCTCGGGTTGGTCTCCACATTGGTTATGGGAGTTGCATTGTCACTGCCGTTATATCTGATCGGTTTGTTTGGTTATGGGCTGACCGCGTTTGTGTCGGCGCCCTTGAGCAGTTACATGACGGCTGCGCGCGGCAAGTGGCCTGTTGGGACCGTGCTCTCACTGACGACCGCGACCTTCGGCATGGGCATGGTGTTGGGGCCCGTGACCGGTGGCTGGATCGGTGACCAATACGGAATGCGGATGAGTTTTTATGTGGCGGCTGTGGTGTTTGTTTTTTCGAATATCGTCATGTTTTTCATTGAAGCGCAACCCATCGATCATCATGACCCCGATTCTCCTCCGCCACACCTGAGGAGCAATAAACGTTTTATTGTATTAATGGGTGTGCTCGCCTTCGCGATCTTTTCCATGTACCTGGCACAGCCGCTCACTCCAAATTTTTTGGAAGGTGTGCGTGGACTTTCGTTGAGCGAAACAGGCCTGATCTTTACGGCAGGCGCGCTGGGAAATTCATTGATGGCAATGTTGTTCAGTCGCGTCCAGCCGCGGCGTGGGTTTCTGTTTGCACAGGCGCTGGTGATCCTGTTCGCATTTTCGATCTGGAAGGGCAGCAGCCTGCCTGTCTTTGTGCTGGGCTACTTTCTGCTGGGTGGGTTCCGTGCGGGTCGCCCGATGGTAATGGCGCAGGCGCGTGAACTTGTCCATGATTCGCAGATGGGCATCACCTATGGGATCATGGAAACGATCAGCGCAGTCATCTTCATTCTTACGCCTCCACTGGCAGGCATTTTGTTCGAGCGCGATCCCATGTTCGTCTATCCACTGGCGATCGGTTTGATCGCTGTTTCAATTGTTGTCAGTTATCTATTCTCTCCCCAAAAGGTGAGTCATGCTTGAAATTGTTTCCTTTACTTTAGGTCCTGCACAGACGAACGCGTATCTTGTTGCTGATTCAGAGACCCGGGATGCGGCGGTGATTGACCCATCGTGGGATGGTCACGTAATCCTTGAAGCGGCGCAAAGACGCGGCTGGCGCATTGCGCATCTTTGGTATACGCATGCACACTTCGATCATATCGGCGGCGCGGGCGCAATTGCGGACGCGTTGAATCCGTTGCCGCTTGTGGCATTGCATCCGAACGATCATGTCTTGTGGAGGGCAGGAGGGGGAGGCGCGATGTTCGGGTTTGATATCGACCCTGGCCCCGAGCCGACCATCGATTTCCATCACGGACAAATATTGAAACTGGGGAGTGTGGAATTCGAGGTCCGCTTTACACCGGGACATACAATTGGTCACTGCATCCTGTATGTTGCTTCATCTAACATCTGCTTCTGCGGCGACCTCATCTTTGCCGGTTCCGTGGGTCGTACCGATTTTCCCGGCGGGGATTGGGAGACTCTTGTGAAGAGTATCAAGGAGCAGATATTTACCTTGCCCAATGAAACCCGCCTGTTATCCGGGCACGGTCCTGAAACAATCGTTGGCGCAGAGAAGGCCAGCAATCCATTTGTAGGCGGAATATAAATTGTCAGGATAGAAACAATCCTGTTCACCTGACACTTTGTTTGAAAAGTGGTCCGTTGGTCGAGTAGGCGGCGTTTTTCCGCCGTATCGAGCAAAAGGTAACCGGTGAAACAGTGATTTCCTGCCATTTTGTGGTCTCTACTCGACCAGCGGAAATTGCCGGGTTAGAAATAATCCTGTTCACCTGTTAGGCGGGACAGACACCACCAGGTGGTGCACCACGCCATCCCGTTGGAAAATATGCCTGCTGTTGACTGAATCCAACACATGACCATTGATCTGCTGGATGCTGCCATCTGCGAGATGTACCCGTATGCATGGTTCGTCCGAAGCCTGCAGGAGTATCGGAACCTGACAAATCGAGTACGCGAGGCAACCCATCGGCAACTCCATCTGTTCCTGCTGTCCCTTCACATCCATATAGGCAAACTTTGCAGGATCAGCAAGGAATTCATTCCTATCGAGCATCAGGAAATCAAACACCACATGACCATTTTCGATGAAAAATCCCAGTTCCACCTGGCGGGTTAGGATCTCTTCCTTGACCATCCCGGTCATGCCTGGTTGTTTGGCTCCCTGCCCCCTGGGCGTGTGCGAGTAGGGATCAGTGGGGAAGGCGCCATAGACATCAGGGGTCTTGTTAAAACTTAACCCTTTGCGAATCTCGGCATACTTTTCCATCAAAGCCCGGGTGGATGGTTCGTTTCGCGTGCGCAGGATCGTTTCCTGAACTGCCAGTAAAAGTTTGGAAACCATGTGCCAGTAAATACTACCCAGGCCTTCATAGGCAAAGAAGGTCCCGGAACGCCCGGTGAATTCATTATGATGAAATATATTCTCAAACAGAATCTTTAACGGTTCACTATCCTCTTTTACCAGCTCGGGATATTGGTTCTGCAGGGCGTCGAGCGCGCGAGTCACATCTTTTGCATTGTGGATATGTCCGCTAAAGTGATAGTTGCCTTCTTCATCCCTGACGATAAGAGACTTGTCTTGAGTCTCTACAAGCTTCGAAACCAATTCCAGCCCGCTTACTTGCTCTGGCATCATACAATTCTTATGGAGAAAACCCGGAAGAGCCCGGTCTGGGTAGAGAATGTAGCTGTGCTGGTCAGAACGGTATAGCTGGCTGTTTCTCAAACTTTCCAGAAGCAAAAGTGACTCTTCACCTGTTAACATACCCGATGAGAGTACCGCAACCTGACCTTCCAGCATTTCATAAAGATGGCTGATGGATGCAAGCCCATGATCGAGGTGCAGGATGTTGTAGGCATGATAGAGATTGTCAGTGCGCCTGTTGGCACGTAATGAGTGTTCTACATACTGCTGTGCAAGGTCGAGAAATGCAATCATGTCTGGGATTGGGAGTTGGGCAGCCCCGCCTGAGAAACCCTGGGAATAATAGCTCCAGCGGTAATGGCTGCCTGCCTGGCCCAGTGCATCCATGATGGCGCGGCGTTGTTGATTGCTGAAAGAGCCTGCCAGCGTTCCCTGGAATTCGTTCAAGATTTGGAATATCTGCGAGTACAGTTTCTGGACTTCCACGCTGATTTGAACTGAGTTGAGGCCGCTCTGCTGTAACAATTCCCTGCAAAACACAAGGGTACGCCGCAGGTAGCCTAGGGTAACAACCGACAACCCTTTGCCGACCAGGGCATTATTGGCGTCATTCCACTCCGGACGCTGGGTATTCATCCAGATGCCACCCTCAGGGACAAAGTTCGCCAATTTGGCGAGCAGCAGCGTGAGCAATTTTTCTGCCAGCGTGGTGTGCAGCACACTCCCATCCCTGGATAAAACCAGTTTGCCATCCGTGCCGCGTTCCTTCACTCGTGCATCGATCTCCCGCTCCAGGTCCCAGTTGAAGTCAATGGTGTTGAATGGATCTCTCTGCAAATCTGCATACTGTTTAATACGGTAAGGTACGTTGGCAGAACTGAATATTGGCTCGGAAAGGAATGCTTGAAGCCTGCCGGGATGCACCTTCGTACTGATCTCCATCAGCTTTTGAAGATAGATGACCTGATGATCACTCCAGTAGCCAATGTTTGCCCAGGGGTTATTGGGTTCGGGAACTTCCCAGTCAATCCCCTCGAGGGTAATTCGATACGGGTTGTATCCATCTGCTGTTGTCGCGTTAAGAAAAGTGGAGATCATGCTTTCGACATATTCCGGGTAGGAATATGCAAGCGCTTCCCAGTTCTGAAAAATATCGCGCCAGTTGCCTTCGTATCCCAACTTCAGAGAACCATCTGCTTTTTTGATATCGATCGCGAAACGATTCCAGGGTCGACTGGGGTCACCATGCCGCCGGCTGAATGACAGGGGCAAATAGGCATAACTCAAGCGGATTAAATCTGCGCAACCGCCTGCCTCCGCCCGGGCCTGAAGATCCCGAATGTTTATTTCCGAGGGCAACCCGGAGAAGAACGCTATATTTTCATTAAGAACCTCCCGATTGCGAACAGAGACAAATTCGATGAAGCCCTTTGTTTGTATACTGTACTGTTCTGCAAAAATGCCACCGCGCATGACGTTGAACATCACATTGGCAAAATGATGGGCTGTGCAAAGTTGATCGCTTGAAAGTTGCAACCCATCCGCTCTGGCAACAATCTTCTCCAGGTTTTCGTTATTCAATGCGATGTCGCGCTCAAGTGTATGAAGTAGTTCTGGTCGATTTTCCCTTAGTTTTTTAGACAGGCTACAAATTGCAACGCTATCCTGACTTACATCCGCCACCAGGTGCCAGACGCGTTCTGCGCCCGGGGCAACCTCCAGAGTAGTATGCACAAAAAAAGCGCAACGGCGACCGCGCATTTCTGTTTCCGTTGACACACCCATCCCCGTGCGAAAATTATCCAGTTGCATTGACGAAAGTAGATAGTCAACTTGATGAAGACCCAGATGCATGACCGTGGTTCCCAGAAGCGATTCGCTGGGTTCTGCGAGATCGGTCAGGGTGGAGTTTAAGGCAAAAATAGCGAGGCCCGTTTCAGGGTCCAGTTCGCTGCGTTTGTAGGCATCCAAAAGGGGGCTGAATGTATTCTGCGTCACTGAAGTCACATTGGCAGGCAGGATATTCTGAATCCCATCAATAAACTCAACCAGACAGGGTGAGTCGCTGGAGTTCAACAGCCAGCTTGATTTGACGAAACCATATTGATCGCTGGTGCGCCAGGCATACCGATAGGATAGTCCAAGACTGAAGTTGTGTTCTTCAAAAATGATCACGGTTCCAGGCACATTCTTGTAAATATTTCGTTCGATATGATAACTACCCTTATATCGTTCTGAAAATGGCTCCCACAGACTTGTCCGTTCATTATGCGTAACCAGCAGGATGGACTTGTTACCAGTGTTCTCGCTGTTTTCAGTCAGCTTGTCGTCGGTGTAGTATGGGAACAGCGATTGTTCGGCACTAACCCTGCCGGCCGAGAGGCCACCCGTTGATGAAATAAAGAGCCAGTGATTTGAACTGCTGACAATGCTCATAAAAAATGGCGCCATGCCAGCATAATTTTTGATCTTATAAAATGGTTCGCCAAGCATGGATACATACCCGCCGCTGATGTCCCGCTCCGGTCGTTTGTGTGCCGTGTCGCCGATGAAAATCGGATGTGATTTCTGGTGCATGATTGCTTCTCCTGTGGACAGTCACCGCTGGCTCGCCGCGTGATTAACCAGGTTGGATGACCCCGGCGGGTCCGATCAAAATTATGTAAAACGTCCCATCGTTCAAACCCACTATGTGAACGACGGGAATGTAAAACTTCTAAAACCCATTCTTCCTGATGACGTTTTTGTACCACTTGGCGCTGTCTTTTAGATGGCGCTTCTGTGTTTTGTAATCGACCCAGATGATACCGAAGCGCTGGCTGTATCCGAAGGACCATTCGAAATTGTCCATCAGTGACCAGACGAAATATCCTGCCAGTGGAACGCCTGCCTGGATGGCGCGGTGCATGGCAACGAAGTGCGTCCGCAGATAATTTGTGCGATGTACATCGGGGACATTGCCCTTCTCATCGGGCGGCGTGGAGTAGCTCGCCCCATTCTCGGTGACGTACAGCTTAAGTGGAGTGTAGTTGAAATAGACTCTGCCCAGAATACCTGTCAGGCCCTGCGGGTAGTTTTCCCAACCCATCTCCGTCCAGTACTCGGGAGTCTTCGGTTGTGGGAAAACGGTCTGTGGGTCATTATCCTTTTCGCTGGCGCGGCTGATGTTTCGTCCGTAGTAATTAAGCCCGATAAAATCCGTCGGGACAGCGATGGTCTTCATATCGCCCTCCTGAACAAAATCCATGCCGTTGGGAAGCGCATCGATCTTCCTGAAGTCTTCCGTGACGTCAGACGGATAACCGCGTCCGTACACGGGATCAGCAAACCAGCGGAACCATCTACCGTCATCCTGGCGTGCCAGGTCCAGATCCGCGGCGCTGTTCGAAGCTGGGGTTTTCCATCCGATATTCAGTGTAATGCCCGCTTCAGCATTCTGGCTGTTCTGCCGAATGACGGGTACAGCCCAGCCATGGGAGAGCAAAAGATGATGTGCAGCCGGCAGCGAAAGTTTGAAATCCGTTAAGCCCGGCGCATGTTGACCTGTCCCGTAGCCCATCCATGCGACAACGGCCGGCTCGTTATGCGTGATCCAGTTCCTGACACGGTCACCCAGCGCGCGGGAAATTACATCTGCGTATTCCACAAACGCTTCAGCGGTGGAGCGCGCCGGCCATCCGCCTTCATCCTCCAGTGCCTGGGGCAGATCCCAATGGTTCAGGGTGGCAAACGGCGTGATATTCGCTTGGAGCAGGCCATCCACAAGCTTGCTGTAGAAATCCACGCCCTTTTGATTGACCCTGCCGCGTCCGGCAGGCAGCACGCGCGGCCATGAGATCGAAAAGCGATAGGCCTGTAAGCCGAGCTTTTTCATCAGGCCAATGTCTTTTTTCCACAGACGATAATGATCATCCGCTACATCGCCGGTGTCGTCATTCCTGATCTTGCCGGGCGTATGCGTAAAACGATCCCACGTGGATTCGCCTTTGCCGTGCTTGTCCCATGCGCCTTCGATCTGATACGAAGCCGTTGCTGCTCCCCACAGAAATTCTTTTGGAAAAATAATCTTATTTGCCATTCAATACTCCATTTACGTAGGATTTAGATATGTTAATCTTTCGTGCATTTTTAATGAAAGTGGATGGAAGCCTTGATTCGGACATCATTATCCCATGACCACTTCGGCTTATTGACTGCATTCCAAAATTTCAGGTGATGGTTCAGCATAGGTGAGGCCATAACCAAATGGGAAGAGTGGCGCGTCACAGCCTGTTTTATCGGTTGCAGTATTGACGTTGATGGGCAGCTGCTCATTCGTGCGCGGCCATGAATAAGCTGTCTTTCCGGTAAATGGATAGTCACCAAACAATACATCGGCAATCCCGCCGCCTTCAGTACCGGGCAGCCAGGCGGCAACCCACGCTTCCGCCATGGGCAGCTGCTCCGTGATCACGCGTGGACGACCGGATACTAAAATGACAACCATGGATTTGCTTTGGTTTTTCACCGCAGTGAGCATCTCGATTTCCTTGTCCGTCAGTGAAATATCCGCCACGTCGCCGACACCCTCCGCATAGGGTTTCTCTGCAAGGACCACGATCCCCACATCCGCAAGCAGCGGATTGCCATCTGTATCCTTGAACTCGCTAAAATCAACATCGCGGTTGTATTCCACACGTGTGCCTAAACTGACCGCGGCTTTAATTCCGCTAAAGATCGTCGTGCCCTCGTTATCGTTGCCAGTTTTCCCCTGCCATTCCACCGTCCAGCCGCCCGATTGCATGCCGATGTCATTTGCACCTTCGCCCGCAATAAAGATGACCGGTAAATCCCTGCTGAGCGGCAGAATAGTATCGTTATTTGTCAGCAATACCAACGATTCGCGTACGGCCTGTCGCTGC
>JBDTPH010000088.1:0-4642 GCA_039932795.1 Chloroflexota bacterium
CCTTCCGTCACATTCTGGCTGATTACAGCGCTCCCAATAACCACATCTTCCATACCATCCTAGTATATTTTTCCCACCAGGTGTTTGGCGGGCACACATGGATCGTGCGATTGCCGGCTTTTATAGCAGGCACCCTTAGTATTCCTGCCGCGTATTTTGCCGCCCGCAGGTTGTTTAATAGTCATCAATCCCTGGCGGCAGCCGCGCTCGTCTCCTTGACGCCGTGGTTCATCAGTTATTCCACCAACGGCCGGGGATATACACTCGTGACATTACTTGCATTCCTGCTCGCAAATTTTGCAGGGCTGCTGGTCCAACATCAAAGCCGTTCCGCGTTGACCGCATTTGCGGTCACAGCCGCGCTTGGTTTTTACACCATACCCATATTTCTGTATCCCATGGCAGGAATTTCCCTGTGGGTTTTAATTACCCATATGACTGCCCCAGAGCCGCGCGATCAAAAATTGCAAAAAAGCCTGACCTTCATGGGAGTATGCGCACTGACGGGTGTACTGGTACTGCTCCTATACTCGCCCGTGATTCTCTTCGGCACGGGGCTCGATTCAATTGCCAGTAATGAAATTGTGGAGTCACGAGACTGGGCAACATTTATGGAAAATCTCCGTCCACGGGCTGTCAACACATGGGAAAGCTGGATGTTAAATATTGCACTGCCACTTCAGCACCTTCTGTTGGGCGGATTCCTGATGTCTGTGTTTTTTTATCGAAAAGCATCGAACCAAAAAATACCCCTGCAGATTGTCATGGTGTTCTCGATCCTGTTCCTCCTGGGTGCGCAGCGTGTTGCACCTTTTCCGAGGGTTTGGATTTACCTTGAAATGTTTTACATGCTTTTTGCAGGCGCCGGGCTTGTATGGCTGGCTGATCTGGTAATTCACAAGCTGTTCAGGATGGATACTGCCGGCAAAATCGTCCCTGTGATAGTTTTGCTGGCAGTCATGATTACATTCACAAGCAAATACCTCAGCACACAGCAGGGATCAGCGATCGCCAATCGCAACATCCTGCCAGAGCAGCAGGCAGCTGGGTATCTGACATCCCACCTGCAGGCAGGCGACACAATCATATCCATTGCACCGGTTGATATTCGGACGGCTTACTATCTTTACATCAACGGCGTTCCCTACGATGTTTTTTATCAAAGGGACAATCCTGTAAAAATCCGCAATGCGATCGTGATCCTGAGGACGACTTCAAAGTACAATACAGCTGAAAGTCTGCTCGATTTCTACAACATTACATCCCAATTCAATCTCCAGGCGGCCCGTCTCGTTTTTGAATATGGGCCATTGCGCATTTTCTCGATTCCAGCGAAATAGAACAGATCCCAGTGATTTCAACTTTAATTTCAAGGCATATTTTTCTCTTCTCCAACATAATCATCCTTTTAATGAGCGTTGGATGTGGAGTCCGTCCGGGCGATCAAAACGTGACAACAGTCACTCCAATGATCCCCACTGTGACACCTTCGCCTACGCTCCCACCCATGGCCAGCGGGACGCCACTCCCGCCTCCCCAGCCGACAGTTTCTCCCGTGGAGGGGATTTCAGCCACACAGCTCAATGTCCGTACCGAGCCATCCACCGTGGGCAATGTCCTTGGGATCATTCCTGCCAATACAAGACTGGAAATTGTTGGAACGGATCCCGGAGGAAATTGGTGGCAGATCCGCTATCCGCAAGGGGTTGACGAGAAAGGCTGGGTTACCGCGCAATATGTCACAACGGCGAGCCAGCCCGAGGTCCCGGTGATTGGAGGCAACGGGATCGATCCAAACAATGGAAACGTGGCGATCATCCAACAGCAGATCAATGTTCGAAGCGGCCCTGGAACCAGTTTCAATTCCCTGGGCACGCTGAACGCACAGGACGTTGTCAACTTAACCGGCAGGGATGCGAACGGAGCGTGGCTGCAAATTGCTTTCCCAACGGGAGCAGGGCCCGACGGAAAAGGCTGGGTGAATGCCGCATTTGTGCGGACCACAGGAGTGGAAAACCTTCCTATTATTACGGATGCGGGTGAGGTCATTGGAACCGGCACGCCCACAGGAATCCCGTTTACACCGACACCCACGATTATCCCCGCCTGGGTGGATAACGACTCACAAAATGCGCCGGCAGCGAGCATCATATTCGAGGCATCTGGAACGCGCACACTGATCTATAACGGAGATGTCTCGGCACCTGATGGCGATCTCCAGGATTGGATCCAGTTCATGCCCTACACTGAGCTGGTTTTTGCAAGCCTTGAATGTATGGGAAGTGATTCTCTTCAGGTCAATTTTCTGGAGAACGGTCTGCCATCAGCGTTGGGTATTACGTGCGGCGATCATAGGAAAGTGCTCAGTGTAAAAGCCGGTTCAGCATATTTGATCCAGTTGCAGGCACCGCACTCCACCAGCGGGTTACAATACCTCAATTACACAGTCACAATTCAATCGAGTCCATAAATGAGTATATATCAACCTCTTTCACCTGAACGTTCAGATGTTTTGCGCTCCAAGCGGATCTATGGGATTTGGTTTGGCGCAGCCCTGGGCTTTACATTTGCCCTGTTTGCCTGGGGCGTGGATGCCTTTTTGTTGAGTACCATGAACAGCCTGCATCCTTGGATCAAGTTTGTGGGCGGTACAGTACCAAGCATAATTGTTGGAGCTTTGGCTGGATGGCTATCCGCAAGAATTGATAAAGCGATAATTGCCGTCCTGATCTGGGCAGTTGCATCGCTCGCCTTTGCGTGGCTGACTGTGATGTTGCCGCTGCAAATTGCTCCGCGGTTACTCGGCGCGATCGAGCCGGAAGTACAGAGCCTTCTGCACTATACCTACTATGCGGGTTTTTCCGCACGGGTCGGCGTGGCCTATGTATGGATTGTCATTTTTGTTTCCATTGCAGGGCTTTTACAGCTGCCTCTCAGTGATGGGGCTGTATTTTCCACATCCTGGCTGGGGAAACTAGCCCCCATGCTGGTTGGCCTTGTGCTGATGAGCATCTCTGGGACGATCATAGACGGGTTAAATAACGAACTTTTGCGTTCTCCAATCGATTCGCTGAACTTAACGATCCAATTTATGGTCGATCACCAGGGGCAGGAAATTGACGTGCTCGAATCACGCCGAATGCACCTGGGGTCGTTGCGCGCCGTTGAGACCCTTATCACACCGCAGCGCAGGCTGATTGTCAGCAGCTATGATGAATATCTGAATGAGGTAAATGTGCTTGTGAAATTCGAAAGAGCCTGGGTGGAATGCAAGGTCTTTTACAACCAGCCCATCAACTGCAAACAAGTTGGGAACGTTCCTTGAAAGTGATAAATCATACCTACTTGTGTGTAATTGTACAAAATATCCTTTTATGGTAGAGTTAATGCAGAATTTCACAGTTGACCGAGGGCAGATTCAATGAATGCAGAAAAAATTCCCGATATTATTATCGGCAGATTGCCTGTGTACCTGCGTGCCTTGCAGAGACTATCAGAGAAGGGAATCCTGACGACATCCTCGCAGGAATTGGGAGGAATCGTAGGTATCTCTGCGGCTCAAATTCGCAAGGATATTTCACAGTTTGGCGAATTTGGCAAACAGGGAACGGGATACTCGATCCCGTTTTTGATTGAACGGCTTAGGGATATTTTGAAGGTACACGGTGTCTGGGACGTTGTCATTGTGGGCATGGGAGATATTGGACACGCCCTGGCTCGCTATCACGGCTTTGCCAACCGCGGCTTTCGTATCACAATGGTGTTCGACAATGATCCTCAGAAGATCGGTCAAAGAGTGGGAGAGTTTGAGATTAACGACACAAGCACATTGGTTGAAAAGATCAAACAGAACAAGATCAAAATTGCCATGCTTACGGTCCCGGCAATGGCTGCCCAGGAAATGACTGACCAGCTTGTAAAGGCGGGTGTAAGAGCCATCCTCAACTATGCCCCTACCAGCCTCAACGTGCCTGAGAATGTTCGAGTGCAGTATACTGATCCGGTGACTCACCTTCAGCGAATGACCTATTACCTGGATTAACAAACACAAAAAGGCGCCCGATCGGACGCCTTTATTTTTTTAATTATTCGAACTCAGACCTGCGGCAGGCTGCGCCGCAGAATGTTATACATGGGCAGGGCTTTGACAGCGCCTTCCACAACACAGGTCATGGGATTATCCACAAGATAAGCCGGGATGCCAAGCGATTTGGTCAGCAGTTTGTCAACGCCCCGTAATAGTGCCCCCCCACCACACAGCGCCACACCGCGGTCAATGATGTCCGCCACCAATTCAGGAGGAGTTTTTTCGAGGACACGGCGACCGGTCTCCACGATGGCTTTGAGCGGTTCCTGCAACGCCTCGACGATCTCGCCTGTGGTCAACGTGACTGGACGCGGCAGGCCTGTAACCTGGTCCTGTCCCTGCACTTCCATGCTATTTTCAGTATCCTGGGGAACGGCAGCGCCAATGCGCATCTTAAGGTGTTCCGCTGTCACCTGACCGATCACAATCCCATATTTTCGACGGACATAAATGACTATTGCTTCATCCAGATCGGTGCCGCCTGCGCGCAAGGTCTCAGCAGAGACAATGCCATACATTGCCATGACCGCGGCTTCGGTGCAGCCCCCGCCCAGG
>JBDTPH010000089.1:0-8660 GCA_039932795.1 Chloroflexota bacterium
CAATTCCGCCATCTGGCGCGAACAGCCGTGTCTCAACGGGCGCAGGAGATTGCCCATCTCGGAAGTTGGGAGCTCGATCTAGTCCATAACCAGCTTACCTGGTCGGATGAGGTGTACCGGATCTTCGGGCTGCAGCCCCAGGAGCTTGACGCATCCTACGAAGCCTTTCTCGAAATGGTACACCCTGATGACCGCCTGTTGGTCGACGCGGTATATTCCGGATCGATCCGCGAGGGCCGGGAAATGTATGAAATCGAGCATCGGATTGTCAAGCGGTCGACCGGGGAGGTGCGCCTCGTCCATGAAAAGTGCGAACACTTCCGTGATGAAGCCGGTCAGATTGTGCGTTCGGTGGGGATGGTCCATGATATCAGCGAGCGCAAGCGGGCGGAGGCGGCGCTTCGGGAAAGCGAGCAGAAATTCCGCAGCGCCTTTGCCCACGCCGCCATTGGATTTGCCATGACCACGCCCAATGGGCGTTTCGTGGATGCGAACCCCGCCTATTGTGCATTGACAGGTTACGGTATTGAGGAATTGTGTACACTGGAGTTTCCAAGCCTAATTCATGTGCAGGATCACGCAGAGAACATGCTGTTGATCGAGCAAATGCTCGATGGGCAGATCGCCGATTTTGTCGTCGAGAACCGGTATTTCCGCAAAAAGAAGGACTCCGTCTGGGTACGAAAAAGCGTCTCGCTTGTGCGCAATGCCGAAGGTCAGCCTCAATGGATCATCGCCCTGGTCGAAGACATCACCAAGCGTAAGCAGGTCGAAGCCGCCTTACACGAGGCACATGCCGAACTGGAAAAGCGGGTTCAGGAAAGAACGGCGGAGCTAGCCGTTGCAAACCAGGAGCTCGTCCGGGAGACTACGGAACGCAGGGAGATCGAACGTCAACTCCGGCTGCAAACGACGGCGATGGAGGCCGCAGCCAATGGCATCCTCATTACAGATTACCAGGGCAATATCCAGTGGGCAAACCCTGCCATCGCCCGCATCAGTGGCTACCATGCCTCTGAACTCATTGGACGAACTCCGCGGATTTTCAACGGCGGGCGGCACGATGCCGGTTACTACCGTCAGATGTGGGAGACCATATACCAGGGCCAGGTCTGGCAGGGCGAGACGATCAATCGACGTAAGGATGGGACTCTTTACGTGGAGGAGCAAACGATCACGCCCGTGCGGGCTGACCATGGGCAGATCTCTCACTTTATTGCCATCAAACAGGATATTACAGAGCGCAAGCAGGCTGAAGAAAAACTTGAACAGCGCAACGCGGAACTGCAGATTATCAGCACCGCTGAGCGCAATCAGAGGCAATTTTCCGAGGCGCTGATCGAGGCTGCACTTATCCTTAACCGAAGTCTGAAACTTAGCGAAGTCTTATCCCTGATTCTGGAACAAATCCGGGGCACCATACCATACCAGTTTGCGAATATTCTCTTTTTGGAGGGCGACTCCTTCTACGATGCCAGCCATCTGGGCGAACCGGGCTGGCGATCCACGCAGGGGGATATCAATAGCCGGTTCCTGCTCGAGGATTTTCCCCTGTTGAACAGGATGCGTTTATCGGGAATGCCTGTTCTGATCCGGGACTCGCGGGAGGAACCAGATTGGACCCTCATAGAGGGTTTTGCATGGGTCCGCTCATTGCTATCGGTGCCCTTGCTGGTGGACAACAAGGTAATTGGTTTTGTGAGCCTGTTCAGCGATCAACACGGATTCTTCACACAGCAGATGAGCGACAGGCTGGCCGTGTTTGCCGTGCATGCAGCAGTTGCCATTCAGAATGCGTGGCTATTTGAGCAGGTCCAGGCAAGTACGGAGCGCCTGCAATCTCTGTCACGGCGTCTGGTCGAGATCCAGGAGAATGAACGTCTCCATATTTCACGAGAACTGCACGATGAAGCCGGACAGGTGCTGACATCTCTACTGGTGGACCTGCGCATGTTGGAAAAAAAATCCTCGCAACCGGATGCCATTCTGAAGATCGTCGCCGAAATGGAGCGGTCGCTGAACGGCGTGATCGAGAACCTGCACCGGATGGCAATGGCTCTCAGACCAGCGAGCCTGGACCATGTGGGTCTTGTGGCTGCCCTCCGTCAGCATGTGGAAGCTGTTACGGAAAAGCATGGTATTCAGGCCAGCTTCCGGACGGGCGGGGTCATCGAGCGCCTGCCTGCCAACGTGGAAACCATACTTTACCGCACGGTGCAGGAGGCGCTGGCCAATGTGGTGCGACATGCTCAGGCAACGCGGGTGGATGTCGTCATGATGGTACGCGAGGACAAACTGGTTGTGCTGGTGGAAGATGATGGAGTGGGGTTCGATCCCGAAACTGTATCCACAGAGGATCATCTGGGTCTCTTTGGCATTCGGGAGCGATCGGAGATGATCGGCGCGACGCTGGTGGTCGAGAGCGAGCCGGGGAAAGGTACAACAATTATGCTGGAGGTCGGATATGCCGATACGATTACTGGTCGCCGATGACCATGGGCTGCTGCGCGCCGGACTGGTGGCGCTGCTGAATGCAGAAACCGGCATGGTCGTGGTGGGTGAGGCAGAGGATGAGCACAGCGTGGTCTCTCTGACTGTGGAAAAAAAGCCGGATATTGTTTTGATGGATATCAGTATGCCAGATTCCGGCGGGATCGAAGCCACGCGGCGCATCAAACAGTTGGTGCCGGAAGCAAAAATTCTGATCCTGACTGTGCATGAGGATAAGGGCATGATGCAGGAAGCCCTGCGGGCAGGGGCGAGGGGCTACATCTTAAAGCGGGCGATCAAATCCGAACTGGTCAATGCCATTCATGCTGTCCTGCGCGATGAACTTTACCTCCACCCGGCCATGGCGCGCCTTTTATTTCTCGAGACTCAGTCACTGCAATCCGAGGAAACCAGGCTCACGCCTGAAGAATTGACCCTCCGGGAGATCGAGATCCTGCGCCTGATCGCGCGCGGATATACCAATGGTCAGACGGCGGAAAAGCTCCACATCAGTGTGCGGACCGTCGAATATCATCGCGGTAACCTGACTGCCAAGCTGAACCTGCGCAGCCGCTCAGAATTGATGAGGTATGCCGAGGAAAAAAGGCTGGTCTGAAGAATAAAATAGAACTTTGAGATGGACTCCCTCGTACTTTCTACGAGGGAGTTTTTTTTATTCCCGGGAGTTTTTACGAGTAATTTTCGACAGGATGTGTGGGGATCTACAGATTACAACCTGCTTCTTTTCTCTTATATTACTTACAGATATGAAAGGTGTTGGGCTTTGATTCTTTTGACCCTGGTGTGAAGAGATGATCTCTACCTACGACAAACCAATTCCATCCATCCCGAAAGAGACTGCCCGGGCCGCCAGCGCCAGTTTTGGGCGCGGCAATTTTTACATTCAGGTGGGCGAACAGCTCGATAACATCCTGGGAGAACTTCACTGGCAGCAATCCCATGCGCAGAACGGCGGATTTGCAATGGCCGAGGACCTAAGCCTGGCACTGATTACACTCTTCCAGTTCATAGAAGGATTGACAGATGCGCAAGCCAGCGACGCAATGCGGACGCGCATCGACTGGAAGTTCGCCCTGCATTTGTCGCTGCTTCCCCGAACGCTCGATGCGGTTGCCCTTTGCCGATTTCGTGAGCGTATCCTTAGCCACGCAATTGAGCAACAAGGCTATCAAGTGCTGATCGATGGGCTGGTCAGATCTGTTCCGCTGCTTAACAACAGGATTGGACTTCCGGGAAGTCTGGAGATTGTATCGCTGGTGTGTTCTGTGAATCGCTTGAATCAAGTCCAGCAGGCGATGAATCGGGTACTGGAAGTACTGGCGTCTCGATTCCCGCAATGGCTGCGGGCGATCACACTGCCGCACTGGTATGGCCGCTACAACCCTTCCCTAACCAGGTTCGATGGAAGTGTTTTGCCCAGCCAGCAGCGACTTTTGATGGAGGAAATTGCATCAGATATTCATCATCTTTTGGAGAAAGTCGATCAAGCCGGCTCACGCGAGATTTGTGAGCTTTGCGAGGTAAAGGTGCTCAATCAGGTTTGGTCACACTTGTTTCAAGCGGCCAGCCAGGCACAAAAAAATCGACTCGAAACCCTGAGTATCAGGGATTGTGATCTCTGCTTTCATGAGGGAGCAGGAGGGAGGCATCACACAGGAACAAATCATTAAATTCATCCAGTCTGCTTTCTACGTTTCGTCATGGACTTCATTCATCAATGTAGGAGGAATACATGCTAACTCGTAAGTTTCTATATATTATGATCTCAATGGTTGTGCTCACGTCTATGCTCCTTACGGCGGCCGTGCAGTCAACCAGCGCGCAAGAGTCACTACCGGTAACCAATGCGGAGGCGCCGGCACCCGGAGAAACACCGCATTACTACGGGCCTTACCCAAACTGGGCCAATAGCCCGCAGGCGCTCGCTAATGCGGTCGTCACGATCGCACCGGCACCCTCAGTCCCCGTATCGATTGGGAATGCGCTCGGTGACCGCAGCAATGCCACCGATTATGCCACTGCACCGGGCGTACTAGCCCCCGTGTTCGTTGTCATCCCTGGGGCGTTGCCTGCTGGCACTCTCGAGAACTTTCAGACCTGGAACCAGGCTACGCAGGGCGGCAGCCCCACGCCCTCCGCAGGCGGCCTGTTCCATGCCTATGTGCTGCGCCCCACAGGTACTGCCAGCCAATACCAGGTGGTTTATGACACTGGAGAGCTCAGCGTTCCGGTACTGGCCGATCCGGCCGTATCTGAAATTGCAACGTTCCCTGTAGTTCCAGGTTTTGCCGTGCAAGAAGGTGACCTAATCGGCTTCTACGGACAGGGCATCCCTGTTGGTGTAGGCGGCGGAACTGACATCTTAAGTTACGTGGCCACGACCAACCCCGACCTGACAACTCCCGCTGCGCCTGTTCTCGACGGCATAATCAGCCTGGGCACGGATCCCGGGTTCCCGATTTACTCTCAGGACCGCACATACTCCTTCGCGGCCACTGTTACACCCACCATCCCCCTGCCCGGAATGGTCGCGGAAGCAACCGCTACAGTTGACCCGAAGACCGGCGGCATCTCGGCCATAACCGTCGTCAACCCTGGCAATGGTTACTTCACCGCCCCGATCGTTTCGATTACTGCTCCGGGTATGACTCCCACGACACCAGCCAGTGCGATAGCTCAAATCTCGACTGGTGTCCTGTCCCGCATCGCCGTGGTTGAGTCCGGATTCGGATTCACTGCTCCCGAAGTCACGATCACGGGTGGCAACCCCACAGTTGGTTTCAATGCCACAGCCATTGCAAGCGGTGGTGTAGATGACCTCGTTTTGACCTCCGGCGGAAGTGGCTACACCATCCAGCCAGTTGTTGAATTCTCGCTCCCGCAACAGCCCGGCGGCGTTCAAGCAACCGGATCGGCGACCATGGATGCGAACGGAGTTGTCAATGGAGTCGCCGTGGTCAACCCGGGCTCCGGATATACCTCCGCTCCGACGGTCACCATCTGGGACGGAACCCTCACGAACGCGGCTGGAACTCCGGCCACTGCTGTTGCGACCATCAGCATTAATCAGATCGATTTGACCTCCGGCGGCCAGGGCTACGACACTGTGCCCACGGTGGACATTGTCGATCTGGGCGGGACTGCAAGTGTGCCTGCCAGCGCCGTAGCAACAATCGCAGTCCGAGGCGCCGTTACCGCCATTAACGTCACCAATGCAGGCTCTGGATATATCACGCCCGGCCTCAAGAAGTTCGTGGATACGCTGCCCGGCCTCGGGCCGGACGCCGCGAATAATCTCGGCCAGTACATTCCGGTGGCTGTCCCCGATACCACCACCTACCCCGGTTCCGACTACTACGAGATCGGAGTGGTCCAGTACCGTATGCAGTTCCACAGCAGCCTGCCTGCAACGCTGCTGCGCGGCTATATCCAACTCTCGACCAGTGTGGTGCCCGGGCAACATGTTGCCCTTGGCAACGCAAACTTTGATCCCGCCCTCCCCGATACCCCCATCCTCCTGCCCGATGGCAGCCAGGCCTACGGTGCCGATAGCCCGCACTATCTGGGGCCGACGATCGTCGCCACCAAGGATAGACCGGTGCGGATCCTGTTCCGCAACCTGCTGCCGACCGGCGAAGGCGGCGATCTGTTCCTGCCTGTGGATAGCACTTTAATGGGTGCTGGTCCGGGCCCGGCCATGATGGCTCTGGATGCCAACAACGTGCCCATTGATATGTTCCCGGATGAAGGCACTGTCTATGACAGAATCCGCAACCCGATGTGCAATGAAACGCCCAAGCCAGAGGGCTGCTTTGCGGATAACCGAGCCACCCTCCATCTGCACGGCGGCATTACCCCCTGGATCAGCGACGGTACCCCGCACCAGTGGACGACCCCTGCTGGCGAAAACACCCCGTATCCAGAGGGCGTCAGCGTTAGCAATGTCCCCGACATGCCCGATCCGGGTTCCGGGGCGATCACCTTCTTCTATACCAACCAGCAGAGCGCTCGCTTGTTGTTCTACCACGACCATGCCTGGGGCATCACCCGCCTGAACGTTTATGCGGGCGAAGCCGCCGGCTACCTGATCACCGATGATATTGAACAACAACTAATCGGCACAGGAGGCGCTCTTGCAGGACTGGGCCTTGGTACCCCGCTCATCATCCAGGACAAGACTTTCGTGCCCAGCCCAGACTCTATGGCTCAGCAAGACCCGACCTGGAATTACAACCGCTGGGGCGGCGAGGGTAGCCTTTGGGCACCGCATGTCTACATGCCTGCCCAGAATCCAAGCGACCCCACGGGCATGAGCGCCTTCGGACGCTGGATGTACGGCCCGTTCTTCTGGCCGCCCGCCAACGCCGATTACCCGCCGATTGCCAACCCCTACTATGACCCGGCTTGTGACCCTGATGTCGAGCCGTTCTGTGAACCCTCGCTGATTCCGGGTACACCAAACATCTCCGTGGGCATGGAAGCCTTTAATGACACACCCCTGGTCAACGGTGCGGCCTACCCGACCACCACAGTTGAACCAAAGGCATACCGCTATCGAATCCTCAATGCGGCCAATGACCGCTTCTGGAACCTGTCGTGGTATGTAGCTGACCCAAGGACAGGCACCCTCAGCGAGGTTGCCCTGAACCCGGCCGAGCTTGAAGCTGCACAGGCCGACCCGGTAATCTTCCCGACGCCGGACACAACCTGGAGCCCGAAGGGTCCAAACTGGATCCAGATCGGCACTGAAGGCGGGTTCCTGCCTGCTCCAGTGGTTCTCCCGGCACAGCCCACCACCTGGATCACCGACCCAACCCGCTTCGATGTGGGAAATGTCGACCAGCACTCGCTGCTTCTGGCTCCAGCCGAGCGCGCCGATGTGATCGTCGACTTCTCGCAGTTCCGCGGCAAGACCCTGATCCTTTATAACGATGCTCCTGCCGCGTTCCCGGCGCGCGTTCCCGGTTACGATTACTACACAGGCGGTCCAGACCTTTCACCCTCCGGTGCCCCCAGCACACTGCCGGGCTACGGCCCCAACACCCGCACCATCATGCAGGTCAAGGTGTCAAACGCGGCCCCCGCGGTTGCATTTGATCGCCCGGGCACAACTGCCGACCGTTTAGGTACGCTCGTGAGGGCCTTCGCCCATCACACTGATGGCTCTGGCGTCTTTGAAAAAGGCCAGAACCCGATTACCGTCGGGCAGGCAGCTTACAACTCAGCCTACGGCACTAACTTCGCAGCCAGCGGCTGGTGCAGCGCTCCTTCTAACCCGTCAGCCAAGTGCGACGGATATGCGCGAATTTCAGAGCAGGGAGGCGACCTCTTCAAGTTCGACACCCTCGCAGGCCCGCAAGTGGCGATCCCCCTTGAACCAAAGGGCATCCACGATGAGATGAACTCGGCGAACTTTGACGAGTTCGGGCGCATGACAGCCAACATCGGTCTTGAAGCGCCGGGTGCAACACCACTGCTGCAGAATATCATTCTATACCCATACGTGAACCCAGCGACTGAGATACTGGACTCAACCAACATGCCGAGCAGCCTGAACGTAACACCTATTTCCTCGGCTGCCGATGGGACACAGATCTGGAAGATCACCCATAACGGCGTGGATACGCACCCGATCCACTTCCACCTATATGACATTCAGCTGCTCAACCGCGTCGCCTGGGACAACATCATCAGCCCACCCGATCCCAATGAGCTTGGCTGGAAGGATACCATCCGGGTCAACCCCCTTCAGGACACGTACGTGGCGATCCGGCCCATCGTGCCAGTGCTCCCGTTTGCCGTCCCCGATAGCATACGGCCGCTCAACCCGATGATGCCTCTCGGCGCCAGAGGAACACAAGCCGGCCAAAATGGGCAGGAAGCCGGGTTCAACAACACCGGCCCCACCGGCGCTCCCATCACCCCGATCGTTAATGAAATGACCAACTTCTTCTGGGAATATGTGTGGCACTGCCACATCCTCAGCCATGAAGAAATGGATATGATGCGACCGGTTTCGGTATACGTGCCTCGCACGCTTCCTGATGCGCCTGTCCTCACGTTCACCAGTGGCAGCGTCATCCTCAACTGGACCGACGGTACGCCGGTCAGCATAACCGACCCCGCCACCTGGGGCAACCCAAAGAACG
>JBDTPH010000090.1:0-5172 GCA_039932795.1 Chloroflexota bacterium
AGTGAAGCGCGTGATCTTTTTCATAATGTGGATGAAACCCAAAGTACTGCCATTACACTCAAGACCCATAAAGAGGGGGCCGAAGCTGTTGAGTTTGATATCCTTGCCTATATGGCACCCGGTATGGCATTGATGTTCCTGATGTACACCGTTTCGCACGGCGGGCGCTCCATTCTCGCGGAACGCTCACAGGGCACTCTGCCGCGTTTGTTAGTATCACCCACATCCACCATGCAGGTGCTCGGCGGAAAGGTGCTGGGGATCTTTTTCATGGGCGTCGCACAGGTGGGAATTTTGATTTTGGCAAGTACGATTTTCTTTGGTGTGAAGTGGGGTGACGCGGCAGGACTCATTGTGCTGGTGCTGGCTGCCGTTTTTGGCGCGACAGGTTGGGGAATGCTGATCACCGCTCTGGCACGCACGCCTGCACAAATTGGCAGTATCGGTTCCGCGGTCATGCTCACCTTCGGGATCCTGGGAGGAAGCTTCATCAGCATCGAAGAGATGCCGCTGCTCGTACGAACCTTGAGCAAGATCACACCCAACGCCTGGGGACTGGATGGGTTTACCACGCTGGCTCTTGGCGGCACATTATCCAATTTGATGGAACCTGTCGCGGCCCTGCTCATCATGGGGACAATACTATTCGGGATCGCGCTGGTGTTGTTCAGCCGAAATGGAATTATGCAAAGATGAAAAAGATATTTGCCATTGCATGGAAGGACGCCATCGTCCGGTTTGCGAGTTCCTCCGAGCTGCTGTTCTTTGTTATCCTGCCCATCATCTTTACATTCCTGCTTGCAGGCGGCACACCCTCGGGAGACGAAGACCCGCGCATCCGGTTATTGATCGTGGATGAGGCGAACACAGCCATTTCGCAGCAGATCGTTCATGAACTGGAAAACTCGACGGCAGTGTATCCCGAATTGACAAAGCGTGATGAAGCACAGAGTCAATTCGATGAGCGGCGTGCATCTGCCGTTTTTATCATCCCGACAGGGATCAACATTGAGTCATTGCAGAATGGTTCCGCGGAAGTGGAGTTGCTCCAGCAGCCAAACAACATGAATGCAACGGTTGCAGAACGCGCCGTGCTGACCGCCATCCGTCGGGTGGGCAGTTCGATCTCCGCGGCGCAGAACGCGGTCCGTCAGCGCGAGTCCATTCAGCCATTCGCTTCTGAGGATGAAAAGCAGGCATATTTTGAAGCTTCACTGAACGTGGCCCAATCGGTCCAGGAGGATGCACCGGAACGCGTGGCTGTTGTCGAAGCCTTAACAGAGGATCAGGTTGAATACGATCCTCGCGCCAACTCCTCGGCTGGACAGTTGATCACGTGGGTGTTCATTCCGCTATTCGGGATTTCAGCATTATTTGCATACGAACGCCAGCAGGGGACACTGCGCCGCCTGTTGACCACTCCCGCCAACAAAGCGATATTTTTACTCGGCACGATCTTTGGTCAGGTGGTGATGGCGCTCGTGCAGATGCTGCTCCTGGTGGGGTTTGCCATCCTGGTAATGAAATTAAATTGGGGACGGGAACCCGTGGCATTGTTCGTCATCCTGCTTGCGTCGGCGCTGGCTGCGGCGGCATTCGGCACAACAATGGGAACTTTTATCAAAACGGAGGGTCAGGCAAGCGGACTGAGCATCATGTTCGGCATGGTCTTCGCCCTCATGGGCGGATGCTGGTATCCGCTTGAAATGTTCCCGCCTGCGATACAGAATGCGGTAAAGATCCTCCCCACTACCTGGGCCATGCAGGGATTGCTCGATCTGGTGCTGCGCGGTGGAGGATTGCAGGATATCCTCCCTGAAGCGGGAGTCCTGCTTGGATTTGCCGTGATATTTTTCAGCGTGGGCATTTGGCGGTTCCGCTACGAGTGAGAAATGGTACTATAACGGAATCAAAAAGAAGTCCCGCGCGAGTCGGGACTTCTTTTCTTATGGAGCGGGTCGCAATGCAGGCTGCGGTTTTTCGCGCGGAGTGAAGAAAAAGCCGGCTGGCAGGTCCATTGGGGTAAATGCCTGCCCGCTTTGCACATCCGCCAGTGAGACGTAATAGAGTTCAATGGCTGTGCCGTCAGATTTTTGATAGGCAAAAAATAGGTATTCGCCATCCGGACTCCAACGGGCATCGCGATAACAACATTCGCCCTGTATGGGGTTGAGCTTGAGCGATTCCTTTGTCTCAGTGTTGTAAAAATACAGGTTACCAAACCCGTCATTGCGAATGGAATCATTCAACAGGAATTGGTGTTCGCCGTCCCAATCATAGCTGATGATCCGTTTCGTACTTTCCTTTTCAAAATCAATATGGGAACCAGGGATTCTATCCCAGCGTACCAGGCCAGTGGTGGCGCAATTGGGTATATCCACATTCAGGAGGAAGACCTGGTCGGAACTTACGAATCGCGTATCGATTACCTGGGCAGCGAGCTGGGTATTGTCATCAGACCAGCGCACATCACGGAATGGAAATTGATTATAGAAACAATTTTGCCTGAGTGCGATCAGGCTGAATCTTGAGGTGACGCTGCTCAACACGTCCAGGTCGAATGGGAGTATGTTCAGCGTGCGCTGAATGCTGATGGCGACAAATTTCCCGTCGGACGATACGCGGAATCCCTCCAGCAGTTCGTTTGCATTGAAGCACACAATCTGCTGGGACAGATTGGTTGCCGAATCCAGCAGATAGGCACAATTGCGGGACATATAGATCAGCCTGCCGCCGTCGATCCAGTGCAGGTTTGACTTGGGAGCGTTATCTGTTCGAATCAGAGACAGTTCCCTACCGTCTGAATTCATCAGATAAATATCATTCCCAGTCACGAGTGCAATCCGATCTGCGTTTCCAGGCGGTGGAATGGGCGTTGGCGTTTGCTGTACAGGCGTCGCGGTGACCGTAGGCGTCAATGTTGGCTGCGGCGTTACTGTCAGCGTTAGAGGAGTGATCGAAGCTGGGACCTGCGTTTCTGTTGAAGTTGCTGCAGGTATGGAAAGAAACGGCAGCTGGCCGCGAAACGCGAAGATACCAGCCAGGGCAAGCAGTAAAACCGCACCTACAGCGACCAGGCTACATCCGCGCCAGGAGCGGGCTGATTGTTGCATGCCAAGCAATGTTGTGGAGGTGGGCAGTGTCCGTTCCTCCCCGAACGCGGCTTTGGTCAGCGCGCGGGCCATATCCACTGCACTCTCATAGCGGTCATTGCGGTTCTTTGCCATTGACTTCTTAATAATGGCATCCACTTCCGCAGGCAATTCAGGGTTTATTTCCAATATCTCGGGAACAGGTTCGGAAACATGTTTTACGAGTACGCCAATGGAGTCGGCTGCCTGGTATGGCTTCTCACCCGTCAGCATCTCATACATGATCACGCCCAACCCATAAATATCGGAGCGATGGTCTACAGGCAGACTCTGCGATTGTTCAGGGCTGATGTATTCGGGCGTGCCGATAAAACCGTTCCCGCTGTTTGTGCGAAAGGTATCGGCGATCAGCTTGGCCAGGCTGAAATCGGTGAGGTATGGATTGTTATGGTTATCGAAGAGGATGTTATCGGGCGTCAGGTCACGGTGAACGATGCCCTTTCGGTGGGCATATTCCAGCCCAAGGGCAATCCGTTCGATGATGTCCGCGGTTTCCTGGAGCGACAATTTTCCGTTCCCGATCCAGCGGCGCAACGACCCACCAGACATGTAACGCATCACATAATAAGGCTGGCCATGCTCCTCCCCCACATCGTAGACCGGCACAATGGCAGGATGTTCAAGCAGGGCGATCATCTTCAGTTCACGCCTGAACCGAGCCAGGATCTTCAAATTGCGCATCATTTCGATGGGCAGAACCTTGATCGCCACCTCACGGTTGAAACTGGGGTCAAACGCCCGGTAGACGGTCCCCATCTCTCCGTGTCCCAATTCCTCCTTGATCTTATATCGCCCGATTTTTTCTGGATGCATGAGTCAAGTATATCAAAATACCGCTGTAAACAGCGTTGGACAAGTTGTGCAAAAAGGCACAGTCCCCTTCACGGGGGACTCTTCTTTTCCCTGCACAATACATTTGACGAAATATGGATAATTTCGGCTCACCGATGCCCATACTCCAATTTTGGCAGGGATTGCAGATACACCCAGACTGCCTTCAACTCGTCATCACTCATGAACTTATACGACTCCCACGGCATGAACTCAGCACGCAGTTTTCTACCTTCAGGCGTCAACCCTGTGCGGATGGTACTGATAAATTCGTCGTCCATCCAGGAGCGCAAAGCAGAGCCAGCGCCGAAAGTCAGGTTCGGTGCGGGAGGCCAGGTGGATGGGAAACCCGGAATCGGTCCTCCGGACATCGTAAGCCCATGACAGACTTTGCACGAATACGTGAGATATTCACCGTACTCTGGCGTGATCCCTACTTCGGGCGCAGCCGGCCGCGGCGCATCATGTGGGATCAACTCGGCGGGGATGAATGTGATGGCCGGGACCAGGGTCATCACAACCCTGCCTATCCAGGAGAGTGTACTGGGCGGCAATTCATTGTCCACGGGGGGCGCGCTTTTGATATATGCAATGACTGCCGCCAGGTCTTCGTCACTTAAGAAATAAAACTCTGTGGATGGCATGAACAGCAGAGGAGTGCCACTGGCACGGATCCCATGGCGGATGGCACGGGACCAATCCTGGTCGGTATACACGCTTCCGACGCCGCCCTTGCCAGCTGTCAAATTCGAGGCGATGACCTTGCCTATGGCAGGGTCATCCATGTAGATATGCCCCTCCATACGAGGGATATCCTGGGAGGGTAAATCCAGGTGTGCATCAAGAGGCGAACTTGAATCTGACAAACTGACATACCCACCATCGCTATGACACGCTTCACATCCCCGAAAGCGGAAGATATGCTGGCCGCGTTCAATGGCTGCTTCATCCGTTGGAATGGCAACCGCCTGCTCAGGGATATCATAAACACGTGTGAGGCGCGCCTGGGTTTTTAATTGTATGACAACCAATGCAATGACGATCAATCGCACCAACGCGCTGAAAACAATACCCGCCCACTTCAAAAACTTCTTCATTTTCCTTCTCCTCACCACTTGGAAAATCAGATTGTTTTATTGAGAGGATTCGGTAATTCAAGCGGGCATGTGGATGGCAAGGACCTTCATGC
>JBDTPH010000091.1:0-27062 GCA_039932795.1 Chloroflexota bacterium
GAGGCTGGGTGACAGGGATGTGGCACTGGGTTTATTACTGTCTGAGTTTGTGATCGTGGAAGTGCAGTAAGTATTGTTGGTCGAGTAGGTCGAGTGATTTTCGAGACCGTATCGAGACCACTGGTTTAAAGAAGTCTTTAGTCTGCATGTTGCCTGCTGGTCTCGACGCCTGCGTTTCGACCAACGAAATCATCTTAAAAAGGGAATACCCATGTCTGAACCAACACAGCTTCATCTTCTACTGCCCGGTCAACGGGCAACGATCACCAGGATCAACGGTGCCAGCGCGTTACGCAGAAGATTCATCGAAATGGGAATTGTCAAAGGCGAGACGATTCTGATCGAACGTCATGCGCCGCTCGGTGACCCAATTGAGTATTTTGTCAAAGGGTATCATCTCGCCCTGCGGAAAGAGGAAGCCTCATACATCGAAGTGATCCTGCATGGAGGCATGAATGGCTGACCTGAGGATTGCGCTGGCTGGAAACCCAAACGCGGGCAAGACGACCATCTTCAACGCCTTGACCGGGCTTCATCAACACACGGGCAACTGGCCTGGCAAAACAGTCGAGAAAAAGGAGGGCGAGATAGAACATGATGGCCTGACGCTTAACATCGTTGATCTGCCCGGCACCTATAGCCTCACGGCGTATTCCCCTGAAGAGATCATCGCCCGTGATTACATTATTCAGGCCAAACCGGATGTCGTCATCAATGTCATTGACGCTACGAACCTGGAACGAAATCTATATCTCACCCTGCAGCTGCTCGAACTGGATGTGCCCATGGTGCTGGCATTGAACATGACTGATGCACTGCACAAGGATGGCGCCAAAATCAATCTCGATCATCTTTCACAGCTGCTTGGGAATATACCAGTGGTGCATACGTCTGCCAACAGCGGCAAAGGCGTTTCAGAGTTGATCGCAAAGGCTGTACGGACTGCGAAGAAGAAAAATTAGGGGCAATATGGCAATCACTTCCTCACCACTCTTTCGCCTTGACTATGGCGGCAAGATCGAACGCGAGATCGCGCGCATGATCGCAATGTTCGATGAGCTGAAATTTGAAACAGACATTTATTCCCCGCGCTGGCTGGCGATCAAACTCCTTGAAAAAGATGCGAATATACTTGAACGCGTTCAATCCATGCGGGGTGGCGCAGAGATCATCACATTCGCAAAGGAACGCGCCGCGCATGTAGAGTCGATGCTCGGCGATGATTTCGACCTGCTCACCGCTGATCGCCGTTATGGCTATATCAACGGCGTGGTACGCCAGTCGCTCCAGCGTCCGCTTATGGATCGCATCACGCTCACCGACCGAATTGACAACGTTGTCACGCACAAGTGGCTCGGCCTGCCGGTCTTCTTTGCAGTGATGTATTTCGTCTTCCGACTCGTGATTGATGTGTCGGCTCCCTTTTTGGATTGGACGGACGCGGTCATCAATGGACCTTTCGCCAACTGGCTCTCATTCATCCTGGACCTCGTGCTGGCTCCGGCATGGATCCGTTCCCTGCTCGTTGAGGGCATCGTGGCAGGCGTGGGAGGCGTCCTTGTCTTTGTGCCTGGGCTGTTGATCCTGTATTTCTTTTTGGCTCTTCTCGAAGACTCGGGTTACATGTCACGTGCCGCGTTCGTGATGGATCGTTTCATGCGCATTGTGGGGCTGCATGGCAAATCGTTCATCCCAATGATCCTGGGATTCGGCTGCGCCGTCCCTGCGATCTATGCCACGCGGACCATTGCCAGCCGCAGAGATCGTATCCTGACCGCGTTGCTGGTTCCATTGATGTCCTGCTCGGCGCGGTTGCCTGTCTATGTGGTCTTCGGCCTGGCCTTCTTTGGCGCGAAGGCTGGTACAGTCATCTGGGCGATGTACGCGCTGGGCATTGTCGTTGCCATGCTCGCGGGTTTGGTCTTCACGAGTACCATCCTTAAGCCGGATGTCTCTTCCGCATTCGTGTTGGAACTGCCGCCATACCGCCAGCCTGCGTTGAAGAGTGTGCTCATTCACATGTGGGAGAACACGCGCGAATTTGTCCGCAAAGCGGGGACGACCATCTTAAGTGCATCACTCGTCATGTGGCTGTTGCTGAACCTGCCGTGGGGCGTTGCTCAACAACGCGATTCCTATTTCGGAAAATTCAGTGGCGCAATTTCACCTGTCTTTGCCCCGCTCGGGTTTGACAACTGGGAAACCGGCGGAGCCCTGGTGTCTGGCTTTATGGCGAAGGAGATCGTCGTCAGCACCATGAGTCAGATCTATCTCGGCGATTCAGAAGCGGCACCCGTTGAGCCGACTACATTTGGCGAAGACCTGGCTATCATCGGATGGGGATTTGTCGATGCCAGTGTAAATTCGGGAAGGATTCTCCTAAGTATCCTGCCCGGTGTGAACCTGCTTGATGACGCAACTCAAACGAAAGATACTGCGTTGAGCCTCGCCTTGCGTGAAAATTTTTCTCCACGTAGTGCGGCGGCGCTGCTTGTCTTCGTGTTGTTATATGTCCCGTGCGTGGCAACGTTGGGTGCCATCAAGCACGAATTTGGAACCTCCTGGGCTGTGACCTCTGCTGTCTACCAGACGGTAGTGGCATGGATATTTGCCTTCCTGGTCTACCAGGGCGGAAGATTGCTCGGATTCGGGTAAAAAGATGCTTGCGCAATTGGTCAGTTTGCTGGAAACCAGGGAGAACGGCTTGAGCCTTTCAGAGATCAGCCGCGCCATGAACGCGCAGCCTTCAGCGGTCATGGCGATGATCGGGTTGCTGGTCCACAAAGGAAAACTGATCGAGATGGGCCCCGATGGAAAATGCTGTACCACCTGCGGGCTTGAGTCTGAATGTCACCTGCTTGCGGCGCGCGGAAAGCGATATATCGCTGCACGATAAAAGAATTGAACTGGAACACGCACGTTGCTCCTGCACAGCCGCCGTCCTGGCGGCTTTTATTTATTTCCCGTTTTTCTTGAGGCCAAAATGATGGGTGGAGTGAGGTAACGCAAAAAACCCCGTCGGTGCGGGGTCATTGCTTCGAATTGGAAAATTAATTAGATGGCGTCTTTGAGGGCCTTAAGCGGACGAGGTTTGATCACCATGCGTGCGGGCTTGGCTTTGAACGTGGTCGGCTCTTTGGTAAAGGGATTGATCCCTTCACGGGCAGGCACAGCAGGCTTCTTGACTGCTGTCAATTTTAGCAGGCCCGGAATCATGACTTCATTCTCTGCCTTGAGCTCTTTGTAGATAACATCGTTTAGAGCGTCCAGAACAGTAGTGACTTGTTTTTTCTCCAAGCCGCTCTGACTGGCAATAGCTTCCACAAGTTCAGTTTTACTCATACGTTTTCCTGCCATGGAGTCCTCCTTTGGGGGTTTACTTTCTTTTCAACATCTAGGGATTCAAAGTCTACTATTGAGTAGCTTAATAGTCAAACGAAAAGGCAGCTTTTCAGTTATGGGCGGGTAATCGTGGTTGTTCCTCATTTGCCATCCCGTACCTCTCTTTTCTGCTCACTGCCCGCAGCCAGGCATCCCCTTCGCTGCCAAAGCCCACCTTGATCACCCGATAATCGTTCTTACGGATGAATTCTGCCAGTTCAGCCCTCAAGCTCTCAAGCTTTTCGCGGTGTATGGTCAGAAGTTTCTCGCAAACAGAAACATCCCTGACGTGTTCCAGCGTCAGCCTCAAATGTGGCAGGCACAGTCCCTCCGAAGCCTGCAGCGCATCCGTCATCTCTGGATTTTCCAACTCCTCTACCAATACGGATAACAGGGTGCGTGTCCTTTCATCCCGGTGCTGACATACAGGACAGCGTTTACGCGGAGTGATGGCAGCCAGCATTGTCTCGATCATATTCCGCGCGGGTTCGGGCATCTTTTTGAGCAACGACGCCCAGCGACGTGAAGCATGGGAGGCGCGGCCGCTATCATTCAATTGATGTAGGATGGAGTTAACGATATCGCGGTAAATAATCGAATATCCCAGAGCATCGCCCAGGCGTTGATCCACACCCAGCCAGGCATGCTCATGACAGAAACCAAGACTGGCAAGCAGCTGGTCGCGCCACTTCGGAGAGTTCACATTCTCGTAGAACTGGTTATCGAGATAACGTTCCACACTGTGCTGTTCCAACCGGCAAACGGGACAGCCCGGTTCGCGGCACGCCTCCAATAAATTGAAAACCGTAGAGCTCGCCAACAGACGATGATTCCTTTCGGAGGAGAATTCAACTCACAGCGTTATCCCTCCCAGCCTTCGCGAAGCAGACTCGAAGAGTGCCCAAGGTCCGACGATTTGAAATTAAATGTGCATCAAATCCTCGCTGAAGAAACCAGGCGCTACTACTTCTCCACTACGATATTGACCAGGGTTTGAGAGGCAACATCGCCGCTCTTACCCTCCATATTCTTCGGCTGTTGATTTACTTCGATGACTCTATAAGGTCCCATATATTGAAGGATTTTTTGATTTTTGGCTTCTGGTGAGACAAACTCCCACGGGCTGAGTAATGAGCCAATATCTGGCGGGATGGCGTCGCTATAGTAGATGGCGATTTCCTCGCCCTCGAAAATCACAATATATTCATAAACATATTGCTCGGGTTGCTTTTTCAGCATGTTTGCCTCGTCTGTAAAATTGTATTTCCTGCGATGTGGGGGCGGTCATGGTTTTCTGATGGCCCATGTCGCTGTGAGCGCAGCAATCTCCTGCGGGAGGGAGTAATGCCGAGGCGGCAGCGAATTTGAACAGGTGCAAGTATACAATACATAAGGAGGAAATACCCATGCGAGATATCAGCACTACCAAACGCCTGCGGTCTCCCGTCAAGCAGTAAAACCTGTCAAGCCTGGAAACGGGATATCCACCTTCCCGAAGGCACAATTGTGATGAAATCGCGCCATCCGTATACTGGGGACGGATTAACTATCCGCCCGGACAGGGTAAGACTGAACCAATGTAAGATGCCTGCTCGAGGTTCCGCGTCTATACTGTATGGGTACACAACAAGGAGAGTTTATGAACGCAATCGAAGTCAATAACCTCAAGAAATCGTTCGGTGATTTTCAAGCCGTGCAGGGCGCGTCTTTTGCAGCGGAAGCGGGTGAAGTGCTCAGCCTGCTCGGTCCCAATGGCGCGGGGAAAAGCACAACCATATCCATGCTTTCGGGGCTGCTCGCACCGACAAGCGGCGATGCCTGCATTATGGGACACTCCGTTCTCCGGGAGCCGGAAGCCGCGAAGAAAAGCCTCGGCGTGGTGCCGCAGGATATTGCGTTGTATCCCGACCTTTCGGCGCGTGAAAATCTCGTCTTCTGGGGAAAGATGTATGGGTTGCGCGGCGCGGAATTAAAGTTGCGCGTGGATGAAGTACTGCATGTGATCGGCCTGGCAGATCGGCAGAAGGACCACGTGGGCAAATTCTCCGGCGGTATGAAACGACGCGTCAATATCGGCGCGGCACTGCTGCACAAGCCTGCCGTGGTCATCATGGATGAGCCGACCGTTGGCATCGACCCGCAGTCGCGTCGTCACATTTTGGATAACGTCAAGGAGCTCAATCAAAAGGGCATGACCGTCCTGTACACCACGCATTACATGGAGGAGGCTGCCGAGCTTTCCCATCACATCGCCATCATGGATAAGGGCAGGGTCATTGCTTATGGATCGCATGATGAGTTGATCAAAATGGTCGGTGAGCAGACGCGTATTGACGTCACGCTCAATGCTGAGGCAGAGAAAATTCTGGATGCGTGGCAGGCAATTGAAGGCGTCGCGAAGATCGATGCACTCGATGGCAAGATCACCGCGCTGGTGGATGATTCCAATCGTGTGCTGCCGCGCCTCTTCGATGCCGCGTCCAAACAAGGTGTACGCATCACGTCTGTTGACATCCAGGAGCCGAACCTTGAAACCGTGTTCCTGCATTTGACGGGCCGTGCGTTAAGAGATTGACATGAAAATTCTGGATATTGCCTTCAACGATTTGAAACGTTCATTTCGAAGCGCCTTCGCCATCGGGATGATGGTCATCGCGCCGCTGATGCTCACAGGATTGATCTACTTCGCATTCGGCGGGATGACCGGCGGCGACGTGAGCATGGCTCCCATCAAAGTGGGTGTGGTCAATGCGGATCAACTGCCAACCGACTCTCCACTCGATGCACCACTCGGTGACAATATCCGTTCGATGTTCTTTGACGAGAGTGTTGAGTCATGGATCACGGCGACCGATTATGTGGACGAAGGCGCTGCCCGTGAAGCAGTGGACGAACAGGAAATTGGTGTTGCCATCCTGATTCCGCAAAATTTCACCGAGCGTTATCTAAGCGGTGAAAAGGATGTGCAGGTTTTGATCGTGAGCGACCCAACATTATCCATTGGGCCTGCAGTGGTCGAGGATATGGTCACGATGATGGTGGATGGCGTGGCGGGTGGCGGCATTGCCCTTCAAACAATCATGGAACGACAGCAGGCAAATGGGATCCAGCCCGATGCGGCACAAATCCCTTCGTGGGCCGGGCGGTATGGTGACTGGTACAGGGAGTTTCAACGTGACCTGTTCCATCATCCCGAAAAGGCCGCGTTCGTGATCGTCGCGCCGTCGGCTGGCGAGGCAGATACGGTTGACCCCATTCAAAAAATGATGGGGCTGACGATGGCTGGACAGATGATCTTCTTTGCCTTCTTTACAGGTGCATACTCGATGATGTCGATCCTGCGTGAAGATGAAGAAGGGACTTTGGCGCGCCTGTTCACCACGCCGACGGACCGCACATCCATTCTGAGCGGGAAATTCGTAGCGGTGTTCATCACTGTTATTCTGCAGGGATTCGTGTTGATGGTTGCAGCTCATTACGCGTTTGGGATCCATTGGGGTGACCCGGCAGGAGTCGCTTTGGCGCTCACGGGACAGGTCATCGCGGCAACGGGACTTGGCGTATTGCTGATCGCATTCGTGAAGAATACACGTCAGGGTGGGCCTGTGCTCGGCGGTGGTTTGACCGCGCTGGGAATGCTCGGTGGTCTGTTCACGGCCAATATGCCGAATGCCATGCCCGCAGCCATGAATGTGATCGCCAACCTCACGCCGCAGGGATGGGTACTTAAGACCTGGCGGCTGGTCATGGACGGCCAATCGACGGGTGGGTTGCTCATTCCGTTTGCGGTGATGACCGCCATGGGACTTGTGATGTTTGCCATCGGAGCAATGATGTTCAGGAAACGTTTTGCGTAATGCCTCGCCCTGAGCGGAGCGCAGCGTAGACGAAGGGCACGTTGAAAATACGCTTCGTCTGCGGACTACGTCCTCCGCTCAGCGCGAGTATGGAGACTACTCTATGAGAATCTTAGACCTGGCCCTCAAAGACCTTTCCCAGATGTTGCGTGATAAACGCTCGCTGTTATTCCTTGTTGCCATGCCGATCGTATTCACGTTCTTTATGGGGTTTGCCTACCGCGGCGCCAGTGATGAAAACGTGGATAATCGAATTCCACTGGCAGTGGTTGACCCTGAACCTGTCGCAATTTTGAACAAAATGCTTGTTGGACGGTTGGACCTCTCGGAAGAGATCCGAATTGAACCCATGAGTGAATCGGATGCCATGGACGCGTTCTACAAAGGCGATGTGGCGGGGGTGTTGGTCTTCCCTCAGGGCTTCAGCGAATCGGCCTCAGCGGGGAAGGCAGCGCAACTGAAACTGATCGCGGATTCAACCTCCGCGCAGGGACAGTCCCTGTACCAGCTGCTGCGAGTCCCGATATCCCAGTTGATGAGCGCGGTGGAGATCGGCCACGAGACAACCGATATTGTGGGCGCGCCAGATCCATCCGCTGAACAGAGCGCGGCATTCGAGCTGGCCTGGGGCAAGTGGGAAGTGAGCTCACGCCTGCCGCTCGTCAAAGTGGAAATGGCTGTTGCAAACGAAGAGGAAGACTGGACGGGCGGCAATCCATACAACCAATCGTCCCCTGGAATTCTGGTGCAGTTCGCGATCTTTGGGCTGGTGACCTCCGCACAGATCCTGGTACAGGAACGCAAGAACCGCACACTGCAAAGATTGATCACGACTGTCATGCGCCCGTGGGAGATCGTCGCGGGACACATGCTTGCAATGTTCCTGATCGTCTTTCTACAGACGGTGATGCTCGTCCTGTTCGGGCAGTGGGTGTTGAAAGTGGATTACCTGCGCGAACCATTGGCTGTCTTATTGGTGGGTATCACATTAGGCTTATGGGTTTCATCCATGGGACTCTTGATCGGTGTGATTGCCAGGGAGGAACAGCAGGTCATTTTATATTCGATGGTCGCCATGTTCCTGTTTTCTGCGCTTGGCGGGATGTGGTTCCCACTCGAGGCGTCGGGGGGCGCGTTCGCGGCAATTGGACGGATGATGCCGTCCTCCTGGGCGATGACCGGGTTGCAGAATATCCTGATCCGCGGGCTGGGGCTTGCATCCGTTTGGGTGGCGGCTGGAATCCTATTTGCATATGCACTTGGCTTCTTCGTTCTGGCTGTCTGGCGATTTCGACGGATGGAAATGTAAGACTGTTCATATGACCAACCCTGTCCGTGTGGACACCCTGTCCCAGTGGATAGGGTAAAAACCCCTCCAACGCATGAGGCAACATGCTCCTAAATGCGTATACTATTCTGTTTAACCTTAATTGGTTGACTCTTGGTCATGTCATGCTGAGCGAGGCGAAGCATCTCTGCGACTTAAAACCGAGACCCTTCGCTACGCTCAGGGTGACAATCTATAAGGTAATTTATGTTAACCTGAATAATCATAGAAATCAAAAGGAGGTTTCGCATGAACGTCAATAGATCAAGTCTCTTTTGGGGGGTGTTATTGATCGGCGCAGGCGCGCTGGCGCTGGCAGATCAGTTCGGCTACATCGAAGATTTTTCACCGATGGTCTGGATCCTGGTCTTTGGCGCGATCAGCCTGTTGGGATTTGTCAGCTACGGCATGAGCGGATGGACACAGTGGGGCTGGCTCTTCCCCGCTGGCATTTTCGGTGGCCTGGCTATGATCATCGCACTGGCTACCAATGGTGTGAGCAGCGCGGCGGTGGCCTCGCCATTGTTCTTCGGCATGCTCCTCCCGTTCGCTGCTGCATACCTCACGGACCGCACACGCAACTGGTGGGCACTGATCCCTGGCGGTGTGATGCTCCTGCTGGCAACGGTCACTCTTCTGGTGGACTCGGTGGGCGGTGAATGGATCGGTGCGATGTTCCTCCTGTTGTTTGGTATCGCCTTCCTGGCGGTGTACCTCAACAACCGGACCCGCATCTGGGCGTTGATCGTTGCCTATGTATTCGGCGTGTTGAGCATTGCTCCCATGCTCGCCTCTGGCGGAGACATGGCCGCCTATTTCGGTCCGGTCTTCCTGCTGGCGATTGCCCTTCCATTCTTCATTTTATATTCCCGCTCGCTTGAGAACTGGTGGGCGATCATCCCTGCCGGTTCATTGACCGTGGTTGCCATGATTGCCACAGCAGCCATTGCAGGTCTCATCAATGCTGAGAAACAGGGCGGGTACGTCAACGCCTTCATGATGAGCGGACTCGCCGTGACATTTGCGGTCGTATGGCTGCGACATGCAAAACCCTGGGCAAAGATCGTGACCGTCATTCTCGCGGCGCTGGCAGTTGCCTCCGTTTTCTTTGCATCCGCCACCGAGATCTTCTGGCCCATCGCCATCATCCTTGGCGGACTCTACCTCTTTATCACGGCGTTGCGGCCAAAGCCAGTATAGATGGTTATAGGATGGCAAGACTCTCCGGTTATGGAGAGTCTTGCCTCTTAAAAATCAATAGGAGGAATGAATGGATATCAAGACAGCCCAACAGGATGTGCAAACTACATTTGCGCGCGGCTCCATGGGACAGATTATCTCCGGACTCATCTGGCTTGCCTCAGCGGCCCTGGGCACATGGGCGGGTGAGCGCCAGGCGATCATCCTGCTGGTGGTGGGAGGTATGTTCATTTTTCCACTGACGCAGCTGGGATTGCGCCTGACTGGCCGCCCCAGTAGTTTGCCCAGCGGGCATCCCATGAATGCACTGGCAATGCAGGTTGCGTTCACGGTCCCCTTAAACATGCTGCTGGTTGGCGCGGCATCCCTCTATAACATCAATTGGTTTTACCCGGCCTTCATGCTCGTGGTGGGAACCCACTATATGCCGTTCATCTTCCTGTATGGGATGTGGGAGTTCGCTGTCCTGGCCGTCCTATTGATCTTTGCCAGCGTGGGCACAGTCATGCTATTTCCCGGTTCATTTACCTTCGGCGGGTGGTTCACTGGCTTTGTTTTACTACTTTTTGCCTTTTGGGTACGAAGGACTCCCAGACCAATGAACCTGGCTTCCTGACCACACTATGCGGATATTAACCCGCCGGTGCAGGCAACCTCCATATCCAGCCTGCGTAGATATGAATAGAGGAATCTATGACCCGAAGACTATCCCTGATCCTTACCATTACTTTGCTGTTTTCGCTATTCAGCACCACACCTGTGCTTGCGGCAAAATCCTACCGTGCCGAGCGCTTCGACGTACAGGTTGACCTCCAGGTGGACGGCTCTGCCATTATCACCGAGACGGTCGAGTTCAGCTTCGAAGGTGACCCATTCACCTTTGCATTCCGCGAAATCTCTGCTGCTGGAACTGACGGACTCACTTTCCTGGACGCCAGTATTGACGGCGTCCCCATGCCAGTGGGCACACAGGCCGGGCAGGTGGAAGTCCAGGCTGGCAACCCGCTCAAGGTAACGTGGAACTTCTCCCCAACGGCTGATGCAGCGCATATCTTCGTCGTCCGTTATCGGGCGGATGGTGTCATCCGCAAAGGAGATGCCGATGCGCTGATCTGGCGCGCCATCCCCGAAGATCATGATTACCCGATTGCGCGTTCCACCGTCACATTAACCTACCCCTCGCAGGCAACTCTGCTCGAACAACCCTCCCTCAGCCGCAACTTTGACTCCACTCCGACAGGTGACCGCATCTTACTCAGCGTGAACGGACTCGTTGAAGACGAGGATCTTGTTCTCACAGCAAGATTCGCCCCCAACAGCTTAACGACTGTGACGCCCAGGTGGCAGATAGAACAGGCACAAAGGGACGCCGCTGCGGCCCGTGCACTGCCTGCCGGTTTTCTGGCTGGGATCATCACACTTGCCCTGGGAAGTCTCGGCCTGTTCACATACATCCGCTCCAACGGCCGTGACTTGAACATTAACCCGCTGGTGAGCACACCCAACCCGCCCGGCGATGTGCCGCCTGCGCTGGTTGGCAAACTGGCAAACCTGCCGCACAGTTTCATGGGTGTGATCTTTGACCTGGCGCAACGCGGCATATTGGAAGTGCGGGAGGAGTCTGGCTTCTGGGGATCGAAGAACCACGTGTTAGTGTTGAAGGAAACCAATGTCCCACTCAAGCCTCACGAACAGGGCCTGCTCGATGCCATCTTCAAACCCACTGAGACGCAGATCAATATGAACGAAGTGGCCTCACGGTTGGCATCCAAAAACAAACTCTTCGATGAACCATTGGAGCAGGAGCTCACTCAACGCGGCTGGCTCGACCCTCAACGCAAACAGAAACGATCAAGGCTGATGACAGCCGGCCTGCTGGTGATGTTCCTTGCGATCGCACTCTTCATCGCTGGCCTTCTGATGGGACTGTCGTCCAGCGCCAATATCACCGTTGCGATCCTGTATGCCATCCTTGCAGGGATCGGTGTGGGAATGTTCCTGATCTCGATGGCGTTGTTGATCTATGCCAGCTTCTTCTCCATACTCACTCCCCTGGGTGAGGAGCAGCTGGCGCGCTGGAAGGGATTCGCTGAATATCTTAAACTGGTATCCAAAGGGCAGGAGCCGGCCATCCGACCCGATTATTTTGAACGCTATCTGGCGTATGCCGCAGTGTTTGGGCTCGGCACCAAGTGGGCGAAATACTTCCAGAACCTTGGCGGCGTGCCGTTGCCGGTCTGGTTTCATACCTCGGCAGACAATGCCAACTTCGGCGCAATGGTCGCCATGATGTCGGCCTCTGACTCGGCGGGTGCCAGCGCAGGTGCAGGTGGGGCAGGCGGCGCTTCCGGCGGCGGATCGAGCGGCGCAGGCTAAAGACTTTACCTAATTGA
Source organism: Chloroflexota bacterium (assembly GCA_039932795.1). Taxonomy (GTDB): domain Bacteria; phylum Chloroflexota; class Anaerolineae; order Anaerolineales; family Villigracilaceae; genus Defluviilinea. The sequence continues at coordinate 12,159 of JBDTPH010000091.1, forward strand.
CCTATCCACCTGACTAGTACAAAACTCTCCCAGTGATGGGGGAGTTTTTTGTTGCCTCACATTAAGATAATCATAAAAGGAGATGCAACACGAAAAAATTTCTCAGGGTAGTACTCGTTTTGATCGTGGTTGCAGTTGTCGGCGTGGCGGTGACCGCTGCTCTCCTTCCATGGATGGATGCCTGGGGCGCGTCACAGGACGAGATCGCCGCCTCCTTCCCCGGGGATGAGCTGGTCCCGTCACCGCGCTACGTCTATGACCGTGCCGTTTCCTGCGGCTGTTTCTTCCGTTCGCGTTCGGTGTTTTTACATATATCCCGCTCACTACTTACATTCGACGAAGCGGCATGCTTTCACTTCCTGAACATTATGCGGGATTCTTTCGTTTCGATCTCGAACAGCTGGATGGATATAACGGTACGTTCACACCTGCGCATTTGTGGTTCATCCTATTCCTCTTCGTCTTTTCACTGCTCGGGCTGCCTCTGTTTCTGGTATGACGCACGGAAAAAGGTAAAGGGGCGATCAAGGCTTTGGGAATGCTGACCCGGGCTCCGGCGAGCCTATTCGTGTGGGGCATTCCGTTGACGCTCATCGCTGCGCTGGATCTCCCTGGTGACTATAAACGATGGAGGAAAGAAAATGACAAATAACAAAATAAAGAGGCTTTCTATTCAATCAGTTGCACGAAAGGCGGAACGCATCATGTTGATCATGATTTTCATTGTACTGGTGGGCACACTCATCCTTGTGGGCGTACTGCAGCTATGGAGCCCCAGAAAACCGATCCCCTTCGTCACCGAAAAAGGGAGTCCTCTGGCAGGGAGCATTTCAGAAAAAATCCACGTCAACATCAACGGTGTGGAACAAGGGATGTTTATCAAGAGTAAAGATAAAACAAATCCTGTGCTGCTTTACCTTCATGGGGGTATGCCTGATTATTTCCTTACACAGAGATACCCTACAGGTCTTGAAGACTATTTCACCGTGGTTTGGTGGGAACAGCGTGGTTCAGGAATCTCGTATCGTGCCGACATTCCACCAGAGACCATGACACTGGAGCAAATGATATCTGACACGCTGGAGGTGACGAATTACCTGCGTCACCGCTTCGGTAGAGAAAAGATCTACCTCATGGGACATTCAGGAGGAACCTTCATTGGTATACAGGCGGCTGCACTGGCGCCGGAGTTGTACCATGCCTACATTGGCGTGGCTCAGATGTCGTATCAGCTGAGATCGGAAAGGCTGGCGTACGAGTATATGCTTCAGCAGTTCGAAAAGAACGGAAACCGGGAAATGGTACGAAAATTTGAAGCAGCACCAGTCACCATGACGGACGGCACACCGGATGCATACCGTGCATTGCGTGACCCTGCCATGCACAGCCTTGGCATTGGCACGACTCATGACATGGATTCGGTAATCACGGGTCTCTTCCTGCCATCGCTGGCAAGCCGCGAGTATACGTTAATGGAAAAGGTCACTACGTGGCGCGCCAAGGCCCATTCCGGGGTAGCCCTGCTATGGGACGAAATGCTAGCCACAGATCTGAGCAAAGAGGTGACAGAGCTGGCCGTTCCCGTCTATTTCTTTGAGGGGATCTACGACTACACGTGTTCCTACGCGTTGGCAAAGGACTATTTTGAGCAGCTGCAGGCGCCAGTAAAAGGGTTTTACACATTTGAGCACTCGGCTCACAGCCCTTTATTTGAAGAACCTGAAAAAATGCAGAAGATTTTGCAGGAGGACGTACTGGTGGGAGCAAATAAACTCGCTGACTCAAAATAAGAGCTATCTTCTTCATTTTAGGGTTGTGAATGAACCGCTTATTTTACAAGAGTAGCGATCATTCAGAAACGCACCTGCTTGACTACACTATCCATTCGGACAGTGAATACTCCCCCACGGGTGGGGGAGTATTTTTATTGCAGCCTGTATCATATGACTCGATAGACAAATCCTTCCCGACCCGAAATCGCAGACAAACCGGGAGATACCAATGACCATAAAAAACTTCTTCGCTCGGCTTCCTACATCCTTTGGGGAGTCATCCTGGTTTGGGGTGTTGTGTTTGCCAACAGTGCGATTTACCCGGTACTATCCACGCGGTTTCCGCACGTGTACTCATTCATAAAGCCCAATAGATTGAAATCATATATATAGTACATGTCCAAAAAGGAAGTCAAATGAAGACAACAACATCCAACATCTCCAGTGTACGACCCGTATCAGTCTCAGGCTCAGCCTCATCCATCCTTGCCAGCCCGTGGTTCATGCTCGTTTCCCGCTCGGTCCTGTTCCTGCTGGCTCAATTGTTGATCACGATGGTCCTTGCCGCGGCAGGCACAGCCTCTGCCTGGGACGCGTCAGCAAGGTGGTGGACCTTTATGGCCATCCCTGCCAATATCGCATCCATCTATTTGCTTGTGCGAAACTTCAGGGCAGAAGGAAAACGCTACTTTGACGTGATCCGCTTTTCACGCGCGACCCTGAAGACCGACCTGCTCGTGTTCTTTGGATCAAGCCTCATCGGCATACCGATCGCCGCCGCGCCCATGAACGTTCTCGGGACCGCGATCTTCGGTGACCGCATGATACCGATCAACATGATGTTCATCCCGCTGCCGGCCTGGGCGCTCGTGGTCAGCCTGCTTTTCCCGCTCACCATCGGCTTTGCAGAACTGACCACCTACTGCGGGTATGTCATGCCGCGGCTCGAAGCGAAGATCAAAAACGGCTGGGCCGCCTGGTTGATCGCTTCGTTCTTCCTCGGCGCGCAGCACATGTTCCTGCCACTCATCCTCGACGGGCGATTCATGCTATGGCGGCTTGGCATGTACATGCCCTTCGCCCTCTTCGCGGGGCTGATGCTCAAGCTGCGCCCGAGTCTTTTGCCGTATTTCATGATCGTCCACGCCCTGGTGGATCTATCGGCAGTTTCGGTCTACTTGATGCTATAACCCCGTTCCATCCGCAGCCGAAAGCGGATACCGTTAAACGAAACGGGAGTGATCTCAATGATCGCTCCCGTTTGTCTTTGTTAGCACTTCCGTGCAGTCAGCACAAATAACGTTTTGCGCGGCTGATGTGTGATGCCCCATTCGATCTGGTCGAGACAGATCTGCACATCGAAAGGATCGATGTTATTTTCGTATTCATAGCGCACAAGTTCTTCGTGGATCCGATCGGTGTCTTCCAGTTCGTTGCCGTATTCCACCTGCATCAAGCCTGAAGATTGGATCAGGTCACGCCACCAGATGGCTGTATGTTGTTTCTTGAAATCGCCTTCAAACACGTCCACATGCTCATTTGGCGGAGGCAGTTTGAAGGCGTAGACCGCAGGCGGATCTGACTTTTGTTCCGCAGTAAATTCCGTGCTGAGCACTTCCGAGCCGATGCATAACTGTCCGCCGGGTTTCAGGTGTTGGAGCAGGTGTTCGATAAAGCCGGTATTGCCACCATAGAAGTTGAACGAATTCATGCAGAAGATCGAGCAGATCGATTCATAAAATTCCAAAGCTTTCTTCATCCAGCCACTGCAAGCTTGTTTCCATCCGTTCCAGGCGGATGCGAGCAATCGCCTGGCATGGGCGATTGCCCAATCTTCCCCAACGCGCAGCGTCATCTGGATGATGTCATTGTGGGTTAAGGGAGTGGTTTGCATCGGTCCTCAACTGCTTTACCAATCTGCGATTGCGTGATTCGGCACGCCTCCAGCCGATCAGCAGGATCACAGCGAGAATGCCAAGAAACGTCGCACCTACTGTGTCTTCCATAGTTACTGTGACCGGGCTGTAATTACCCGGGCTGACCGAAGGCGTTTTATCCTGCGGAGTTTGAATAGGGTCTACATTTGTCGACATGATTAATCTCCTTTTCTGCAATTTCTCCAGAGTGCAATGAATGGTGAACAATGTGCACAGGTGAGGCATGGGTTGTTGGCTAAACAGTTTTATTCGTTGCTTCCACTCCTGTAGGTGAACAGGATGCCGATTCCAACCAGGATAATGAGGACGGGTCCGAAGTAGCTCCAGCTGAGATCGAATAGGAATGATGCTGTAACAAAGGTCAGGACCAGGCCAACGAGCAGGGAGCCGCGTGCGGGAGCTGTCAGCTGGTTGCCCGCGCTTCGATAGATCCTTATTCCTGTATCGAGCGCGCCAAAGGCCGGGATCAGGATGAAGAGCGCCCACCAGTTCTTGAGCGGGAAGTCGAAGGTTCCCATGTTTTGCATCAGGAACGCGATGCCCAACACGATCAGGATCAAGCCTGCGACCCAGCTGCCGCCGCGGGAGGGATCGGCAAGGCGGTTGGTCCGGCGCTGTGCTGCATCATGGCGGCGGAGAGGTTCGGGTTGCGGATGATTGACAGGTGATTGATCGTTCATGTTTACCTTCCTTTTGATGAAAGTTTTCTCCTACGCTTTCATTTTATTTCCAAACGATAAAAGACACCCCCGTCACTGGGGAGTTTTCACTGTCCAAATGGACAGTGAATCCAAGTGGATAGTGGGTCAAGTGGACAAGTCCACGCTTTTGAGTGAATACCGCTTTTCATACGCTTCAGGCGGTTGCCAGCGCATCCCAACCCTCCAGCGCGTAAAACCGGACAGAAAATGTCTCACTTCCTTCCATCCACCGATGATAGCGGATAGGATCAATGCGCTGGTGGTGGGGCTAAAGGTGTTCAGGAACCAGCTCAGCGACCAGCGCTCCAAGGTTCCTCCTGGCTCAAGGGCTATGTAAGCGAATGTTGTACCGAACGCGATGGCATAGGTTAGAACAAAGAATGAAATTAACTGATTCTTTTTGACCCAGGCTTTCATGGCGGACTCCTTCGTTGACCAACGCTTGATCGTTTTGATTATGATAGAACTGTTGAACGAAAAACGCCCCCGTCCATGGGGGAGTCTGCACTATCCGAATGGATAGTATGAACAAGTTTGGAGCCTGCCAACTGCCTCAAGATCATGAGGAATCAAAAATTGCGTGTGTCAGATGAGATTTTTAATCGTTCTATTAAGTAAGTATAGGAGTACCATGCTAAAAATGTACAGCGAACTGGCATCCTGGTGGCCCCTGCTCTCGCCTCCCGACGACTACGCGGACGAAGCCGCTTTCTTCGCGCAGGTTCTTTCACATGTGGGTCTGCCCGCCTCAGCCTCCTTCCTGGAATTGGGAAGTGGCGGCGGGAGCAATGCATTCCATCTCAAAACGAAATTTGCAGAGGTGACACTTACTGAGCTTTCACCGCAGATGCTGGAGATCAGCCGCAGCCTGAACCCGGAGTGTGAACACCTGCAAGGCGATATGCGGACCCTGCGTCTGGGACGCGCATTTGATGTGGTCTTCATCCATGACGCCCTCGAGTATATGACTACCCTTCAGGACCTGGATCAGGCCATCGAGACGGCCTTTATCCACTGCAGAAAGGGCGGGGTTGCCCTGTTTGTGCCTGATAATGTGCGTGAGACGTTTCAGCCATCCACGGATCACGGTGGCACGGATGGGGATGGGCGTGCGCTGCGTTACCTGGAGTGGTCGTATGACCCTGATGAGAGCGACACGATGTATACAACAGAGTATGTCTTTGTCTTACGCGAGGGCAGCCGGCCGCCGCGGGTGGAACATGAACAGCACATCTGTGGGTTATTCGCGCGCCGCGAGTGGTTAAGGCTGCTGCAGGAGATCGGTTTTCAGCCAGAAATCGTCCGTGATGAGTATGAGCGGGATGTCTTCGTGGCGCACAGACCCAATGGTCTGGAAAGGGAGCAGTCATAATGGAAATCCTCGTTGTGTTCATCCTCGTTCTGGCGAATTCCTTCTTTGTGGCCTCTGAATTCGCCATGGTCTCTGTGCGCAAGACGCGGATCGACCAGCTTGCTGCCGAAGGCAGCGGCGCCGCGTCGGTGGTTCAGCGTGCCGTGCGTGACCTTGACCGCTATATTGCAGCCACCCAGGTTGGCATCACCCTTGCTTCGCTGTTACTGGGCGGACTTGGCGAACACGCCCTGGAACCACTGTTAAGTATTCTTTTTACCTGGATGCCCGATGAATGGTGGGGGATCACACGCGGCACGATGGTGGCGGGCTTCGCCTACTTCATTATGACGGCACTGCACGTGATTATCGGTGAATTGATGCCAAAGTCCATTGCACTCCAAAAGCCGGAAACTACTGCACTTCTGATCGGCCGTCCCATGTTATTCTTTGCCGGGCTCTTCTCTCCATTGATCTGGCTGCTGAACGGCATAGGTAACTTCCTTTTACGCCTGATCGGTTTTCATCCTGCCGAGGGCCATAGCCAGGTGCATTCCCCCGAAGAATTGTCCATGCTGTTTACAGAGTCGCACAAGGGCGGTGAGATCAATTCAACCGAGTTTGAGATCTTACATCGCGTGGTGCGGTTCTCCGACATCCGGGCGCGCGCTGTGATGGTGCCGCGTTTGGAGATGCAGGCTCTCCCGGCGAACATTACACGCAGTGAACTCACTGAATTTTTGCAGAGCCGGCCCCACACCCGCGTTCCGGTCTATGATGGTTCTCTGGATGAGATCATTGGGATCGCCAACTCAAAGGACCTGGAGCATCTGAACTATCGGGAACTTTCCCAGGAATTGGAGCAGTTGAAGTCATCCCTTTCTGATCAGGACAACGGTCAACGCGCGTGGGGTGGCGGCCGCCAGCCCGCGGAGGAAGAAACACTGGATCTGACGCCATTGCTGGTGGGGGCCGCCTTTGTGCCTGAAACGACCCGCATCGATAATTTGCTGACCGAGTTCAAGAAACGCCGCCAGCAGATGGCAATTGTCATAGACGAGTATGGGAGCACGGCCGGGCTGATCACGATGGCGGACCTGCTGGAACAGGTCTTTGGAGATATGCCTGATGAAACCGATGAGATAGACCCAGGTATCCTGCAGCATCCGGATGGCAGTCTGCAGGTGGCAGGCCGTGTCAGAATAGACGAAGTGAATGACCTGTTCGGTTTTGGTTTTCCCACGGAAGAGGCCGATACGATGGCTGGTCTGGTCCTGACTGCCTTGAACCGAACGGCCTCGGTAGGAGATGAGGTGGAGGTCAACGGTATCCGTATCCGTGTCGAAGAGGTGGACCGTCATCGTATCACCACCCTCTGCCTGTTCTCCGCGTCGGGCACACCATTGGAACACCGTCCCGGCGGTGAGAGTCTGTTATGAGGCGCTACTTTGTGGGTCACCGCGACGCGAGCGCTGTGATGCTGCACACTGCTGGCATGAGCTATACCAGATTGCCAGATCCGATCCCGTTTTAACGGTAAACCCTTATGAAAACAGATTCTCTCATCGGTATTTGGACAGGTAGCGCCCATAACGTCAATGGCTGGGATATGAAAATCAGCCTCTCGATCATGCAGCCATTTGATGTTGGCTCCACGCTGGGCATATTCAACATCCCCATGATCCCCTGCTCGGGGACATTTAGAGTGCTGGGCATTCTCGGTGAGACAATCATACTGAAAGCTGAAAATCTGCAGGGCAGCTGTGTGGAAGCGGACTCTGAGTCTCTTGAGCTGCTTCCCGATGGGACGCTTCTGTATAGATCCAAAGGGGACGGCTGGGAAACGCAGGGAATTTTAGAGCGTGCCGTGCAGGATTGAAGGCTGGTCAGCAGGGATTGTCGCCAGTATAGAGGCGGGATAACTGATCAAAGAACGGGGGATAAGGGCGACGCGATCAAAAAGTATATTGTAAGCAAAGTATTACTTTTATATCATTGACTTACTTTTATAGTTGATGTAGCATATTGGTATATAAAGGATATTTATCAGATGGAAACGTACGCAACTGTAAAGGGTCAAATCGTTATTCCTGCTTCATTAAGACGGAAGTATGGGATCAAGAATGGCACAAAAATTATTGTCACCGATGTTGGGGATGCGATTGTCTTGAAGCCTGTCACCGAACAATATCTTAAAAATATGCAGGGCTCTCTTAAAGGCAGGGGAGGACTGAAAGTGCTGGTTGAAGAACGTCGCAAAGATAAGGAAAAGGGAAAATAAACATGGCAACCAAAGTACTTGACTCATATGCATTGATGGCCTTTTTTGAAGACGAGCCAGGAGCAGACTTCGTCAGAGGCTTGATTCACAAAGCGGTGGAGAGTGACATAAATCTCCTGATGAGTGTCGTCAACCTGGGAGAGGTATGGTACTCCATTGCCCGTACCAATTCCCCAGAGATTGCGGATCAGTATATTCATGAAATCAAGGGGATGGGGATTGAGATTGTGGACGTTGATTGGACATTAACCCGTCAGGCCGCTGCATTCAAGGTGAATGGGAACATTTCTTATGGCGATTGTTTTGCTGCGGCAGTGGCAAAGGATCACAAAGCAGAGCTAATTACAGGAGATAAGGAATTCAAAGTCCTCCAGGCTGAAATAAAAATTTCCTGGATATAAAAATGAGAATATATGTCATCAGAGAAGCGGATTCTGAGTCTCTTGAGCTGCTTTCCGATGGGACGATTCAGTATGTAGCCAAAGGTAACGGCTGGGAAACGCAGGGAATTTTAGAGCGTGCCGTGCAGGATTGAATTTTAAATCGCGATCGTAGAATTATGCTGTATCGCTCTTTTATGATGCCATAAATGAAAGGCGGTAGTTATGAAAGGCAGTCCAGAGAATCTCGTTCGGCGTCGTCCCTCTGCCTGGAGACAGGGCGCAAAAGTCGCGGCGGTGATTGCTGTGATCCAGGCGTGCCTAACCATAGAAGGCAGAGGCATTGAAGGCTTTATCGTTGCAGTCATACTTATCTTTTTGGCGTATTGGTTGTTCTTTACGTTCATTGTCTGGCTGTGGCGAAGACGGACAGGTCGCTACACCTGAGTTTGCGAAGGGGTAATTCCGAAAACGAATCCCCCGCTTCGAGAAGCGGGAGATCTTGTGTTTCTTCTGGATGGCAACGCAACAAGCTGTCTATCAACTATAACCGCGTCGACCCATCATCTATGGGCTCGAATCCCATCTCCATGCGGGCACTTGTAATATCCCAGTAGGCTCCCTTGTTATTCGAGATCCCATAGTAAATACCAAACACCACATTTGCAGTCAGGCTCTTTTCCACCAGTTGGATCAGGTCGCGCTGACTGAGCCAGATCTTCCGATTGCGTTCATCCCGGGTCGGGTCATCCATTCGCTAACACTGCGCCGATCCTCAGGCAGATCGCCTCGACGCCCCAGCGTGAGGAATAGTAGCGCGCCACGACTTCGCCAAAGGCTTTGCTGACGCCATAATCGCTATCCGGATGGATGCGTCCGTGACTACATCATCGAAATGTTCCATCAGTTCGATCTTTGTGACTGGCGGCAGCTGGCACACGTCGGTAATGACTTCCGGCAGGCTGCGATATTTTTCGGCATAGAAGCGCGAGTTTGTACGGGCGAATGTGATCAGTTCGTTGAGGCGTTTCTTTTGACGCGGCGTGAGTCGAAGAAAACAGAAAACGGGTTGAATGATGTCATCTTTACTCCTTTGCCTGTGTCAATTCTACGAACCCAGGTTCGGTGATAGTTTTGAGGTCGTCGTTGACGAGGCGACCAGTTCAAACATCTCAGTCTTCAGTAGTTTCAAGGCTGTCACGAATATCCACACCTCGTAGGAGCCGATCGTGATCCGCTCGAAGAAGCCGAACACATGGATGTCCTGACCTGCCAGGATGACCCCTGTCAGCCCGGAAACAAAGATGATGGCGGAGGCAACGAATGAGTACGCAGAATACTTTTGAAAGCCATTCACCCGTCGCAATCCCAGTCCCATCAGCAGCGGCATCAGGATGGTTGCAAAGGCTACGATCCCACCCAGGATATTATGCATGGTCCCGGCAAAGGTGGCTTCCGCGCCCATTGGGTCCATTGGGAAGAATCCCCACGAGAAGGACAGAACTTGAATACCGATGAAAATGCCCATCGCAATTCGGCAGGCACGCGGTCCGTTTCTTACGACAAGATAGCCACCGATGGCAAAAGCCAGCAGCAATGCGTTGTAGATATTAAAAATGACATCCAGAACCGCTTTGTTCGGCGCGCCATTCGAGAGCAGTTCACTGATGGCATTGACGATATGGCTGTAATCGTGGCGCAGGGCGGCGCCGACAGTGACCGTGACCACATACACAACGGGTGCTCCAATACCGCAGGCAAGAAGGGTTTTACGAAGCATGATTATTTTTCCAATCTGGTATTTGATGTCCACAGTTTAATGCCTGCAGTAACAAAACTCCCCCGTCAATGGGGGAGTTTTCACTGTCCACAGGATAGTATGTCCGAATGGACAGTGTGGTCAAGTAGGACAGGGCAGCTACGGCCCTGTTTGCCGGATGTATTCACTCACTTCCACGTTGTAATTCACTTCCTCCAAGGTGAAAATCGCCCATGGGATTCCCTGGTCCAGCCAGGTGGCGGAGCCGCCTGCGTCTAGCCTGGTCCCTTCGATCTTATTGCCTTCGATATTGCGCGTGATCCACAAAATCTTTTTCGCCTGTGGACCCGAGTCGCGGAAGCGCATGGCCTCCATCGAGTCGAGCATGCCAGTTTCAGGGTTGAACCGCATAACGAAGTTTTCCTCGTGGCCTTCAAACGGTATGTACAGCAAAGCCGTCGTATCATCCACAGGCTCCCAGCGGGCACGCGGATCAGTAATCCAAAGGGAGGGGAACCAGGCGGCTTCCGCCCATACGGCGAGATTTGCAGCCTGGTTGGTGCCTGGGTCATTATCAACCGTGCCCAGCACTGGAATGTTGAACAGGCTTTTGCCATCCAGAAACCGCTCGTTAACTTTCATGACCGGTATTCCAAACCAGGTTGCTTCGATGTAATGACGGTAATCCCTGCCAGCGTTGTGGACAAAGAGAAAGCGGGCGGGCAGTTTGAATCCAAACGGGCTGATCGTGGCACGCCCCTTCATCACAACCGTTTCGATCACTGGGATCTCGGCACCGTACACCGTTTTGTAAAAGCGTTCGACCGGAGCAGGTAACCCTGCAGGGATGGGGATGGTTTTCAACCCGGATGTTTGCTCTGGATGAGCCGGGAACGATTTTGGCTTGATCTGAAATCCAAGCCAGCCCATGAAAAACAGAGCCGCAAGGATGAAGAGGATGACGAGAAGGGTTTTCATATGTTTTCCGTTTCCATACATGATTGGTGATTCAATGTGAGGCTGGCGATACCTTTGATGTTGAATTACGCCAGTTGACTGCGATGATGTAGAGCAATGCAAGTTCAAGCAAAATTTGCGCGATCTTGGAGACCAGCCCGCCTGGAGAGAACATCACCGCCGGGCGGCCTTGATACATGTTGAAGAAGAACAGGATGACGAGCGCGTTAATCCCCGCGCCGAACATCCACAACCAGCGGCGGCGGACCAGGATCAGCAAGCCGCCAAGCAGGTAGCATCCTGCTGCCACATAGATGATGCCGGCGGGCTTCTCGTCCACTTGCAGGTCGCCAACGTCCAGAACGTTAAAAGCCATGAGCACATAGGCAAGGGTTGTTAAAAGTGCAAATGTCACGGCTATCCACATGACGCGGGTGTAATTGGTATTTGATTTTTGAATGGTATTCATACGGCCTCCTTTTACTCTTTTACTAGTCACGCATAACCGTTCATCTCTACGCCTGTTTGGGATAGAACGTATAGATGATCGCCCAGGCCAGGCCGATAACCAGGATCAGGCGCACCCAAAGCGGCCAGGACGATTCCCAGATCCACAGGCCAACTACCAGGGGATATTGATGATCATGTTCATGGATTTATTTTCTTTTGCTTCATTCTACCTGAAGCACAAAAAAGACTCCCCCGCCGATGGGAGAGTCTTCACTATCCAAGTGGATAGTGTGGTCAGGTCGACCGCTGATGGACATTGGGTCCTCCCTTGTTTTTTCGTTGACGTCCAGAAGAATTCCCATCTCATTCAACTCACCGGAGGAGAAAAAAGAATTCAGCGTGTAGGGCAGGAAGACAGCTGGCAGGAAAAGCATGAGAATAAGAATAGAGGCAAACATGATTTTCTCCGTACATCGTGTAGTGTCTATATCCTACGCGTTAAAAAACAAAGCTGCCCCTGTCCGTAGGGGAGTTTTACACTAGTCGAGTGGATAGTTTTTGAGTATAGGGGAGGGCGTAGCACCTGTTGTAGTGGTTTTCTACCGAGACTATCTCTACTCTGTTCCAGTTAAAGGCAGTACTTTGTAGCAGATGAAGGAACCAGGTTCGATCACTCTGTCTGCATAAAAAAAAGGGCAACTGACTTAGCCATAAAAGAGAGATCTACCTTTTTCTCTGGCAGGGATTCGTATATCTCTTTAAATGGATTGATATTTCCCACCTGTCCAAGCTCGATCGTCAGGTGAAAACAATATGCGTCGCCGTCGTGTGGGGCAGATGCATCAAGCACTACATCCTTCAATTCGCGATTGATCTGTTCATGCAGGGCACGCAGGGTTGGAGTTTCGTGGACCTCGAAGCCGATGATCGCGTAATCATCCCATTCGTTGTAATAGATGCGCTCAAGTTCAACGCGGAAGGGCGCAACTCGTTCGCTTAGTAGCAAAACGAGAACCAAAGTCCATGCGAAAATTCCTGAACTCATTTGTGATCTCCTTGTTTCAATAACAACAGTCCTGAAAGTGTTGCTCCAAAGCCGAAAAATGTATTCCCATTCTATGTATGGGCAACAAAAACTCCCCCAACCAGTGGGGGAGTTTTCACTGTCCACTCGGACAGTAGCTATGCCAGGCGGATTTTTGCAATCTCGAGATGACAACTGGCGTGAGCCAGAGTGGAACGAATTTGATTTTGATACTTTATTTATCTGAGTGGCTTACATTGCCCACGCCGCTGATCTGTTTCGTGACTGTAGGCGAGCCGTAATAATTGACTGAGCCTGCGCCTGAGATCGTGGCGCTGAGTTTGTCTTCCGCCCAAACACTTGCCCCGCCTGCGCCGCTAATGTTGACGCTGGCATTGTTGGTTTGCAACTCCTTGCCATTGAAATCGCCAAAGCCGCTAATGTTCAGGCTGATGTCATCGGCTGTGCCTGAGGCAGATGCGCTGCCGGCACCACTCAAATTGACGCTGAGTCCCTGTACTGTGATGTCATTGAGTTTTACGTTGCCTGCGCCATCCAGCGAAATGCTCAAATCCTCAGACTTGATGCCGTCCAGGATCAACTCACCTGCGCTCGAGAAATCAACAGCAGAAAGCTCCCTGACGGTGATGTTAATGGTCACGGTCCTGGTTGGGTTGACGTGCTCTCCATCTACAGATTTATAGTAGATGCGGAGTTCGCCATTCTTCACTTCGGTCTTCAAGCCTGGAAGCAGATTATCTTCCGCTTCGATCTTGAGTGATTCGGTGGTGCCTTGAGAGATTAGCACACGTGCGGGATAGTCAACCTCGATGGCATCGAAGCCGCTGACCTTGCGAGTCTCGCTGACGACATTGCCGGAGCCGCGTACGCCGGGCCCGAAGAATTGTTCACCATCCTGGCCGAATGAGATCATGGATGGATTATCCCACCCCATTTGAGGAGCGTAAAGGATTGCCGTAAACAACCCGCCAACAATGACAACATCGAGCAGGATGGATGTGTATGACCAGAAGGGTCTCAATAGCAGTCCGACTCCCGCGGCGATGAGCAGGAAGGGCCAGATATGTGTCAGTGCCCACAGGTTGGACGAGGGTACCGTGTCTGATTTGATGAGCAGCCACATTACACCTGCGGCGATCAATAATAAAGGGCCGAATAAAGATCTTTTCTGTTCCATGTTTTCCTTCTTCCAAGATTGAATTGTCCTGACAAGGTTTTAGATCAACTCGTCGGGGGCAGTGGATGATTGACTGAATCTTCGTGTTTCCTGAACATACCGGAGCGTGCCACCACCAAATATGCGCCCAATACGATGAGCAGCAGGGGAAACAGGATGCTGCTGAACGATGAGAAGATCATCTCAAAGAACGCACCGAAGATGACGAACATGATAACCCCGACCTTTATCACACCAAACCCTGACTTCTTCTGATTTGCATCTTCGCCGTACCAGCCCATGATGTAAATGCCGACACCCACGAACATGATGATCAGTGTCCAGAAGTAGGACATGGATTCCCAGTGCTGAGTGATGTTCTGGAAGAGTAATACCAGGCCGATGCCGCCAATGATGCTGCCGGGTATTGCGAATGCTGCAGCTCCCTTTCCGCCTGCGAACATGGCTACAAAGAACAGTACGCCAAAGCCGATCACAATAAAAGGCCACAGGAAGCCCCAGTCCAGGCCGTCAAAGACACGGCTCATCAGCGAAAGCAGGCCGAACGCGAGCAGAAGTGCGCCTCCGATCAGTGTGCCAGTGTTGGAACGATTTGTTTGCATTTCATTCTCCTTTGAGGGTGCAAAAAATTATCGGGTGTTTTACCCGCCTCAAACACTCTTATCCTCTTTACGCAAAAGCGGCATGAGGGTTGCAATCAGTTCATCAGGGGAGGCGCCTTTATGTACAAATGATGCGCCCGCCTCATTTGCCGCGTACGCGTCGCCGGCGTCTACGCTGAGGAGGATTATTTTCAGCTGAGAGTAGGCGAGTTGAAGCAGTCGACAGGTATCGGGTGCGGGAGAACCGTAAAGCCTCCAATCGAGCAGAAGCAGGTTCGGCATTGTCTCTGCCAGTGCGCGAATCAGGGTCTCGACACTATCCACTTCAATAATCCCATCTATCCCCAGCTTTCGTCGAAGTAAAAGAGCCAGTGCCTTGCGTGTTGCCGAATCAGGATCGGCGATCAGAATATGATTCATTTAAGCCTCGCTTGTAGTGTATGACAAGCGAGGCTCTTTGATATCTGCCTTTGGTGGAGTATTTGACTGTCC